>DHGD01000092.1:5163-8337 GCA_002402575.1 Syntrophomonas sp. UBA4807
GGAATCGTGGTCTTCGAGCATAAAGAAGAGCAGAGCGCCCGGCGCTATAAAAATGTTATTACGGCAAAATTGTTTGGCAACGACTATACCCTGGAGCTGGCGGGCACGGTATCCAGAGCCAGAAATCCGCTTTTGGTGGAGATCAACGGTTATGAGACCGAAAACGACCTGGAGGGCTATGTGATCATAGTCAAGAATGAAGACCGTCCGCGGGTGATAGGCCCGTTCGCCACCGCTTTGGGTGATGCCGGGGTGAATATAGCCTCAATGAAAACCGCCCGCAAGACCAAAGGCGATATAGCCATTATGCTGCTTAATGTAGACAACAAGGCCGAAGATGATGTCTTGGAGTCCCTGGGCAAACTGGATGGTATTGTCGGCAAACCCAAGCTCCTGTATTTTTAGTCAATGTTTTAGGGAGGTATCGCTATGCTGGATGCCAAATTGATTCGTGCCAAACCTCAAGTGGTGGAAGCCGCCCTGGAAAAGAGGAATATCAGCGGCGCCCTGGACCGTTTTATCGCTCTGGATGAAGAGCGACGCTCCATTTTAGCCAAGGTTGAGGAACTCAAGGGTTTTCGCAACAACGCCTCCCTGGAAGTGGGACGGATGAAGAAAAACGACCTGGAAGCCACCGCCTTGATAGAACAGGTGCGCCGGGTGGGGGTGGAGATAAAAACCCTCGATGAGCAGCTCAAAGCTATCGAGGCCAACTTGGATAATATTCTGCTCAACATCCCCAATATGCCACATGAATCAGTGCCGGTAGGACTTGACGAGAATGACAATGTAGAAATGCGCCGCTGGGGAGTCCCGCGCAGCTTCGACTTTGAGGCCAAAGCACACTGGGATTTGGGACCGGAACTGGACGTGCTGGATTTCGAGCGTGCCGCCAAATTATCGGGAGCCCGTTTCACCGTATATAAAGGGGCTGGCGCACGACTGGAACGCGCGGTTATCAATTTCTATCTGGATGTACACACCGGACAGCATGGCTACCGGGAAATCCTGCCGCCCTTCATGGTTAGCGCTGATTGTATGACTGGAAC
The DNA here is from genome assembly GCA_002402575.1 of Syntrophomonas sp. UBA4807. GTDB lineage: Bacteria > Bacillota > Syntrophomonadia > Syntrophomonadales > Syntrophomonadaceae > DTU019. The sequence goes on from DHGD01000092.1 coordinate 6,213, forward strand.
CGGGCAACTGCCCAAATTTGCCGAAGATATGTTTAAAGTCGAAGGCCGCGAGATGTACTTGGTGCCCACTGCTGAGGTGCCATTAACCAATCTTTATCGTGAGGAGATTTTGGATGGTGCGCAACTGCCCATCTACCTGACCGCATACACACCCTGTTTCCGTGCCGAAGCCGGTTCTCACGGACGAGATACCCGCGGGGTGATCCGCCAGCACCAGTTCAATAAAGTTGAATTGGTAAAAATCACCGCCCCAAAACATTCTTATGAAGAATTAGAGAAGCTCACCCGGGATGCGGAGAGGGTTTTACAACTGTTGCTACTGCCCTACCGGGTGGTGTTGCTGAGCACTGGCGATATGGGCTTTTCTTCCGCCAAGACCTATGACTTGGAAGTGTGGATGCCCAGCTACCAGGCTTATAAGGAGATATCCTCCTGCTCCAACTGCGAGGATTTCCAGGCCCGGCGGGCCAACATCCGCTTCCGGCCGGACGCCAAATCCCGCCCGCAATACGTGCATACCTTAAACGGTTCCGGGGTGGCGGTAGGCCGTACCGTTGCGGCTATACTGGAGAACTACCAGGAGGCCGACGGGAGTGTTGTAATACCAGAGGCGCTGCGCCCCTATATGGGCGGCTTGGAAGTAATCAGGCCCATGTAATCGGAATGCAAGGCTGGTTGACATCGAACTGGCCCTGTGATATACTAGCTTTTGCATTGGATACGGAATGGACCTTCGCAATGGAGGGGTGTCCGAGCGGTTGAAGGAGGCGGTCTTGAAAACCGTTGAACCTTTGCGGGTTCCGTGGGTTCGAATCCCACCTCCTCCGCCACTTTGCAAAAGAGCATAAGCAGGAAAAGTNNTAGGCTGAAGGCGCTCGCCTGCTAAGCGAGTAGACGGGCTTAAACCTGTCTCGAGGGTTCGAATCCCTCTCTCTCCGCCATTTTTATGCTCCTAAGGTTCCAACACAACTGAATCAATGCACTCACGCGCCCGTAGCTCAGCTGGATAGAGTAACAGACTACGAATCTGGAGGTCGCAGGTTCGAATCCTGCCGGGCGCGCCATTATTTTACCAGGAAATGTGCTGCATAAGAAATCCGGCGCCCGTAGCTCAGCAGGATAGAGCAACGGTTTCCTAAACCGTGGGTCGGGGGTTCGAGTCCCTTCGGGCGCACCATTTGAGGGTGAACCCTGTGACAAGGGATGAACAATATATGCAGATGGCTCTGGAATCAGCCCGCGAGGCTTATAAAGCCGGGGATATCCCCATCGGGGCAGTGGTAGTAGTTGGCGATAGCATCGTTGCCCAGACCTGCAACGAAAAGGAACAGCAACAGGATGCTACCGCTCATGCCGAGCTGATCGCTCTGCGGCAGGCCGCCAGAAATTTGCAACGCTGGCGCTTGAATGACGCTACCCTGTATTGTACCTTGGAGCCTTGCGCCATGTGTGCGGGAGCCATGGTAAACGCCCGTCTGGGCAGACTGGTATATGGTGCCAGGGACAGCAAGGCCGGCGCCGCCGGCTCCATCTTGGATGTAGTCCGCTTTCCGGGTTTGAATCATCATATTCAGGTGGTTGCGGGTGTTCTGGAAGGGGATTGTGCCTGTCTGTTGAATGAATTTTTTAAGGATTTGAGGAGAGATGGCCGAGCTGGTCGAAGGCGCTCGACTCGAAATCGAGTAGGCGGTTAAACCCCGTCTCGTGAGTTCGAATCTCACTCTCTCCGCCAATTGACCAAAAGCGATTGTGAAGATATAATTTTAGAGGATCAAACTTAATACGCATGGAGAGGTGGCTGAGTTCGGCTGAAGGCGCTCGATTGGAAATCGAGTAGGCGGCTAATACCTGTCTCGCGGGTTCGAATCCCGCCCTCTCCGCCATCATACGAATTGTTAAGGGATTTCAGACTTTGTACCGAAATTCCTTTATTTTTCTAATAATCCCGGTGGGTCCAGGCTTCTACCTGGAGGNNAAACAAGCTCATAGCACGTAAAGCGGGGGCCGGCACGACAAAACGCCTGCGGTTGCTTTTGCGCTTGTTGATTTGCTGATAGAGCGGGCGGACCTGCCTTACAGCACGCTGAGACGGCGCAATAATAGTAGCTGCTGTGCCGGCGACCGG
>DHGD01000092.1:8357-15556 GCA_002402575.1 Syntrophomonas sp. UBA4807
AGATTTGCCGTGCTAGATGGGGAATTAGCGGTGCCCTGTAACCTGCAACCCGCTATAGCAGGGTCGAAGTCCTGAGCCGAGGGTATATCCTGTAGGGTCTGCCTGCAATAAGTGGCGTCGAAATCTGGGTCCTTCGCAATGAGACATCTTGAACCGTGTCAGATCCGGAAGGAAGCAGCACTAAGAGGTCCATCTTATGTGACGAAGGGAAGCCTGGGTGGAGCTAACTGCTGTGGTAACGCTTGGAGGGTATATTCGAGGCCAGGTGCACGGCTTAATTATATTTTACAGCGGTATGGGACGGCAGGATATACCTGCTGTTTTTGATTTTGGAGCAGGAAACCGCCCCTTTACCCGAGAATCTACATGTTATCGGAAAGGCTGCGGCGCATGCTGGGAAGGAGTGAATACCGTGTCCTATATGGCTTTATACAGAGCTTGGCGACCACAGAGTTTTGCTGAAGTGGTGGGGCAGGAAAAAACGGTGAGGGCCTTGCAGAATGCGCTTAAGCAGGGACGCATTTCCCATGCCTATCTGTTTTCGGGTCCCCGGGGCACCGGTAAAACCAGTATGGCAAAAATTGTCGCCCGGGCAGTAAACTGTGCCCAGCCCCGGGAAGGGGAGCCATGTAATCAGTGTTCCTATTGTGAGGACATCCTGCAGGGGAATTTCATGGATGTGATCGAAATAGACGCGGCCTCCAACCGCGGCATCGATGAGATCCGCGATCTGCGGGAAAAGGTGCGCATGCTGCCTGCGCAGGGGAAAAAGAAGGTTTACATAATCGATGAAGTGCACATGCTTACTACCGAGGCCTTTAATGCTCTGTTAAAGACACTGGAAGACCCCCCTGACTCAGTTATCTTTATCTTGGCTACCACAGAGCTGCAAAAGATTCCGGCCACTATATTATCCCGCTGCCAGAGCTATCATTTCCGTCGCCTCACAGCTGGCGAAATTGTGGAACGGCTCAGGCAGGTGGCCTTGAGCAATAATATGACTGTCTCTGACGAAGCTTTTGACCTGATTGCCAGACGGGCCAACGGAGGGCTGAGAGACGCTTTGAGCAGTCTGGACCAGATCTATTCATATAAAGGAGCGGCAATAAGCAAAACCGATGCCCTGGATGTGATGGGGCTGGTCGATGACATGTATCTCAGCCGGCTGATGGCAGCGGTTTTTGCCCGCGATGTGAGGACGGTTATCGAGATGCTCGGCAATGCGCTGCAGCAAGGCAAAGAAGCTCAGCAGATAGTTCGGGAGGCGATTCTGTTTCTGCGCGATCTGATAGTATACTCGCTCCTGGGCAATGATGCTGAACTGGCTGTAGTGACCGAATCCACCCGGCCTCACCTGCAAAGCCTGCGAGAACAAACCGATATATCTAGCACCATGAAGGCCTTGAACACCTTGATGGCTGGTGCTGACCGCTTACGGTACAGTGAAGGCAATCGTTTCCAATTGGAACTGGCTTTCCTGGAATTGATGGCGGTTCCGTCTGAAACGGCCGGTGAAGACAGTAGCCTGGCGCCGGGCAGTGCTCCGGCCGCAGCCCCGAAAAAAACAGCCCGCGCTGCTGAGAACCCCTCAGACGAAGGCAGAAGCCCGGCAACGGTTAATAAATCAGCCCGAGCCAAACAAGAAGGCAAAGCCTCCCAACAAGAATGGACCAGATTACTGGCTGCGGTAAAAGAAAAGAAGATACCCACGCACGCATTGCTGGCACAGGGCAAGCTGCTGCAACACAATCCGCAGGAGGTGGTCATCGGCTTCAAAAAGGCCTATAAATTCCACAAGGAGAAGTTGGAAGAAAACGCTAACAAAAGCATTTTGGAGGAAGCCGTCAAAGAGGTCTGGGGACGTTCAGCGACGGTCAGATTGGTTTTCCTGGACGATGATGACACTCAGCATCCAGTGGTAAAAAAGGCCCGGGAATTGTTCGGCGAAGAAATAGTGGAAGTTAAGGAGTAGGAGGAATGGTTATGAAATTCAACCCTATGGGCGGCGCTAACATGAATAAGATGATGAAAGAGGCCCGCAAGGTGCAGGAACAGATCGTACAGATGCAAGAGGAACTGCATAAGCGGGAGTTAGAGGTCACTGCCGGAGGGGGAGCGGTTACGGTTCGGGTCAATGGCAAACAGGAGATCCTTAGCCTTAAAATAACTCCTGAAGCAGTTGATCCTGATGATGTTGAAATGCTGGAAGACATGATAATAGCAGCGGTAAATGAAGCAGTAAAAAAATCTCAGGATATGGTATCCGGCGAGATGGCCAAGATAACTGGTGGTTTCAATATCCCCGGATTGTAGAAATAGTCAACTTCCCTATGATCGGATTACAGCAATGAGATTAACCCGTTCCCTGGAAAATTTGATAGAGCAACTGCAAAAGCTGCCCACTATAGGCCCTAAAACAGCCCAGAGACTGGCCCTGCATCTGCTCAAGGCGCCGGAGTCACAGGCCCAAGCCCTGGCGGAGGCTATTGTTCAAGCTCGCGACACGGTCAGACCCTGCAGTCAGTGCGGGTATTTGACGGAAACAGATCCTTGCGTCATTTGCCGGGATTTGAGCAGAGATAGGGCTTTGTTATGCGTCGCCGAGGAAGCCAGCGATGTTATGGCTATTGAACGCAGCGGCTATCGGGGGCGCTATTATGTAATCAATAAAGAGTTTAAATTGATGGGCGACCGCAGCCTTGAAGACCTGGACTTTACTCCGCTATTGTCCCAAATATCGTCAGGGGAAGTCAGGGAATTGATTCTGGCATTGAATCCGGATATAGATGGCGAGGTCTTGTCAAGATACATAGCCAGCCTGGCTTCATCATACCCGGTGCGCATTACCCGTTTGGCGCACGGCCTGCCGGTAGGGGGAGACATCGAGTACACCGATGAGATCACCCTGCGCAAAGCCATAGAAGGCCGCAAAGAAATCTGACATATAGAAAAACCTTCTGGCATAAGATGGAAGTAAACAGCACCCGCCAGGAGGTATGTCATGGGATTGGCCAGTAAGCTGTGGGAAAAAACCAAGAATTATATGAGTATGAAAGAAGAGCCGGCAATTGATGCCTATGGGCCGGAACAGATGCTGAATATGGCCAAACAGGAACTGGACTGTGCCTATAATCTGTTTTCCCGGGCAGAAGACCCGGATCTTATCGAATGCGCGGTGTTCAAACTCAAGGCTGCCGAAAAGCGTTACGATTTTCTTATCAAGCAGGCCAAACGGCAGGCGCTAAAGAAACGGACCGACAAACCCGGTATAAATGGCAGGGGGTAATAGAGATGCCCGGTACCAATGTGGTTATAGCCGCGATTGCAGTGGTGTTGATCCTTTACTTTGTCCTAAAAGTATTTTTGAAACCAATCCAGTTATTGTGGAAACTAGCCCTTAACTCGGCAGTAGGCCTGGTTTTACTGATGATATTCAACTATGTGGCCGGTTATTTCGCCTTTTTCATTCCTGTCAACCTCATCACAATTTTAATAGCGGGGTTTTTGGGAGTTCCAGGAGTGCTGCTCCTGGTAGCCTTTCAATATTTGCTTAAATAATAGCTCTGCAACCAAAGCTTAATGGAGACTGGAAGACAGTCTCTTTTTTTGTGGGCGCAAGTCGGATTACCTAGAAAACAGGTTATGGGGCATAATAATAAAGCTCTGCTCCATAGCCCAAAACTAGAGATAACATATATTGTTCAATGTGAGTATTATTTGCAGAGCAAATTTATATTATTGACGCACAATTAACCCTACTTTATACTTATACTATTACCTGTTAGGAGGTGTTCCGGTTTCAGTCCCAGACAAATATAATCATCGAAGCTTACATAGGAGAATATGCCAGCGGCAAGAGTGAAATGGCAATCAACCGGGCTCTGGAATTGAAGCGGCAGGGGCGTAAAGTGGTCTTGGTGGATTTGGATACCGTAGAGCCATTTTATACTCTAAGGCCTCTGAAAATTCTGTTGGAAGAGAAAGGCTTGGAAGTTATCAGCATGTCCAGTGAGGATACCTTTGGACTGGGTGAAACCGGGGCTATGCTGACCCCGCAGGCCCGATGGGCCTTATGGCGTGAAGGGGATATTATTCTGGATGTGGGTTATGGCGTGATGGGTGCACGCACTCTGAATTTGGTGGAAGGGGCTTACGAATCACCCCATCTGCGCATCTTGGCTGTGATTAATGCCCTGCGCCCCATGACCAATTCTCGCGATAGAATCGTGGAATACCTCCGCGACCTGGGTCGGGTTGATGCGATAATCGCCAACAGCCACCTGGGAGAAGACACTGACACCGAACTGGTGTTGACAGCCAACCAGATCGTATTCACGGCAGCCAGGCAACTGGGACTGACAGTCGAGTATGTGGCTGTTGATGAGAAATTAAGGGGAGAAATCCCCGAAGAACGGTTCCCTGTGCCGGTTAAATACATCAAGCGGTATATGCCCGGAGCTATGTGGAAGTGAGAATACGCATCGATTTTAAAAACGGGAGGTGCTCGAAGTATTATGCAGTCAACGATTGGCGAAAGTAAAAAGGCATTTATGACCGGTAATGAGACTGTGACCTGGGCTGCGCTGGCTGCGGGAGCAGAGGTCATGTTTGGATATCCCATTACACCACAAAATGAGGTAATGCATTATTGGACCCGCCTGGCACCTAAATTCGGGAGGGAATTCCTGCAGACCGAAGACGAGATATCAGCCGGTTTTACAGTTTGCGGAGCAGTACAAGCGGGTAAAAAAGCATTTACGGCAACGGCAGGCCCAGGCAATGTTCTGATGCAGGAACCTTTTGGCATGGCAGAGGCTATGCGGCTGCCACTGGTGGCAGTCATTCAGCAGCGTGGCGGGCCGTCTTCCGGTACGGTTGTATACTCGCAACAAGAGGTCACTTTGACCACCTATGGCGGCAATGGAGAAGGCAACCGCATAGTGTATTCCACTGCCACTCATCAGGAAATATTTGATTATGTAATCAAGGGTTTTAACTCAGCCTGGAAGTACCGTTTCCCGACGTTCATTCTGGGAGACGGGTATCAGGCCAAAATGAGAGAGCCTTTGACTATATACGAACCACAAGAGCGTGGTATCGAAATGGTGACCCCTTATCCGCTCATCGGCAAGGCGGGACATATAGGAGCTGACCGTGAGGTGCAGCACTTGTGCAATATTTATAGCCTGGAAGAGGAATTATATGATGTGGTTATGCAGCACGCCGCAGAATATGAACGTATCATTCCCGAATTGGTTGAATATGAACAAAAAGAATGTGATGATGCCGAAATAATCATTGTATCTCACGGAGTAGTCTCCAGGGCGGCGGATGATGCCGTAAAGTTACTGCGTGACCAGGGGATAAAAGCTGGATATTTCAGACCCATCACCCTGCGCCCCTTTCCGGAACAGCAGTTGCGTGACACGATTGCTAAGAGCGGCGCCAAAAAAATGTTGGTGGCTGAATCTGCTTATGGTCAGCTGTTCCGGCTAATACGTCAGGAGATTTACGGTGAGACCATACCCATCGAAACCCTGCTTATGCCCGGAGTCGGTATTATAGATTATGACATTATGACTAAGGTCAAGAGCATTTTATAAGGAAGGGGGTATTATTCAAAATGACCGTTTCACCAGCTGTTCCTAAATCGTGGTACTTACCGTCCAAACCACACAAGTTTTGCCCGGGGTGCGGACACGGCATCGTTTTGAAGGCTCTAGGCGAAGCTATTGACGAGTTGGACATCCAGGATAAAACCATATTTGGTTGTGATATTGGGTGCTCACTCCTTTCCTGGGACTTCTTCAACTGTGACAGCACCCAAACCCATCACGGCAGAACCACTCCGGTTATGGTTGGTATCAAACGCAGCCGACCCGAACTGGTTACAATAGGATACATGGGCGACGGCGGCGGATACTCCATCGGTTCGCAGCATCTGCTCAATGCCGCGGTGCGCAATGAAAGAGTCACGCTGATACTGGTTAACAACACCAACTATGGAATGACCGGGGGGCAGATGGCACCGACCACCTTGCCGGGGCAAAAGACGGAAACCACTCCCTATGGCAGAGATCCCGATGTTACCGGCTATCCCACCAAAGGCCCCGAATTTTTGAGCGCCTTGACCCAGGATGATGCATATATAGCCAGGGCAACAGTTTCCAACTACCGCCAGCTAAAACGCTTCATCAAAAACGCTCTGTGCAATCAAATTGAGGGCAATGGCTTTTCATTTGTAGAGGTCTTATCGACTTGCCCCACCAATTGGAGGACTAATGCGCAGCAAACCTTGCATTTTCTGGAAGATGAGATGGAGAAATACTTCCCGGTAGGGGAGTTAAAGAATCCTCTGGGAAAGGGGGATAAATAAATGTCACTAATAAAGATCGCCCTAGCCGGAGAAGGAGGCCAAGGGGTTCAGGCCATCGCCGAAATCATGGCCGAAGCCGCCTACAATCAGAATATGCAGACAATATATATCCCCAATTTCGGACTTGAGCAAAGAGGCGGGGTATCCATAGCCTTCCTGCAGTTCAGCGACCGGCGCATCGGGGCGCCAAAATTCAATAAAGCCGATGTGGTCATAGCTCTAAGTGAGCGGGCCATTGGACGTACGGCGGGCTATTCAGACGAAAACACCATATTCATGTATGACAACAGTTATCCGGTACCTGAGGCGGAATTCCCTGAAAAGGCCAAGAAGATTGTTGGTCTGCCTGCCATCGAAACCGCCAATAACAAACTGCACCCCCGGGTGTTTAATATTATTATTATGGGAGCTGCTATCGGGCTTACTAAAGTGGTTTCTTTTGAAGCAGCTAAAGAAGCCTTGGTGCATAAACTGGCCTACAAGTTCGAAAAGGACCCCGAGTTGAGAGAATTGAACTTCAAGGCTTTGCAAATAGGCAAAGAAATGGCTGAAGCATCGTTGCAGGAAGGGGTGGGAGTGCGTGGTTAAAGAAATGAAACCGATTTCAACTGAACTGGACAGAGCCATATTTCATATCTTCCCCCAGTTTTGTAAAGGCTGCGGATTGTGCAAAGAGAAATGCCCCAATGATGTCTTAATATGGTCAGAGAAATTAGGGGTCTATGGCACCCCTACAGTTAAACCCAAGGACGAGGATAGCTGCATCGCCTGTAATTTATGTGAGATGATATGTCCTGATGCGGCTATATACATTGAAAAGAAG
>DHGD01000040.1 GCA_002402575.1 Syntrophomonas sp. UBA4807
GATACCGGAGATTCACGAATTGACTATGTATTACTCTATGTTCACCGCGGTCAATGTTCTGCGTCACAACCCCACCGTTAAGACCGAAGCGGCACAGCACGGTTTTAAGGACATGACATATGGATTTCTGGGCTATCCCCTCAGTCAGGCCGCAGATATCAGTATTTTTAAAGCCCATCTGGTACCGGTGGGAGAAGACCAGATCCCCCACATTGAACTGGCCCGGAAAATCGTTCGGCGCTTCAATGATCTCTATCAGCCGGTTTTGGTCGAACCCGAGGCTCTGGTCGGAGCCACTCCCCGCCTGGTGGGCCTGGACGGCAAGAACAAAATGAGCAAGAGTCTCAACAATGCCATTTTTCTTGCAGACACGCCCCAAGCAGTTCAAGAAAAAGTGAGGAATGCTGTTACTGACCCGGCCCGCATCCGCAAAACCGACCCGGGTCATCCCGACATCTGTACGGTATTTGAATATCAGCGCGTCTTCAACTCCGCTCAGGTTGAGGCTATCGAATCGGATTGCCGTCAGGGCAAGGTGGGATGTGTGACTTGCAAAAATAACCTGGCCGCCATCATCAATGCCTTATTAGAGCCGATGCGTGAGACCAGGCAGTTTTATGAGGAGCGGCCTGATGAAGTCAAAGACATTCTGATGGCTGGCACTGCCAAAGCTCAAAGGGTGGCTCGGCAGACCATGTCTGACGTCAGAGCGGCCATGAAAGTAGATTACTTTGAGCGCGAATTTCCTCCGCCCCGGCTTGATAAGGGTTAAGAGCAGCAGACTTGCTGTTTAAGTAAACATATTGGATTCTTATCGGCCCGTCAATAAGCTTTCCAGGCGACGTGCCCATCCTCCGGCATCGGTAGCCAGGATAATTATGAGAATTAGGGCCATTAAGCCAATGAGATTATATTTCCATCGCTGCCGCTCAAGTTGCTGCAAAAACTTCTCCGGGCTGCGGGTGGTTGTTGTTCTTCGGTTCGGGTTCGGTCGGATATAGTACATATTATATCGCCCTCTGCCAGCGTCATATGGTCTGTGCTCAGCATAACTGATAGCTGCGGCGGCAGCAAACCGGATGCAATTCATAAGCGGCAGATCGATGCAGGCAGTCTGTGCTCTTAACGCGTGGAGCAGGTCTGCCTGGCATTTTACAATGCAAATCAATACTTTAGGGAGTGAACATATGCCAGCTGTAAAAGAATTTAAGCTGAGCCTGGTAAAACAGGACACCCATCTGCGACTGCCTACCGTTACTTCAATAATAGTAGTGCAAAACCTGTATGATATTCTCTTCCAGTATTTGATCGATGCTGAGCAGGAGAGCCGTCTCAAACAATTGATCGGCCTTATGGAAGCCCATATCAAAAGTAAAAGCAGAGCCCCTTTTTCTATTCCCGTAGAAGATCTAGAGTTTCTAGGCGAAGGCTTAGAGGAGTTAAAGCTGCTGAACTGGGCCGAGGTTGCGGTAACTGTTTTCCGCATTGAGATAGCCGGACAGGAGCAGGCTTTGCAGGAGGATCTGGAGCCCATCTTTGATTTGCTGCAAGAACTGTTCACCTTTAAACGAGTGGGAGAGAGCGATATGATTTATGTTTACCCCTCCCGGCTTACCATGTATTGATAAGCTGGGGAGTAAAAGTCTTAGTAGGCAAGCAAGGCTTCCCGGATGATTTTAGCTCCCAATATAGAGGTATTATCACCTTTCTCATAAGGTGGGGAGATCTCCACCAGATCAAATCCGACTACCTGCAGTTCCTTAAAAGAGTGCATTGCCTGCAGCAATTCGCGGGAAGAGAATCCGCCTGGTTCTGGTGTGCCGGTGCCAGGTGCGAAGGCCGGGTCCAGTACGTCAATGTCTAAGGTGATATATACGGGACGTTCTCCCACCTGCTCTTTTACGCTGTCCACCGCACCCAATAACTGATCCAGATAAAGACAGGTCCTGCCTTCCGCATATTCCAGTTCATCCTCCGTCGCCGAACGGATTCCCAGTTGAAAAAGCCGCTGTGGCCCAAGCGCATGGGCCACATGTCTCATGACTGTGGCATGGGACAGTTCTTCGCCCAGGTATTCCTGACGCAGATCGGCGTGAGCATCCATCTGAACCACCACCAACTCGGGGTAGCGGCGCTGATAAGCCTTAATCACTGGCAGTGATACCAGATGTTCTCCCCCAATGCACAGAGTTTGCTTGCCGTGTTTCAATATAGCCTCAACCGTACACTGGATGCGATTCAAACTTTCGGTTACATTGCCAAAGGGCAAGACCATATCGCCGCCATCGAAGAAATCAATATCCAACAGGGAGCGTTTTTGATAGATGCTGAATTCTTCAATGCCTGCAGAAACACCTCGCACGCGCGCTGGCGCCAGCCGGGTTCCCGGCCGGAAACTGGTAGTGGAGTCCATGGGCAACCCCAGTAAGACCTTGGCACAGGAAGCATATTCAGAACTGGATCCCATAAAACCAAAATTTTTTTCCAGCCACGGCAAATCCCTGTCTATCATTTTCAATCCTCGATTATCCGGCTTACAAATCCCGGCAACTTAAAGGCCGCCTCATGTATCTGGGAATTATAGTACTTGCAGGCTTGTTCATAAGCCATTAGCGGCAGGCGCGGATCATGGACCTTGGAGCCCACAGTGAAACTCCACAGTCCGCTCGGATAGGTGGGAATGCTGGCCAGGTACAGCTCGGCTATAGGAAAGGCCTGTTTTATTCCTGTATAGGCCATTTTTATCACATCGGCATTAAAAAATGGCGACTCGCTCTGGGCCACCAGCATGCCGTCCTCTTTCAAGGCGGCGAACACGTTCTGATAAAACTCGGCTGAAAAAAGCTGCACTGCCGGTCCTACCGGCTCGGTGGAGTCTACTATGACCACATCGAAACAGGCCCGGCGTTCTTTGATATATTCAATGCCATCCCTTATCACCACTTCAGCCTTGGGGTCGCTGAAAGCGCGGCACAACTCCGGGAAGAAATCCCGTGAGGCCTCTACCACGCGGTCATCAATTTCAACCAGAGTGCCTTTAACAACCCCCGGGTGGCGGACTACTTCGCGCAGGGTTCCGCCGTCTCCGCCACCTATAATTAATATCTGTTGGGGATTGGGGTGGGCATTCAATGCTACCTGGGTAATCATCTCATGATACACCCATTCATCCTTCTCGGTGGTCTGCACCATGCCGTCCAATAGCAGCATGCGCCCGAATTGTTCGGTTTCTACCACTGCCAGATGCTGATACTGGGTCTGCTCGGTACGCAGGGTCTGAGTTGCTTTACAACTAAAACCCAGCGACGGAGTCTGATACTCGGTAACCCACAGTTCCACAGCATTTCCTCCTAACCATTTCCTAAGTAGCGGTGATAAACTCTGTTGTCAATATCTCCGGCGCTAATACCAGAGCGGCACCGCCGCAAAGGCACAGCCTACTTTTTCAACCACATGCTCAACAGCAGCTATTTTAACCTCTTCGAGTTCAATATTTCTGATGGCAAAGGCTTCTCTCACCATCTTCTCCACCATGCTTTCCGCTTTCGCCTTGCTGCAGTGGCCCTCATATTCCATGATGATTCCAAAACGATCCGGCTTTTGAATCCCCACTGCCACCGCCGCAGCGATTTGGGTACCTGGCTGATCGCAAACAATAGTACCGTAGGCAATTGGCAACAGTGAACCCTCGGGGATGAGCAGTTCAGGGTCAAAATGACAGCCCGGAGGCAGTATACTGCTCACCCTCAACAGGTTGGTATTGCCCACCCGGGCTTTTAAGAGTGCCCCGTCAAAAGCAGTCAGTTCTGTTTCCCCTTCCGCTGCGGCAGCGGTCAAAAAATACTTTTTAGGTAATGGAAGCATTGGTGACCCTCCCCATATTTATTGGCAACAGGTATATTATATCCAAACAGGTGCCAAAATCAAACCATTTTCTACAATCCTTCATAATAAGAAAAACCCGGCCTGGGCCGGGTTTCGAGCTTGCTATTTCCATTGCCTCATGAACTCCACGAGGGAATTGACTGATTTACGCCTTGACTTCTGACGCGGGTAAATAACATAAAAATGCCTTTTACTCATAGCCTCGGCTATGCTTAACCCGCGGAGCCGGGATGGAGCAATTCTCTTGATGGCCCAGGAGGAGACGATGGAAATGCCCATGCCCGACTCCACTGCCGCCAGAACTGCCTCTGTACTGCCCGCTTCCATATAAACGCTGAGCTCCTCTTTCTTTATTCCGCAGGAGGCCAGCATCTCTTCGGCGGCTTTCCTGGTACCAGAACCCTTTTCCCTGAAAATCCAGCGCTCCGCCAGCAAGTCGGTCAGCACTACCCGGGAAGATCGCGCCAGGTGGTGTTCTGCCGGCACGATTACCATCAGTTCATCCTCCAGCCACTGAAACCCGTCAATTTTGCGTATATTGCTCCAACCGCCTACAATGCCCACATCCAGCACCCGGTCCGCCACCAGGCTGATAACCTTGTCGGTATCGGCAATATCCATGGTCAAGGCGATGCTGGGGAAGCGGTCTTTGAAGTCTTTCAACAGCCGGGGCAGGATATATTGGCCAGGTATGGTACTGGCTCCGATATATAAAGTACCTTTGCGCCCGTCGGCAACTTCTTCCATGGCTTTTTCAGTTTTGTCCATGGCTTTGATGACCTCACGAGCGCAAATATAAAGGGTTTCACCCGCTTCAGTGGTCTTGAGGCGGCGTCCCGCTCTCTCCAACAGCAAAACCCCATAGAAATCCTCCAGGGTTTGAATCTGTTTAGTCACCGCTGGTTGGGACAGGCCGAATTCTTCAGCGGTACGCGACAGATTCTGAGTTTCGACCACTTTGACATAGGTTTTGAGCAAGTTTAGGTTCATTAGTTCACCAGCTCTAAAAGCAGTAAATCAACGCAAAAAGCCTTCGATAATGGTATCCACGGCCTGTTGTTCGGTAAGCCCTAAGGACATCAGTTTGATCAATTGCTCTCCGGCAATCTTCCCTATAGCTGCCTCGTGGGTAAGTACCGCCCTGGCGTCTTCGGCTACCAATTGAGGAATAGATTTTATTTTAGAGTCGCCCATTATGATCGAGTCGCACTCTACATGTCCGGTGCAGTCAGACCGGCCTATTAAAGCAGCGCGGAATATCTGCTCGGAATTCTCCTTGGCAACCGAACGGGATAATACCTGACCGCTTCCCGAGACGCCGTCTATGTACATTTCCACATTCGATTCGGCATGCTGACTTCCATGGGTTAAGAGACGCTCGATCATCTTCACATGTCCCTTGGAGCCTATATGCACCGTGGTGTTGCGCACCGTATCATCCACTCCGGCGATCTGCACCATCTCCATCTCAATGGAGGCGCCTTCGGCAACATGTACCATAGTGGTGGGATTTAGGATCTTCTTTCCTTTACCCCTGCCTTCGCCGTAATGCTTTTCCACATATCGCAATTTGCTGTTAGGATGCAGGATGAATTCATGTATGCCGTCATGCTGGGAATTCATGTGGCTGGAGTTGTGAATGCCGCATCCGGCGATGATAGTCACATCAGCGTTTTCGCCTATGATAAAGCTGTTATAGACCAGATCCTTCAAGCCCGCTTTGGTAAGAATCACGGGCACATGCACCGTCTCTCCCCTGCTGCCAGGCGCAACGGTGAGGTCAAAGCCCGGCTTGTCCGTTTTGGGAGTAATCTCAATGCCAGGCGAGGAATGGCGCAGAACCGGGCTGCCGTCAATGCGGATATTGACGGCGCCCTCAGGCGTTCCCTCCAAATCAGCAATGGTTTTGAGAAGGTTGCTTTGTATTTCATCTAATTTCATAAGCTACATCTCCACTGCACTGTTCTTTCATCTTACATTCAATCTCATCTTTAATGTGCGGCCAGATCTCTTCCGGAGTGCCGCGGTGCACCAGCATGCCGCTCTCCATTACCAGAACCTCGTCACAGATATGGAGCATATTTTCATTATGGGTAATAATAATAGTAGTTAAGCGTGGGTTTTTCTTGTAGCGCCCCACAATCACGGCAATCAGCTTCTGTATGGTCCACAAATCAACCCCCGCCTCAGGCTCATCCATGATACTGACAACCGCCTCTCTGGCCAAGGTCTGTGCCATCTCGATGCGTTTCATCTCGCCGCCGCTCAGTCCCGGCCCTACATCGCGGTCCAGGTAATCTTCCGGGCACAGCCCCACATCACGCAAGGTCATGCGCAAGTGCAGGTTGTCTATTCCCGGCCGGGCAATATTAATAAGGTCTTTTACGGTCAGTCCCTTGAAACGCGGCGGCTGCTGGAAGGCGTAGATTATTCCCAGCTGGGCCCGCTCACTGATGGAAAGCGGAGTTATGTCCTTATCCTGCAGGTAAATCCTCCCCTGGCTGGGCATATAGATTCCCATTATCAGCTTGGCCAGGGAGGTTTTGCCGCCACCATTGGGCCCGGTTATGCCGTAAACCTTGCCAGCCTCGAACTCAAAGTTAATCCCCCGAATAATCTCCCGGTTCTCGCCCTGATCATTTCCAACTACCATGGATATATCATTCAATTTCAGCATAATCGGTACCCCTCCTGCTGGATGTGACAAATATAGGTATATTTTAGCATAACCAATAGTTATGCGTCCAACACATCGCTGCTGGGCTTTAATTGCTTTGTTAACTACTGCCGCCCGGTAGATTATAATCAAGCGCAAAAAAACGATTGTTGCCCCGCTAGATTATCAGCGGTCCGTACAAAAGGGGCGATTGGCGGGCATAGTATCTCTTAGCTCAATCTTCCCAAAGTCCTGTAAACCTTGGCGATGCCGGTGTTGTGTCTTAGCGCCGGGCTTGCTGCAATACTTCCGCAACGCTGAGACGCCGAGCCGCGGGTTTGACCTTAACTTCCAGGACTGCAGCTAGCTGCCCGGTCAGTTTGTACTGGCTGCCGCCCGGTTGACCTGATTATCACGCTTGTGCAAACGCTCGTCCCTAATTGATAATAATTACAATTATAATCATATTACCTATCCGGAGCGTTCTAGCAAGCCCCGTTAAAGTAAAAAACCGGGGGCGATGATTGTGATCACCGGCCTGGTGATGTATTATTTTTCCCTTAGATCCTTTATTTCAGCCGTTTGGTATATTTCATCCAGATAGCTGCTCACCGCCTGGCCCCGCAGTTGCTCTATGAGATTGGTTTTGGCCTCCGCGAAAGGTATAATCCTTTCGGCTTGCTGTCCGGTGGCTTTGATGATATGCCAGCCGAATTTACTTTTCACCGGTTTGTCGGTAATCTGACCGGCTTTGAGCGCCAGCGCTGCATCCAAAAACTCTTTCACCATGGGGGTGTCCTGGTTGACTACCCCCAGATCGCCTCCCTGACTCTTGCTGGGGCAGATGGAATTATTCCGGGCAAGTTCGGCAAAATCAGCCCCGGACTGAAGTTGTTTGATCAGGTCCTGAGCTTTTTCCTGGCTGTCCGACAGAATATGAGAGACTCTCATGCCGGCAGCTTCTTTGAATATTTCTTGATGGGCCTGATAATATTCCTGGGCTTGCTGTTCTCCGACTGCGGCCTGGTCTGCAATGTGTTGTTCCACACGGCTGCGCAGCAGCCCCACTGCCAACTCGGCCTTGAGTTCATTTTCATTTAGTTCAAAGTCCTTCAATATTTGTTCATAGGCCTGGGGGTCTTCGGCCTCCTGGATGGCTTTGAAATCAGCCAGTTGCTTATCCTTATCCTCTTCGCTAAGGGCGATGCTCCGAGATTCTGCTTCCTGATCAATCAGTTTCATCATTATTAATTGATTATAAGCGGTCTCTTGAATTTGTGGCAGTATCTGGGCATCAATGATCACTTCCCCGGCACCTGCTGCCTGCTGCTGCATCTTGTAACTGTTGGTAATCAGTTTAATGCGGCTGTCGTATTCCTGTTGGGTAATTTTCTGGCCGTTGACTTCAGCAATAACCTTATCAGCAGGATCGCTGCCGCCGCATCCGCCCGCTAGCAGTATGATTATCAAACCCATAATTAAGGCAATTTTTTTCATTTATACAAAATCCTCCTCTAAATATGCCTTGACTACAGGTCATTATAACACAATTTGCGGAGCAAACCTGTAAACCTGTATCAAACAGAGCCAAACATAAAAAAAGGCCCCTGATGGGGCCTGCTCATAATACCGGCTAATTTTGCAAATTATACTATTCCTTGGGCCAGCATAGCCTCAGCCACTTTCAAAAAGCCTGCTATATTGGCTCCAACCACCAGATTTCCGGGATGGCCGTAAGCGGCCGCAGCCTCGCTTGATTTCTTATAAATATCCACCATGATGTCTTTAAGCTTGGCGTCAACTTCTTCAAAGGTCCAGGCATAACGCATGCTGTTCTGCGACATCTCCAGGGCTGAACAGGCTACCCCGCCAGCATTGGCTGCTTTGGCCGGGCCGAACAGGACCCCGTTTTCCTGGAATACCCTGACTGCTTCGGGTGTGCTGGGCATATTGGCGCCTTCGGCAACTGCGCCGCAGCCGTTGGCAACCAGCCTTCTGGCGGCCGCTTCATCCAGTTCATTCTGGGTAGCGCTGGGCAAGGCGATGTCACAGGGTACTGACCAGATGTCGGCGCCATTCTCGAAGAACTTGGCATCAGGGTGGTAATTGAGGTAGTCTTTGACCCGTCTGCGTTCGACTTCTTTAAGTTGTTTCATCAAGGGCAGGTCAAGGCCATTTTCATCTACTATATAACCGTTGGAATCGCTCATGGCGACCACTTT
>DHGD01000122.1:0-3079 GCA_002402575.1 Syntrophomonas sp. UBA4807
CGTCGGCATCCTTGACCGCCGCCTCTAGGCTATAGTAGCTCTTCACCCCCAATTTTTCCACTTCCGGAGGAATCAATGTGGACGGCCCCACCACACGGATCTCACAGCCATAGTGGGTCAACCCGTAGATATTGGAGCGGGCCACCCGGCTGTGGCGGATATCACCTACAATGGCCACTTTGAGGTTTTCCAGAGTGCCTTTGTATTCCTTGATGGTGAACATATCCAGCAGGGCCTGGGTGGGATGCTCGTTCTGACCGTCGCCGGCATTCACCACCCGCATACTGGTGCAGCGGGACGCATAATGGGAAGCGCCACTTATACTATGACGCATCACCATGAGGTCAAAGCCCATAACTTCGATGGTCTTGAGAGTGTCGCGCAGGCTCTCCCCCTTCTGTACGCTGCTGGTGTTGACGGCCAGGTTTACGGTATCGGCGCTGAGATATTTGCCCGCGACCTCAAATGAAGTGCGGGTACGGGTGCTGTTCTCAAAAAAGATAGTTACCATGGCTTTGCCCCTTAAAGTGGGGACCTTTTTGATGTCTCGTTTGATTACATCTTTCATGGGGATTGCTGTATCCAGGATCTGATCGATCTCGTCTTTACTCAGATCCTTGATGCCCAGCAGGTCTTTTCTGCGGTCCAGTTTCACCTTAAAGCCTCCTTTTAGCTGCCTGCTTTTACCACAACTGCCGACTTCGTTTCACCATTTTGATGTTTATGAGCGGGTTGCCACTGCGCTGCGATGTAATTAGGATCAATACTCTCCTAACCGTTCCGTTAAGCTGAGGCCACAGTCCGTACTGCCTCCGGTTGACGACACAAAAAAACCTTCCCTGATTATGCAAGGAAGGCGCCCGTGTCTGCTGGCTTTCTCCCTTGCCGGCCTCTCGGGACCAGTTTAAAGGGATATCATTTATGTTTCATTGACCGGCTCTTGGATTACCACCTTATCTATTCCATCTATCTCCGCTACCAGGACTGATACTATCTCCTGTGCGGAGGTGGGAACATTTTTGCCGATGTAATCCGCCTTGATGGGCAACTCCCGGTGTCCTCTGTCGACCAGCACCGCCAGTTGAATACGCCGTGGCCGTCCCAAATCGATTAGAGCATCCATGGCCGCCCTCACGGTTCGTCCGGTGTATAACACATCATCCACCAGTATCACCACTTTGCCGTTAATATCGAATTTCACCTCGGTTCGATGCACCATGGGCTGAGTGGATAGAGTGGTGAGGTCATCGCGATACAAGGTAATATCGACGATGCCAACCGGAACTACCACATCTTCTATAGCCCCGATGCGGTCGGCCAGACGTTGTGCCAGCGGCCCGCCGCGACGGCGGATTCCCACCACCACCAGATCCTGCACCCCTTTGTTCTTCTCCACTACCTCATGGGCGATGCGAGTGAGGGCTCTTTTCATTGCCACCTCATCCATAATAAGGTTTTTGTCCCGCAGGTTCATCTTTATCCCCCTTATTCTCCGCCACATAAAAAGCCTGCCTTAAGTCCGTAAGACTTGAGACAGGCATAACCTGACGCAGTAATCCTTGCTAGCCTCACGGGGCCAACTTAAAGGCTCTTTAGCAATTGTAAACAAACCTGTCCGCGTGTGTCAAACTTTTTGTATTTACATATTCAAATCAATTCTCCCATAGCCTGGTAAAAATCCGCCAGAATGCTGTCCCAGTTGCGGCTTCGGGCGTGTTCCAGGGCTCCCTGGGCCAGGATTTGCCGCACCTCCGGCTGGGCTGCCAGTTTTTCAATTTGAACGGCCATATCCCGGGCATCCCCAGCTTTAAAGGCCAAACCGTTCCGGCCTGGCAAGAGATTGTCTTCCACCCCGCCGTTTGGGGCAGCCACTACCGGCAGCCCTGACGCCATAGCCTCCAGGATAACATTGCCAAAGGTTTCGGTGACTGAAGGGAAAACGAATATATCTGCCGAAGCATACAGTGCGTAAAGGTCCTGACCGCGCTGATAACCGCAAAAGATTACATTGTCGATCCTTTGGCCCTCCAGTTTGGGGCGGGAAGGGCCGTCTCCCACCATAAGGAGGCGGAATTTTAAGCCGTGCCGGTTGAGCAGGCGAACAGCCTCCATCAGCACCTCGAGATCCTTCTCGGGCGCGATACGCCCCACATAAAGGAGTATTATATCCTGCGGGTCATCTATATAGCGGAGTCGTATGGCTTCGTTGCGGTAAGCCGGATTGAACAGATGGCTGTCAATGCCGTGAGGGCAGAAGCGCAGATTGGGGATGCCATGCTCCTCCAGCAAACGCAGTGTGCTCATTGAAGGGCAGAAATTTATAACACAGCGTTTATGGAACCAGCGCAGATAACGCCAGCCTGGTTTTTCCAGAAAAGGCATACCGTAATATCCGAGGTATTGCACAAAGTTAGTATGATAAGTGGAGGTTAAAGGCAGCCCGCGGCGAAGAGCGTATTTCATGCCCTGCCAGCCCAGGGAAAACTCGGTCGCCAAGTGAACCACATCGGGCTTAAAATCATCCAAAAGCTTGGCAATCTTGTGATAGCTCGGCATAGTAATGAGCAGTTCCGGATAAAGCGGAAATTTGGCCCCGCCAAAAGTAAAAACCCCGGATTCAGCTTTCTGCCCAGGTACAAAATACACATATTCTATGCCATTTTGCTGCATATAGTCTTTCATTTTTCCCAGGATGACGCTTACCCCGTTTACCTGCGGAAAATAAGTATCCGAAAAAACAGCTACACGCATGGTATTTTTAACCTTCGCAATTTATCCTAATTAAATTTATCCTAATTATATCCAATAATGTACAGTAATATAGAAAGACGCCAGCGCTATGCCCAGTCCGGCCAAGACGTCACTGGGATAATGGGCTCCCAGGTACACCCGCGATACCCCTACCATGCCTGCCATACCCAGGAACAGCGGCGCCAGCTCCGGCGCTACATAGCTCACCGGCAAAGCCAGGCCAAAAGCGGCACAGGTATGTCCGGAAGGAAAGGAGCGCTTCGACGTAGGCGGTCTGTGGGCGATGATATCTTCCAAAGCCTTAAAAGGGCGTTCCCTGTAGACCAGG
>DHGD01000122.1:3159-8937 GCA_002402575.1 Syntrophomonas sp. UBA4807
AAATTGGTGAAAACCTGCATGATTATGTCCAGTACCCGGCATTTATAATGCTGGTTTATAAAATAGAGCAGCTTTAACTCGCGCCCGCGGAAATAACCGATGATCGAATGCAATGATATTCTCCTCCCCCAACCCGTGCCGTTAAAAAATTCATAGATAGGTTTTCATTATATGTAGCACACTATGGCAATATCCTTCCGGCACAGCATCCATTATTATATTACCTAATTCGAACTGGCTTGTAACTGTTTTTTGAGGAGGAGATATCGCGGGGCGGAGATTGTTAGCCCTTATGTCCTAAAGGCGTGAGCAGCCGCGCACTACGCCCGCAGGTCAGACAGGAATTGCTGAAACTCAGCTGGCGGATTTGATGTAAATTCCATGTAAATCCCGCTGGTGGGATGGTTGAATCCCAGGCAAGAGGCGTGCAGCAGCTGTGAAGTTACGCCGGCAGGAGGTTGGCGCGAGGTATAGAGGGGATCGCCGACTACGGGATGTTTCAGATACTGCATATGCACTCTGATCTGATGAGTGCGCCCAGTCAAAAGCTTGACTTTGAGCAAAGTATAATCCGCGAAGCGCTCCAGCACCAGGTACTGAGTGGCGGCAGCCCGTCCGTCGGCGGTCACCGCCATCTTCTTGCGATCAGTCTTGCTCCGTCCGATAGGAGCTTCGATGCAGCCCTGATTTTCCTTGATAACCCCGTAAACCACAGCCAGATACTGGCGCTGAATGGTATGCGCCTTAATCTGTTCGGCCAGCGAACGATGGGCGGCGTCATTCTTGGCCACCACCATAACCCCGGATGTGTCTTTGTCGAGACGATGAACTATGCCCGGACGCAGTTCGCCGTTGATTCCGGAAAGGTCTTTCACATGGTAAAGTAAGGCATTCACCATGGTGTGTTCCCAGTTGCCGTGTGCGGGATGTACCACCAAGCCCTTGGGCTTGTCTACCACCGCCACATCACTGTCCTGATAGATAATCTCTATGGCGATATCTTCGGCCAGCAGCCTGACCGGAATCGCCTCCTGAATCTGCACTGAAATTACCTCTCCAGCGCGGACTTTGTAGCTGGCCTTGCGCAAGTCTCCGTCCACCCGTACCTGGCCCAGGCTAATCATTTTTTGCACCTGAGAACGTGACAGAGTACCAACCCGCTCAGCTATAAAAGCATCCAGACGCTCCCCTTCCGTCTCTTCCTCCACCAGCATCAAGGTATCATCGCTCATCATTCATACCGTCCTTGTCAAACCAGATGAAATAAGCCACCATCATAATACCGCCTATCACGATGGCCATATCGGCAACATTGAAAACCGGGAACCAGTGAAAATCAATAAAATCCGCTACATAACCCAGGCGGCAACGGTCGAGCAGATTGCCCAAGGCCCCTCCGGCCATAATGCCGGTAAAATGCTGTAATAGGGGCTGCGGTTTAGCCAGATGGTTATAGCCTATCAATACCAGCACCACGGTTACAGCTGTCAGTATAAAAAGGACGGTTGCGCCCTGCAATATGCTGAAAGCGGCGCCACGGTTAAAAACATGAGTGAACCACATCACCCCCGGCCAGACCTCCACACTCTGTCCCGGAATTAACTTTAATCCCACTATCCATTTGCTCCATTGGTCCACCAGCAATATTGTTGTTATCCAAAACCAAAAGCGCACCATAGACCTCCGTCATAATCAGGTGTGTTCAATTTTACGCCACAGGTTCCGGCAAAACAACCCTTAAGCGAATACCACGCTCTGACGTCCGTCCGGCTCAAGGCGGAGCACATTGTTTATATGGGGTTTGCGGGGAAGCGACCGCCAGGTATGCCTTCTGTTTTTACCGGGTATATCAACCCGCACCAGGGGCTTTCACCCATTAGACCGCGCCCATGCCGGGCAAACAACGTAAGGCCCAGGTGAAACGATATATGTTCACCTGGGTCAAACGCCCCTCTTCTCCTCTTCTCCTCTTCTAATGCTAAAGGATGCGGATCATGCCTCCGCTGAATTGACTTTCGTGGGGAATGTTCTGCACCTCCACCGCAGCGGTCATCTTGCTGCCGTCCTTGCAGATCCATTCCAGAGAATCGATATTAGGCTGACTGTTTAGAAGTTTCTTGGCCGCTCTGGCGCCCAGCACAATTTTCAGTTCTTTGCCCACCAGTTGCGAAGACTTCTGATAGCCCAGCCAGCTTGCCATGGCCTCGGTGGCAGCGTTAATCTTACCATTCTTGTCATAGGTCAGAACACTGGCCCCCAGGCTGTTCAGAGCCGCTATAAGCTGTTTGCCCTGTCCTTCAGACTCCCGCAGCCATTGCTTGTGGTTCTGCAGTATGGTATGGCGTTCGGTAACATCGCGCAGGCTTTCAATTGCCCCCAGCAGTCTGCCTTCTTTGCTGTACCAGGGCATGGCCCGCCCCCACAGATTCCGGCCCTCACCCCGCAGCTTGGGGGTTTTGAACTCGCTGATAACAGTATAGTCATCCACCTCGATGACCTTGTAATACTGTCTGACCTCTTCCGGCCTCAATACCAAATCGACCATGATAGGCCGCCGGGTCTCATAGAAGGCCAGGGCATACTCGAAATTGCCACGCCCCAGCATATCGCTGGCTTTGATGCCGGTAAGCCGTTCCATGGCTTTGTTCCATACCACCACTTTACCCTCCATGTCGATGGCCATGGTGGCATCCGGCAGGGAATAAACCAGGCCTTTCAAATCCTGTTCGGATATGGTGAGGCGGGTCATTTCTTCCTTGAGCCGGGTTACGCTGCGGGCTATACCTTGAACGGCCACGGTTTTACCGTTCACATACAACGGCCATATGCT
The DNA here is from genome assembly GCA_002402575.1 of Syntrophomonas sp. UBA4807. Lineage (GTDB taxonomy): Bacteria > Bacillota > Syntrophomonadia > Syntrophomonadales > Syntrophomonadaceae > DTU019. The sequence continues at coordinate 5,990 of DHGD01000122.1, forward strand.
AACATCCAGGTGTGCGCAAGTGTCCCATTTGGTCACTACAGAGAGTTCATAGTTAATATGCCGACCCGGAGCCAGGCGTTGGTATTGAAACCCGCGCAGCAGTTCCAGGCTGTCTCCGGCGGATAGTTCCTGAATATTCATGCGCACCAGTTCGGCCACCGAGTATCCGGTAATACGCTCCGCAGCTGGATTGACCGATATCAGGTTACCGCCCAGATCGTGCACAAAGATCATGTCACTGGCATTGTAGAAGAAATCTTCGTAAGTATCCCGGGAATGGCGCAGCTTCTCGCTGGCCAGTTTGACCGGATTGATGTCCCGGATGGAGGCCATCAGGCGGGTGCGGTCTTCAAAGACCACCCGTTTGGACTTGACTTCGATCCAGAATACTCTGCCGCTGCGGTCGCGCATTCTCCATTCCATGGATTGAGAGCGCGAATCGGATGACATGCGCAGCCAGCGCATGAATTCTTCACCGCTGTACGGCGGCTCTTCCGGGCAAAGATTGCCGATATTAAGGCGCGCCAGTTCTTCACGGCTGTATCCAAACATCTCGCAGGCGGAACGATTCATGTGCAGAATTTCGGTGGTGTATGTATCGAGGAGGAAAATGGAATCCCAGGATTCATCGAAAACTTCATGATATTTGCTGCCCAATTCCTGGGCAACCGCCTCAAAGCGGCGGGCGGCGCTGACATCGTCGAAAACGGATACCAGGCCATCCGGGGTGGTATAGATGCGCTCTATAAAAAAGCGGTGGCTTACTTTGCTTTCCACGCTGCCCATGCGTCCTGTTTCCAGGGCCTGCATATAAGCATCCTGAGTATTGCTGCCCACCAGTTCAGGCAGCACATCCAGCCATTTCTGGCCTATGATAGCATCCACCGCCTGCCCGGCCAGGCGGGCATACGCGGCATTGCAGTACACAATTTGCAGGTCTTTATTGATAGCTACCAGCGGAGATTCGATGCAGTCCAGGAGATTTCTGTATCGCACCATTGTCTTCAGCTCCTCTTCTAACCCTCTTACCCTTATAAATAAATTCCTCTCTAAATTTTAATATTATTATGCCTTTTTGATATAAATTCTTTTTCGACTGTTTCAGAACATTATCCTGCTCAGGCTGCAATTTTTATTAACTCGGTAATACCGGTACAACGGACCGAAAGTACAGAATTCTGCTGAGCTGCGGCAGGTTCTGGTTACGGTGTGTCCAATCCGCGCTATGAGATGGATAAAGGTCGCCTGTCAGCAACGTCAAATGGGGAAAAGACTGGCTCCTCCCCACTTACTAGCGGTGCTACAGCATCCGGCTGGGCTATTGCCCTATTTACCGCACTGACCAGCCATAATATCGCACATGGCGTTGGAAAAGGCAACCGGGTCCTCGATGTTTAGACCTTCTATGAGCATGGCCTGGTTGTAGATGATATCCGTATACAGCTTCAACCTCTCCTGGTCTTCGGCAAAAAGTCGGCACAAGGTCGTGAATATAGGGTGGTTGGCGTTTATTTCCAATACCCGCTCAGCTTTTACCTCGTTTTCGTTGGGCATGCTGTTTAGTATCTTTTCCATCTCCAAGGAGACCATTCCCTCGCTGCTCAGACACACCGGATGGGATTTGAGGCGCGGGGAAAGCTTGACTGATTTCACTTTGCCCTTAAGCGCTTCTCTCATAAAATCCAGCACCTCTTGATACTCCCGCGACTGTTCCTGTGCCGCCTGCTGGTCGGCCTCATCCTCCAGGCCCAGGTCGCCGCTGGAAACGGAGCGGAATTCTTTGCCATCGTACTCGTGCAGAATTTTAAGGGTAAATTCGTCCACATCATCAGTTAGATAAAGTATCTCGAATCCTCTTTCCTTCAGCAACTCTGTCTGGGGCAGCCTGTCGATGCGATCCACATTTTCCCCGCTGGCATAGTAGATGAATTTCTGCTCCGGCAGCATGCCTTGTGTATATTCCGCCAAAGTCACCAATTGCTTGGCTTTGGAGGAGTAAAACATGATAAGGGGCAGCAGCGTTTCTCGGTTTAATCCAAATTCCTTGTAAACGCCCCACTTTAACTGCAGGCCGAAACTCTTGTAAAACTTTTCATAAGTATCCCGCTGGTTATGAAGCATATCTAACAGCTCGCTCTTGATCTTCTTTTCCAGATTGCCAGCAATGAGCTTCAACTGACGGTCATGCTGCAGCATCTCCCGGGAGATATTTAGGGACAGGTCCTGCGAATCCACCAAACCGCGCACGAAGCTGAAATGGTCGGGCAAAAGGTCAGGGCATTTTTCCATGATCAAGACCCCATTGGAATACAGTTGCAGACCCTTCTCGTACTCTTTGCTGTAATAATTGTAAGGGGTTCGGGCAGGGATGAACAACAGCGCATTATAGGTGGCCTTACCTTCAGTTTGGCTGTGTATAACCCGCAACGGATTCTCAAAATCAAAGAACTTCTCTTTATAGAAGTAATTGTAATCTTCCTCGCTCAATTCGCTCTTGTTCTTGCGCCAGATGGGTATCATACTGTTCAGGGTTTCGATTTCCTTATAAGTTTCAAATTCGCCTTCTTTCCCCTCTACCGGCCTTCTCTTCTCCACCTCCATTTTAATGGGATAGCGGATGTAGTCGGAGTATTTCTTAACTATGTTGCGAAGGGTATACTCTTGCAGGAATTCATCATAGTTGTCGGTTTCAGTATTATCCTTGAGGGTGAGGATGATGTCAGTTCCCGGGCTTACCCGGCTGGAACTGCTGATGACATACCCATCCAAGCCTTCCGATTCCCACTGCCAAGCCTCTTCGGAACCATAGGCACGGGTTATGACCTTTACCCTTTTGCTGACCATAAAGGCGGAATAGAATCCCACCCCGAATTGTCCGATGATATCGATATCATCAAGGTTCTCCTGGTTTTCCTGCATAAAAGCCAGCGAGCCGCTGTTGGCTATGG
>DHGD01000033.1 GCA_002402575.1 Syntrophomonas sp. UBA4807
AGTTACTTCATTATATACTATTGCCATATACTATTGCCTTTAAAATCTGCGTTTTTCTTTAACACGGGCTTTCTTGCCGGTCAAACCGCGCAGATAGAATAACCGGGCGCGTCGCACTTTACCGCGGCGGGTAATCTCCACTTTGGCGATGCGCGGTGAATGTATCAGGAAGGTCCTCTCCACAGCGACCCCATAGGTGATACGACGTACGGTGAATGTTCTCGAAAGCCCAGCCCCTCTGATCTTTAAAACGGTACCTTCGAAGATCTGAATTCTCTCCCGATTGCCTTCCACGACCTTGACATGGACCTTTACCGTGTCTCCGGGTCGGAAATCAGAAAGTTCTTTCTTAATCTGTTCTTCCTCAATTGATCTGATGATATCCTGCACGGTTTTACCTCCTTATACAAGGTGTTCTTACATTATCATTTCAATGCAGCGGACCACCTTTGTTTACATAGAACAAAGTGATTATATCATTATTAGTCTTTTATCACAAGATGAGCGGTGAATAACTGTTGTTAATCAGGCTTCAAACCAGGGTTCACCTAAGAGCCGGTCCAGAACAATGGAAACCGCGCTGCGCACCGAAAGGTGGTTGTAGTCGCTGCCCATGCCCACAGGCTCCAGTATGTAATCACACATGGCCATCATTTCGCGGCTCATGCCCCAGCCGGTGCCGAACAATAGCAGCCAGGTCTTGTCGTGGCGGCTGATCTGTTGGCGCAAACCATGATAGGTGACAGTGTTGGGATAAATCCTGGCATCGGTGGCCACGGTCTTGACCTCTTGCACCGTTTCCCGCCCGATATGCATTAAAACTTCCTGCAGATCGCTGCACAGCGTCACGTTTTGCAGGGCTTCGCGCCGGTCGGGGTTGTATTTCCCCCCGTAGCCCTCCTGCCAGTAGCCTAAGATATCTCGGATTAATTGCTGCTGGCCGCTAGCCGGATGAACCACAAAAAAGCGCCTGACCAGGAAAGTGCGGCAGGCCCGGGAAATGTCATGCAGATCCAGGTTGGTGATTGAAGTGGCCACAATATCCATGCGCTTGTTGTACATGGGATAATGCATCAAAGCCACATATACCCGGTCGCCTTCCATCAGTCCACCTCATTCCTTTCAAAAAGGATAGTTTCCAAGAGCTGGCGCTCCTCAGCGGTGAATCGGCGCTGCAATAAAAGGTCGGGCCTTTTCAGCAAGGTCTGGAGCAGGCTTTCTCGCAGCCGCCAGCGGCGGATGTTCTCGTGGTGCCCAGAGATCAGCACCTCCGGGACCTCCTGCTCATTGTACACAGCCGGGCGGGTATAATGAGGATACTCCAAGAGCCCGGCACTGAATGACTCCTCTTCAGCGGAGCAATCGTCCCCCAGCACACCAGGCAGCAGTCGGGCTAACGCATCGACTACTACCATAGCCGGAAGTTCCCCTCCGGTCAAGATATAGTCGCCTATTGATATCTCTTCATCAACCGCTCTCATGACCCGTTCGTCAATACCTTCATAATGGCCGCACAATAACACCAGATGCTCAAAGCCGGACAACTCCTTGACCTTTTTCTGGTCAAGCTGCCTGCCGCGCGGGGAAAGATATACCGTGCGGCAGTAAGGTGTCTGCCTGGCGGTCAAAGCGCGGCCTACTACATCAGCCTTCATGACCATGCCGGCACCACCTCCATAGGGATAATCATCCACCTGCAGGTGCCGGCCTTCCGCAAAGCCGCGTATATTAGTAATAGTTATGTCCAGAATCCCCTTTTCCATCGCTCGCTTTATGATGCTCTCCGCGAACGGAGATGCAAACATAGCCGGGAAAAGGGTTAAAATATCAATTTTCAACTTGGCTATACTCCATTGGGGACTTCATTTACCGCTCCGGGGACGCTTTGGTCTCATCCACCAGTCCGGGCAGCAAAGCCACTTCCATCCGTCCCGCCTCTATGTTCACCTTGACGATGACCTCTTTTAAGGCCGGGATTAGAACTTCCCCGAAGCGCGGTGAATCGACCACATAAACATCGTTGGCCCCGGTCTCTAAGATCTCGGTCAGGATGCCCAGCCGACCCAGTTTGCCGTCATAAACCTCAAGACCCTCAAGCTGGTATTGATAATAAACCCCTTCTGGCAGGGGGTGAACTTCGCTTTCATCTATCTGCAAGAGGGACTTATTGAGGATTTGCGCCTCTTCGGGGCTGTCGATGCCCTTTAACTTAAGCAGATAACCATGCTGATGGGGCTTAGCGGCTTCAACTTGCATCATTTGGACCACACCCCAGCTGTTCACGCTGACCTTTTTCAAAAGTCCAAAGCGTTCAGGGTAATCGGTCAAAGGGGCTACTTTAAGCCAGCCTTTAACCCCAAATGTTCCTATGATCTTACCGATACTGACCAGATTATCATTCATGTTTGCATCCTCTGGTGCTGGTTTTTCCGTGCGGGGAAGGAAAACGATAGGGCGTTGGGCCCTATCGAAGTATCTCCACCACTACTTTTTTACCTTCCTTGGCGGCGGCGGCCTTGGTCAGGGTGCGTATCGACTTGGCGATTTTACCCTGTTTGCCGATAACCTTGCCCATGTCTTCAGGAGCTACCCGAAGTTCGATGAGAACGGCTTTGTCGTCCTCAGTTGCCTTGACCACTACCTCTTCCGGTTTATCGACCAGCTGTCTGGCGATATAATCCACAAGTTCCTTCATGATAGCTTCACCCCCCATAGCGGCTACTTGCGGCTTTCATTGTACTTGGCCAGTATGCCTTGTTTTTTCAACAGGGACTTGGCTGTATCTGAAGGCCGGGCCCCGCTGGCTAACCATTCCAGGGTTTTGGCCTCATCTATCTTGACGGTAGCCGGGTCGGTGTTGGGATCATAAAAACCCAGTTCCTCAATAAACCGGCCATCACGAGGCGAACGCGAATCTGCCACTACCACGCGATAGATAGGTCTTTTCTTGGCCCCCATTCTTCTCAACCTGATCTTTGTTGCCATTTTCTCACCTCCTTAAATATTACCGCCGGGCTTTAGCCGACGGTTGTTAAAATGGAAACTTAAAAGGCGGTAGACCACCTTTTTTAGCCTTTTTTCCCATATCGGAAAACTGTTTCATCAGCTTGCGGGATTCTTCAAATTGCTTGACCAGACGGTTGACATCCTGCACCCGGGTGCCGCTGCCGCGGGCGATGCGCTTTTTACGGCTGCCATTCAATATATCCGGGTTGCGGCGTTCCTTGGGAGTCATAGAACTTATAATAGCTTCAATATGGGCAATTTCTTTCTCATCCACACTGACCTGCATATTTTTCAGCTGTTTGCCCATGCCCGGTATCATACCCAATAGTTCCTCTAATGGCCCCATGGACTTAACTTGCTGCATCTGCTCCTTGAAATCCTCCAGGGTGAATTCTTGCTGGCGAATCTTGCGTTCCATCTCCAGAGCTTTCTCACGGTCGATGTTGGCCTGGGCCTTTTCCACCAGGCTGAGCACGTCGCCCATGCCCAAAATACGAGAAGCCATACGATCCGGATGGAATACCTCCAGGGCATCCAATTTTTCACCCATACCTACGAACTTAATGGGGCAGCCGGTAACCGCTTTTACGGATAAGGCTGCTCCGCCCCTGGTGTCCCCATCCAGCTTGGTGAGAATAACCCCGGTCAACTGCAGCTGGGCGTTGAAGCTCTCAGCCACATTTACCGCATCCTGACCGGTCATGGCATCGACCACCAGCATGATTTCATCCGGCTTGACTGTGTTCCTGATGTTCTTCAGTTCATCCATCAGTTCTTCATTTATATGCAGTCTGCCGGCGGTATCCAGAATGACTATGTCGCGGTTATTGCTGCAGGCAAATTCCAGAGATAATCTGGCGATATCTACCGGATTAGTCTGTCCCTGGCTGAAAACCGGAATCCCGGTCTGTTCACCCAGAACCTGCAGCTGTTTAATGGCTGCGGGCCGGTATATGTCACAGGCGACTAGTAAAGGCCGTCGTCCCTGCTTGACCAGGGTTTTGCCCAGTTTGGCCACTGTGGTGGTTTTGCCTGCACCCTGCAGGCCAACTGCCATTAATACGGTAGGATTGCGGGAGGAGAGATTCAATTTCGTCTCTGCTCCGCCCATTAAGGCCGCCATTTCATCGTGGACGATCTTTACTATCTGCTGGCCCGGGGTCAGGCTCTGCAATACTTCCTGGCCTACGGCGCGGTCTCTGACCCGGCCCACAAAGTCCTTGACCACCTTGAAGTTGACGTCGGCTTCCAATAGAGCCAGGCGGATCTCACGCATGGCCAGCTTGACGTCTTCTTCGCTAATCTTGCCTTTGCCGCGTAGTTTCTTAAAAATGTCTTGCAGTCTATCCGATAAACCTTCAAAAGCCACCGTATCGCTCCTTTACATGGACTCCAACAGAGTCCGCAGGGTCTTTACCGCTTGATGGCGGATTGCATCGTCACATGGTCCGTTGAGCAAAGCGCAAACCCCTTCCAACTCCCGGCGCATAGCCTCGAAGCGGCCCAGCCAACCCAGCCGGTTTTCATATTCCCGCAAGGTTTTTTCGCTGCGTCTTAACAAGTCGTGCACCGCCTGTTTGCTGATATCCATCAATTCCGCAATCTCGGTTAACGATAAGTCCTGTTCGTAATACCAGGACAGCACCTGGGCTTGTTTATCTGTTAAAAGCGGGCCATATAGATCCTTGAGCATAATCACCCGCTCCATTTTTTCCAGCATGGTTTGCACCTCTTGAGTAAAGTAAAAATGCTTTACCCGTTAAATTGTATAAAATTTTATAATGGTATGTCAACAGATGCAGTCAAACTTGCTTTACCCGGCGGCCAGCATAATCTACAATTATTACAGAAAGTATGTGTCGAGGAGAGTAGATATGTCGGAAAAGATAGCCCTGGTTTGCGACAGCATGAGCGACCTGCCCCCGGATTTCGCCAAACAGCATGGCATTAAAGTACTCCCCGCAAGGGTAATTTATCCCGATCGTGAATATGCCGACGGGCTCGATATTCAGCCCGAGGAGGTTTACGGGCGTATGCCTCAAGAGATTCCCACCACCTCAATGCCTTCCCCGCACGATATACAGACCGTGTTTGACGAGGTGTTTAAAGAAGGCTTCACTCATTGCATCGCCCTGCATATCTCCAGCGCCCTGTCTGGAACCTATGATTCGGTTAAAATGGTGGCTGACGAAATAAAAAACCTGAATATTCAGGTCATCGACTCCCGTACCCTGTCTATGGGAACCGGTTGGATGGTCATCAATGCCGCCCGCAATATTAAAGCGGGGTGGAGTTTTGACGCCGTTCTCAAAAACCTGCAGTCCATTCAGGAGAAAGTCAACGTCTACTATATTCTGGAAACCCTGGAGTATCTGCGCCGAGGCGGACGCATCGGCAAGGTGGCCGGCATGATTGGGGAATTCCTGCACCTCAAGCCGATTATTTCGGTCAACTCCGAGGGCGAATATTTCACCTTCTGCAAGGCCAAGGGACGGCGCAAATCTATTGAGAAACTGGTGGAATTGGTTGAAAAGGCCGTACAGGAGCAGGAGATCTGCCTGGCCGTGGTCCATGGCGGCGCCGCCCGGGAGCATGAGCTCCTGGTGGAACGCCTGAAAAAGCTGCCCAATATAAGAGAAATCACTGGTTCGCAGATCACTCCGGTACTAGGGGTACATACCGGCCCCGGACTATTAGGAGTCTGCTTTTACGAGGTTTAGTGTTCAGTAACATTGCCATTGGATCACCGGATCTTTGAGTTTTTTTCCCTTAATACCGCCTTTAAAGCAGAAATTGTGCGCTGCCGACGATTGCAAATTAGCCTGTATGTCATTGCGGATAAATATTTAAGTGCTATTGCGGATGCGGCTTGCGTTAATCCTGACGGGCAATTACTCTGGCAGCTACCGTAGAACTGAAAAGCTTTCGAGCCAATTCGTCTCATTCCCGACAAATAGGGAATACTGGCGTTAAGCTCCGCTTGTGGTCTCAGTTCATTCTCTTATAATGGTATTTATGAGCCATTAAAGAGAGGTGGGGGCAGTTGCACAGTATCCATAGGGTATTAGGCTTTGCTTTATTATTAGTCTTGTGCTCGGGCAGCCTGGTTATGGGGACTACTGCGCATCATAATTGTGCCGTGAAACCAGGTGCCGTACCGCCAGCGGAGACTGACCCGTTTGATGAAGCCGTCCAGTCTTTCCAACTCCTGCGGTCGTTTTTTAATGATACCGAAGGGGATGACGTCTATCCTGTTTCCACACATGGCAGAGTCTATGATCAGGCTTACCAATATCTTTTGGCCGGATTTGACTCGGCTATGGCTGAGGCTATTCTGAGTGCTTATACCTTTACAGATACCGAGGGCGTTTTAAAGATTATTCCTTGTGAAGGAATTCCCTATGTAACTAGCCTGGACCGTAAACAGGCCAGCATCACCTGTGAATCCGGCCGTGCTCTGATAGCAGCCTCGCTCCATGATTGTTATCAACCCGGTGACGGTTATAAATATACGATTACTTCGCGGTTGGTCAATGGGCACTGGAAAATCAGCGATTTGGCCTTGGATCCGGAGTAGCGGTCTTGTCAGGCAACCTTTCCCCGATAGCCGCCGAACATAAAACGGCCGTGCCTTCCGTAGAATGACGGTGTTTTAATCATTACGGCACATATTCCGATAGATAGCCTTCTGTATTACCTATGCCTTCAGGCCCAATCTCGGACGTCCGCCAACAAAGCTGGCATCTCAGCTTAGCATTCGACTGGTTTTACCACTGGCTCAAAGATCAGACAGCAGCGTTTGAGCCGCCTCTAACAGACGCTCTCTTCTATTTTCACCGGGGTCTTTTATGACTGTATCCAGCAAATGCTGTAAGGCCTGGCCCAGTCTGGCGTCAGGCGGATATCCCATCGCCAGCAAATCATTGCCATCCACCTGCAGATCCTTCACACTAACCGGCAGCTTATTTTCCTTGATATGCTGATAGATGACCTCAGCGTGATCGATAAAGGAACTATCGTGAAAATTGGCACTGCCCTGAATGTCAGCCTTCTGCAGCACGAAAAGGTCTTGCAGATTCTCCTCCCCCACCTGCAAAAGCAGCCTGCTGACTGCCTCTCGGTCAGGACTAGTCAGCCAATACATATGGTTTCCCACCAATATGCTGACCTTGTCAACCACCGCCCGGCTGAACCTGAGGCGGTTAAGCAGCTCAACGGTTTGGCGCTGGCTTTCCTCCTGATGGTGATAGAAATGACCCACTCCACGGCTGTCCAGAGTAAACGTGGCCGGTTTTCCGATGTCATGCAGCAGCGCCGCCAGCCTGATTTCCAATTGCGGCGGCACGCTTTCCACTACCGCCAGTGAATGGTTGAACACATCATTGATATGAGCCGGATTGTGCTGTTCAAATCCTACCATGGCCATCAATTCAGGGAAGCATTGTTTCAAGAGACCGGTCGCCAGCATAATCCTCAACCCCCGGGCAGGGTGCTCCGACAGCAGCACGGCTGCCAATTCCTCCCTTATTCGTTCAACCGCAACCTGTCCTAAAAGCGGCAGGCATTTCTTCATCGCCGGGAATATGGTGCGGTCCAGCTGATAATCTAGTACTGTCGCCAGGCGCACCGCCCGCAGCATGCGCAGGGGGTCGTCCTGGAAACGCCCCTCGGCCTGATTTTCAGGCGCCCGAATCAATTGCAGAGCAATATCCTGTCGGCCTCCGCAGGGGTCGACTAAATCTCCCGAAGCGTCAATAGCCATGGCGTTGATGGTGAAATCGCGCTGTCGTAAGTCTTCGCGCAACCGTACTGCCCACTCTCGTTCGCCTCCCCCTAATCCCCGACAAGTGCTGACCTCAATCTGATGATCCCCCACCGTCACCAGAACAGTGCCGTATTTTTCACCCACCACTCTGCTCCTGTCAAACAGTGCCCTGATTTGATTGACCTGTGCTGTTGAAACCACATCAAAATCCCGCGGGATTCTGTCTATGAGAAGATCACGCACTGCGCCGCCAGCCACTGCGGCCTGAAATCCCTGGCTGCACAGCCGCTCGAGCACATATTGAATGTGTCTGGGGAGTATGTAAGCCATTTAAAGCCTCCGCGCTTGAAACTATATGCGTTCCTTGGCCTGGGCAGCCGCCAGGGCTGCTCCCACAATCGAACCGTTGCTCACCGGAAGTAATACAACTTTAGGCAGGTCTTGGCGGTTTTGACTGATGAGTTTTTCGATCCCGCTCAAGAATCCCGGCATCTTTAAGAATACGCTGCCATCGACTGCCACTGCTTGCTGTTTGCCGGTTCTAACCGCCTGTCGGCTTAAGGCAATAAAGCTTGCGGCGATCAAATGCTGAGCCCGGCTTATGATAGCCTCGGCGACTGACCTCATCATGGCCAGTTCTCTCTCCCGTCCAGGTAAAAAACCGTGTCGGCTCAGCCAGTTGTTAATTACTGACTCGGGCATGGCTGTTCCAGCTCTCAGCCAGTTTAAGACCTCAGCCCCTATCGAATAAGGCTGATACATCCAGGTTTCCGCTTGATGGCTTGATTGCAGGAGACCCCGCTCTGTCAGCTCCACTAAAACTAATCGGAACAATTCACCCATATACTTTCCGGACACTTTTTTCTCCAGCAGCTGTCTGCCCGGATCGAGACTCCGATTGTCCAGGAGCTTATCATAAACATTGTTTGCTGATGCTGAAAAGTTGCCCGCTTCGGTATTGACCACCATGGGCAGGCCGCGAGCGGTTTTCAATGATGATTCCACATAGCAGCTGTTATGTCCGGTGCCGCATATTGAACCGGCAAAAACCGCCGTTTCCGAGTAGGCTCCGGCCATTAACACAGCTACGGTGTCATTTATAATGGCAGCAGGAATGATATAGTCAAGTTGGCGCCGCTGCAGGGCGTCGGTGAGCAGTTTTTTTATATCCCGTCCTATGGTGGCGCTGGTTTTAATTTCCTTGGTCCATTCCAGGAGGACAGCCTTATCGGCCGCCTCCTGATGCATGGGATAGGAAAAGGTAAGGCCCAACGCGCAGGTTTCTCCCGGGGATGCCACTTCATCGACCAATGCGGCTACGAAGTCAAACAGATCCTGACCGGTGCTGCTTTCCCTGGAAAAGTCGTAACCCCTTTTCTCGTCAGCCAGGGGATAAGAAATTGGGGAAGCGACCTCGAAGCTGCCTCTGCCCAGCAAGTGAACCGCCATAACCCGGATGTTGGTGCCACCGAAGTCAACCGCAATATATTTTCCCTGTTCCTGGCCATCGGGTGCGGATAAATATGAGGGCAGGATTTTCAGAGAGCTGGGCTCCCGGCGTAAAGCCAGATCCAGTTCGGCAGCAAACGCTTCAGCCACATCCCTTATTGAGACGGGGCCAAAGGCGGCGCATATTTCCCTGACTAACCTGTCCTTCATATAAACTCCTCAATCATCTGTCAGCAGCCTGCACAAGCCTTGTTTGGCGCAAGCATAACGCTAGGCTGGATTTTTTTGATAATGACCTGGTTTTGATAACCGCAGCCAGCGCTTAACACTCTCTGTGGGCAGATGTGCCGCCCATTTTGCCACATCTGCCCACAAAGGCATACCACAGTCACATAAAGATAACCCGATGTTACGAGCCTGAATAAATTCTATACATAATTGCGGCTCAGAGTCCAGGCTGCAAGGCGGGAAATCCAGAAACAAGAAAGAGCCGCGATAATCGCGGCTCCGCTTAATGTCTATGGTGGGCGATGACAGGCTCGAACTGCCGACCCCCTGCTTGTAAGGCAGGTGCTCTCCCAACTGAGCTAATCGCCCTGGTGACCCCTAGGGGACTCGAACCCCTGTTACCGGCGTGAAAGGCCGGTGTCTTAACCGCTTGACCAAGGGGCCATAACAGTCGTCAGTCATCGGGAAAGCGGATGTCGGGATAAAATGGCTTATATATCCCTTCTCCAATGTCTAACAACTGTACAGATGCCAATCGTGGGTCGGA
>DHGD01000079.1:0-4096 GCA_002402575.1 Syntrophomonas sp. UBA4807
GCCCTCTTCGCCGTGAAAGAGTCTTCCAAACCCCCCGATGACAGGCACCCTTTCGGACACGGTAAAATTGAGAATATCTCCGGAACGATCGAAGCCCTGCTGATATTCGGGGCCGCAGTGTTTATTATTTATGAGGCGGTGGAAAAGATCAGGTTCGGCGGGGAACTTGTCGAGCCTTCTTGGGGTTTGGCGGTTATGGGTGTATCCACGGTTGTTAACCTGGCTGTTTCTGAATATTTGCTGAAGATCGGCAAAGCTCACCATTCAATCGCCCTGGAAGCAGACGGTATGCACTTGCGTACCGATGTCTATACCTCTTTCGGGGTGTTCCTGGGGCTGCTGCTAATCAAGGTCACAGGAGTGCAGATTATAGATCCCATCGCCGCCCTGCTGGTAGCCGGATTGATTTTTAAGGCCGCCTATGATCTAACCCGTAAGGCCTTCGTGCCGCTTTTGGACACTGCTCTGGAAGATCACAATATCGAGGCGGTACATTATGTGCTGGCCGAGTACGGGTACAGCTATCTGGAATACCATGATTTACGTACTCGCCGTGCGGGACGTGAAGCCCATATTGATCTGCACCTGGTCATAGATGCTGAAACCAGCGTGCAACAGGCTCATGACCTGTGCGATTCCATTGAGAGGTCCATCGGGGAGAGGGTGCCCTTTTCGTCGGTGCTCATTCATGTCGAACCGAGCGGGGAAATAAAGTCCGGAATCGCGGATTAATATCAGCCAAGGGAGGATTTTGGCCCCAAAGCAAGAACTATATGTTTAAGAAGATGCCTAAACAAAGAAACGGGGGCTAAAAGATGCACGTTTATCTAGTCGGAGCGGTTATTTTTTTAGCGTTGATGGTGGCCTTTATATTTCAGAATCCTGCTCCTGTAGAGCTCAATTTTCTGACCTTTAGCACTCCAGAGATTTCTCTAGCCCTGGTGGTTTTGATTGCCGCTCTGGGCGGGGCCTTGATCACCTTCCTATTAGACAGTGTCAGGTATTTTAAGATTGCCCGTACCATCAAAGAACTGCGCAACAATAACGGCGCCCTGCAGAAGCAGATTAAAGAATTGCAGGCCGCCAAAACAACAACCACCCCAACACCTTAATTGCCGCCTTATCAATCACCTAAGCTGCCCGTGCAGGGCAGTTTTTCTGTCTCCGCTCTGTGCCCACCCCCATACCGGTACTTTCTCTGCGTTTGATAGGTGTGACGTATATTTAATTAAGCGAACCAGCCGCCACCGCTCTCGCTCTTTACTGCGTTCGTATGTATGCTGTATATTTACTGGGGTTGGTTGACCCCTTATGAAGGTAAATGATACAATGGTCACGATTTCGCGGATTGGGGAGCTGGAAAGATGCATTTGACAGGCACTATGAGAATAAATGGATTCGGCAATCTGGAAATAGGCGGAGTGGACACCACCAAGCTGGTGGAGCAGTATCAAACTCCTCTGTGGGTAATCGATGAGACCGGTTTCAGGGAAAACTGCCGGGCTTTTCGCGATGCCTTCCAGGCTTGCGGCGACAGTCTGGTTTTGTATGCCAGCAAGGCCTTGTGCAACACGGCCTTGTGTAAAATCGTGGCTGAAGAAGGCCTGGGGCTGGACGTGGTATCCGGGGGAGAACTGTTCACAGCCATGAACGCCGGGTTCCCCATGGAAAAGGTGTATTTCCACGGCAACAATAAATCCCTGCGGGAATTGCAGATGGCGGTCAGCGTGGGGGTGGGCCGGGTGGTGGTGGATAATTTCCACGAACTGCAGACCTTAAACCGCATTTGTCTGGAGCTAGAAGCCCGGCAGGATATACTTTTGCGCATTACTCCGGGGGTTGAAGCTCATACTCACGAATTTATCAAAACCGGTCAGATAGATTCCAAATTCGGGTTCACCCTGCCCGGAGGCCAGGCTATGGATGCGGTGCGGGATGCTTTGGAGTGTGAGGCCTTGCGCCTGGTGGGACTGCATTGCCACATCGGATCGCAGATTTTTGAAATTGAATCCTTTGAGCACGCAGCCGAACTGATGATGCAGTTTATGGCTGAAGTCAAAGCCCTTACCGGGCATGAATTCGACGAGCTGGATATTGGCGGGGGATTTGGGATTTACTATTTTCCGGGCGATGAACCACGCCAGCCCAGTGATTGGGCGAAAGTGGCAAGCGCAGCAATTGAGGCTAAAGCAGTCCAATACAGTTTGAGGAGGCCGCGGCTGATTGTCGAGCCCGGTCGGGCTATTATAGGCCCGGCCGGCATAACTCTGTACACTATCGGCTCCAGCAAAGAGATCCCGGGTATTCGCAAGTACATTGCGGTTGACGGCGGCATGACGGACAACCCCCGGCCTGCGCTGTACGGCAGCAAGTATCTGGCGGTCATAGCCAACAAAGCCAGCCAGAAAACAACAGAATTAGTTTCCGTTGCTGGTAAATGCTGTGAGTCTGGTGATATGCTGATATGGGATACCAAACTGGCGCCGATAGAACCCGGCGACATTCTGGCGGTATTTGCGACCGGCGCCTATAATTACGCTATGTCCAGCAATTACAACCGTCTGCCTAGACCGGCCATGATCCTGGTTAAAGACGGCAAGTCCTATACCATTCTAAAACGCGAAACCTACCAGGACCTGGTCAGAAACGATTTTGTGCCCGAACATCTCAAGTAGCGCCGCTATTTTTGCCTCGCCCTCGAAAAAAACGATAAAATCCGGGGGACCAGCAGGTTCCCTTTTTGTGACTGCCCCGATAATTTCTGTTTTGTTGCAGGAAATTATGAGTTAGCTATCGAAGATTTAGAAAAAAGATAATATTATGCCAAATAATCTATAGTTTGGTAAGTGGAGAGGAAAGCATCAAATCATGTACAAACACGCGTATTTAAGTAATATTGCTTTATTGACGCTGGTACTTTTCATTGTGACGGTGTTGCTGCCTGTCTTTTATCCGTGCCATGCGGCCGATTTTCTATCCAGCTATCAGATATTGAAAGAAGACTATGCTGAAGTAGTGGACCGCATTATCGCGGGCGGGACTGACGAAAGTAACATTGAGGCATTTCTGGCGGATTTGGAAAACACGGTCAGCGATTACGGCACCCTCACTGAAGAAAACTTTGACTCTATCATGTATCAGTCCTTCCAGGAAGTTTTAATGTGGCGCAAACACCGCCCGGTTTTAAACGCGCTGTTAACCAGTTTCGGGGATGAAATTGATTACACTGAGGAAAATGGTGTACTGCATCCCTCGCTGATGCCGATTCATGACGCTATTATGGAGGCTCTGCTGGGCAGTGATGATGCACCTCCGGCAGAAGACCCGCCAGGTCCCGGCACTGAGCCAAATCCCCCGGGAGGCGGGGGAGGCGGCGTCCTGCCCCCCAAAAAAGACGAACCGGTTTTGCCGCCTCAGATCGAGACGCCGCCGGTCATGCCGGCCAGCCATATGTTTACTGATATCTCTGGGCACTGGGCTGAAGACCTTATCGCTCAAGCCTATCAGAAGGGGCTGGTTGAAGGCATGACACCTTCCCAATTCGCTCCTCAAGAACCGGTCACCAGGGCGCAATTCGCCGCTATGATACTGCGGTCCCTGGGGCAGCAGCCCGGAGCGGGCGGCGAAGGACGATTTGAGGATGTTGCCCCTTCGGCATGGTATAACGGGGTGGTCAATCGGGCCGCGGAACTGGGAATTATTGAAGGTTACAGCCCAAACTACTTTGGGCCGGAAGATCCCATTACCCGCGAACAGGCCGGTGTAATTATCAGCCGGGCCTTGCTGTATTCGGGCCAAGGGGTCTTGCCGGGAGAAACTCAGGCTAATGCACTGCTTAACACACTTTCCGACCAGGGCCTGATTTCGGATTGGGCCAGATTGGGAGTCGCCTTTTGTCTTAGCAACGGCATTATGAGCGGACGGGATGCCGGATTATTCGCTCCCCGTGAGTATACCACCCGGGCCGAAGCTGCAGCGGTCATCCTCAAAGAGCATGCCGTGTCAACCGCCAAATAGTTTATCTTAAGATGGCTTTGATGAGTGTCGGCCTTTGAACCCGGTTACGATTTGCACGGGTTTTAAAGGCTCATCTCAT
>DHGD01000079.1:4193-5087 GCA_002402575.1 Syntrophomonas sp. UBA4807
AGACAAGGCTTAATTGTTTTATTGGCGATGTTTTGTATTTTCGGTCTGTACAATTATGCCGCCGCCGCCGATGCTATTGATGACATGGTAACTCAAATGCAGGACATCTACAGCTTTATGAGTGATTATGACAAGGACAACATCAGCGCGGCGCGTATTCAATTGCAGGATTTCGCCCTTGACGGAAGCGAAACAGAATGGGATGACGTATTGGGTGTAGGTACTGCCAACAATCTGCTGACGCCAGAAGTGATTGCCGGGTTTGGCAATGAAGCGGCCGCCCGGGCAGCTGCTAAAGACATCGTCACCGGTCTGGGTAATATTTATTACTCCAATGATTCAACTGTGCTGAGAAATACCCTGGAGGGATTCAAAGCCGACTATGTGGATGAATTCCAAATCCTATTCGGCGCTGACATCACTATGGATGAATTATATGGGTTATTCTCTGCTGCCCGTGACGCGCTGCCAGGGGTATTCAGTGAAACAGAGGCTGGATTGCTGGCCACCAGTTCCAATCAGTACCTGCTTGATAACATGCCGGACTACCTGGAAACGGCCATGGATGAGGCGCTATTGCTCCCCGAAAACCAGATTTTCAGCGGCAGACTGGCTGATATCGGATGGTCCTCTGCTAAATTAATAGCCCAGCAGGAAGTCCTGGCAGGTATTATCGACCCTGACGGAGATGCAAGATTGTCGATCGCCTTGGCCGCCATACGCTCAGAGACTACCCTGGAAGCAGGACCCACTACCTTACGGGTAGGCGACAAACCGTCATACACCATCAATATTATGGGACGCAACGCTTCCGACCTGGTCGCCTGGGCGAGCGACGATCCCAGTATTGTTGATGTAACTACCGACCTTGGGACCGGAAACTTCGTCATCGAA
>DHGD01000141.1:0-1661 GCA_002402575.1 Syntrophomonas sp. UBA4807
CGGCCCAGCCCGTCCAAGACCAGGCCATGAATGTTGACCACTCCGAAGGGGGTCTTGCCGGTATGTTCTATTCCGGAGAATATCATCCGGGCCACCCAGAAGAAAATGATGTCGCGCCCGCTGACCAGCACGCTGGTCGGGTAGTAGAAGCGCATATCCTGGGTGTCATCAGGCCAGCCCAGGGTGGAAAAAGGCCACAAGGCGCTGGAAAACCAGGTGTCTAAAACATCCTCATCCTGCACCAGATTGGAGCCTTGACACATTGTGCAGGCAGCAGGCTCAGTACGGCTACAGATCACCTCTCCGCAGTCCTGGCAATACCACACCGGAATGCGATGGCCCCACCACAATTGCCGACTGATGCACCAGTCACGGATGTTCTCCATCCAGTTGGTGTATATGCGGGTAAAACGCTCCGGAACAAAGCGGGTCTCACCAGCTAATACCCTCTCAATGGCAGGCTCAGCCAGGGGCTTCATCTTAACGAACCATTGCGTGGAGATAAGGGGCTCGATAATGGTGTCGCAACGCTGGCAATGTCCCACCGCATGCTGGTGTTCTTCGGTTTTTACTAAATAGCCGCCTTTGCTTAAGTCTTCCACCACCCGGCGGCGGCACTCGTCACGGCTTAGTCCCTGGTAGGCCCCGGCATTTTCATTCATCACCCCATAATCATTCATAACCGCGATCTGGGCCAGGTCATGGCGCAAGCCCATCTCAAAGTCGTTGGGATCATGCGCCGGGGTGACCTTAACCGCGCCGGTGCCGAACTCGCGGTCCACATAACTATCTGCCACCACCGGGATCAATCGTTGCATCAAGGGCAGCATTACCTTACGGCCTATAAAATGTTGATACCGGCTGTCTTCGGGATGAACCGCCACTCCGCTGTCACCCAGCATGGTTTCGGGTCTGGTGGTGGCCACCACCAGATACTCGTCATTGTCCGGAAGCGGATATTTTATGTACCACAACTTTCCGACGGTGTCCTCATGTTCCACTTCAATGTCTGAAATGGCGGTATGGCAGTGCGGACACCAGTTTACTATATAATCACCTTTGTAAATCAAACCTTTTTCATAGAGGCGCACGAACACCTCGCGCACCGCTTTGGAGCAGCCCTCGTCCATGGTGAAACGCTCCCTGGACCAGTCACAGGAAGCGCCCAGCTGCCTGAGCTGATGGGTGATGCGATTGCCGTAGAGGTGTTTCCATTCCCACACCTTTTCTAAAAAGCCCTCGCGCCCCAGGTCGTGCTTGGAGATGCCCTGTTTGGCTAGAGATTCTTCCACCCTGGCCTGAGTGGCAATGCCGGCATGGTCGGTACCGGGCACCCACAAGGCGTTGTAACCCTGCATGCGGCGCCAGCGGGTAAGGATATCCTGCGGGGTGTTGTCCATGGCATGGCCGAGATGCAGAGCGCCGGTTACATTGGGAGGAGGCATTACGATGGAAAAAGGCTTTTTGCTGTAATCAGCTTCCGGGGTAAAATAGCCCTGCTCTTCCCAATATGAATACCATTTCTTTTCCACCGCCTCAGGGTTGTACACACTTGGCATATCATGTCCCTCTGACATATGATAACCTCCTCCGTTCTAATAACCAGGCCCGAATTATTTATTTCTGACTGTATAATGTCAATTTTACTGAAAATCATCCCG
>DHGD01000141.1:1739-11543 GCA_002402575.1 Syntrophomonas sp. UBA4807
TTATGATAAGCTAAATTGAGCAAAACGCTTAGGAGGAAATTAATATTGGCAAGGCAGAAGATCGGGCGCAATGACCCCTGCCCCTGCGGCAGCGGGAAGAAATACAAGCACTGCTGCGGCCCTGTGGCTGAAGTAACCGACATCTCAGTGGATCCCTTTATCCGTTACAGCGGCATCATGACCGCCTTGAAACTAAAGCTGGAGCAGGCCAACCACAAGGATATCCGCAAACACCGGCGCAGCTTGCAGAGCCGCTTCCTGCGCTTCGCGGCCGAGAAGCTGCTGCCTCGTGAGCATGATACCATTTTTTCCGACTGGTTATGGTTTGATGTAATAGGGGATAACGGCCACAGCATGGGTGAAGACTACCTGCTGGAAAACGGGCCCTATCTGGACCCGGCCTCCCGCAACTGCTTGGAGGCGTTAAACAGGTCTAGACTGGGTTTGTATGAAGCCATAGGATCTTCCGGAATGCATCTCTATCTGAAAGATCTGGCTACCTCAGCCCAAAAACGGGTACTCTTAAAAGAACCCCTGGAATTTGATAACAGCGGCATCATACTGCTTATGGGGCGACTGGCGGAGCTTCCCGAAGACAATATCTTTTCGGGAATGGTGTTGATGCTCCAGGAGCAGTCGCTGGAGAGGGCTTTCCTGACCGAACATATACAATACCTGTTAAGCCTTCTGGCAGATGAAGATGCCGAGGAAGTCTTAAAACAAAACAGCGAGATCATATTCGGGATTTTCAATCATGCCCAGCACAAGACCTTATTAAAACTCAATGATATGAGATTCCTGTACCACCACAGCACACAATCCGAAGCAGCGCAGCGCATTATAGACGCCAATCTGGGTTATGAGCCTCTGCATCAAACTAAAGGCTGGATTTGGCTGGGAAGAGAGGGGGGCTCAGGCCCTTATGCGCGGCTGGTGGTTGGTCCGGAACTAGTTTTGAGCTGTAGTGACATTTTAGATGATGTCAACAACCAGATAAAGCATCTAACCGCGTTATGGCCTCATCAACCGCTGCAGCTCTTAAGCAGCGTGCTCTATCCGGTTCCGCCCGCGGCCGAAATGGGGCCGGTGTGGTTTATGGCGGTGATGGACAAGGAAACCGAACGCTGGCTGGACACACCGCATCCAGAAGAAGGCTATACCCCTCGGCAGATGATAAAACAGGAGGGGGGCAAACAAGCACTGGACGCTTTGTTGTCCCGTTTCGAGGCCAGCCGGGAGAGCAAGGAGGAGCAAGAACTGGCCGCCTATATGCGTGAACGTCTGCAGAGCGGCCTTAATCTTCAGGGCTGAGCATCGCTTCCGGCTGCAAAATCTCCTCAATGGCCTGGCGCAGTTCCTCCACCCCTGAACCTGTTACCGTGGAAAAACATAACGGCTCCACCCCGGGGGGCAGATTCAAATCTTTTTTAATCACAGCAATATGTTTGCCCCTCGCTCCGCGCGATATCTTGTCAGCTTTCGTGGCCACACACAGGACGGGCAGTTCATTGTGAAGCAGCCAGCTCTGCACCAGTATATCGTCTTTGCTGGGGGGATGCCTGACGTCGACCAGATGTAGTATTCCTCTTAATTGTTGTCGTGTGGTCAAATACTTTTCGGTGAATTTGCCCCACTTGGCTTGTTCCTGCCTGCTTACCCGGGCATACCCATACCCCGGCAAGTCAACCAGATACCAACTGTCATTTATCAAATAGTAATTTATGGTACGGGTTTTGCCGGGAGTGGAGCTGGAACGGGCCAGATTCTTGCGATTGACCAGTTTGTTGATAAGCGACGATTTGCCAACATTGGAACGCCCTACTATGGCGATTTCAGGCAGATCACCCCAGGGCAGTTCCTTAATATGTACATATACGCCTTTCAATTCAGCCTTCTTAATTTTCATATAAACACCTTCTATGATAAAGAGAGAGGGTGCGCCTCTCTCTCCTCTCCTTGACATCTGGCATTCCTTGGGATACCTTCTATGACGGCGGCAACTGTTCCGGTTCAGGCCTGATCAAGGTCTGGGCTAATACATCGTCCATGTGGGCTACGGTGACAAAATTAAGTTTGCGGCGCACATTGCCGGGAATATCATCCAGGTCCTTTTTATTATCCTCCGGAAGTATAACCGTGCGGATGCCGGCCCGATGAGCGGCCAGTACCTTCTCCTTAAGCCCCCCGATTGGCAGAACCCGCCCCCTTAGGGTTATTTCCCCGGTCATGGCGATGTCACTGCGGGCGGCATTGCCTGACAAGGCTGAAGCCAGGGCAGTGGCGATGGTTATCCCGGCTGAAGGTCCGTCTTTGGGAATGGCGCCTTCGGGGACGTGCAGATGCAAGTCGTACTCCGACTGGGTCTCCGGTTTGATACCCAATTCCTGGGCGCGCGATTTCACATAAGTCAAGGCCGCCTGAGCCGATTCTTTCATGACATCGCCCAGTTGGCCAGTTAAAATCAACTTGCCTTTGCCTTTCAGCAAGGCCACCTCGATTGACAGTATATCTCCGCCGGTCTCAGTCCATGCCAACCCTGTAGCCACCCCGACCTGATCCTCTTTTTCCGCCACTCCGAAGCGATACTTTTCTTTGCCTAAGAATTTACTTACATTGCTACCGGTGACGCTGACAAAGGTTTTGGGGTCTTCTACCACCATGCGGGCCACTTTGCGGCAAACAGAGGCGATCTGTCGCTCCAGGTTGCGCACTCCGGCCTCGCGGGTGTATTCGCGGATGATCTTGCGCACCGCTCCCTCGGAGAATTCGATATGCTTGGGCTTGAGTCCATGCTCTTTGACCTGTTTGGGGACCAGGTAGCCAGTGGCGATATGCACTTTGTCTTCCTCGGTATAGCTGCTAATCTCGATTATCTCCATGCGGTCCAACAGCGGCCGGGGGATATTATAGGCTGAATTGGCAGTGGTTATGAACATCACTTTAGAAAGGTCAAACGGTATCTCCAAATAATGGTCGCTAAAGCTGAAATTCTGCTCCGGATCGAGAACCTCTAGCAGGGCTGAGGCTGGATCACCCCTGAAGTCCATGGTCATTTTGTCGATCTCATCCAGGAGGAAAACCGGGTTTCTCGACCCGGCCTGCTTGATGCCCTGCAAGACCCTTCCTGGCATAGAACCCACATAGGTGCGGCGATGGCCACGGATTTCGGCTTCATCGCGAATACCGCCCAAAGACATACGCACAAACTTACGTCCCAATGAGCGCGCTACCGATTTGCCCAGTGAGGTTTTGCCCACTCCGGGAGGACCCACTAGGCACAGAATGGGGCCTTTCATTTTTTTGGCCAGTTTGCGGATGGCCAGGTATTCCAAAATCCTCTCTTTGGGTTTTTCTAACCCATAATGGTCTGCTTCCAGTATCCCTGCGGCCACCTTGAGGTCGAGCCTATCCCTGGTTTCCACCGACCAGGGCAGGGATAAAATCCAGTCCAGGTAGTTTCTCACCACCACCGCTTCCGCTACCATTGGAGGCATCTTCTCCAGACGTTCCAGTTCCTTGTAGGCTTTATCACGCGCATCTTTGGGCATATTGGCGGCCTCAATGCGTTCTTTCAGCTCCTCCACCTCGCTGGTGCGGTCATCTTTCTCGCCCAGTTCCTTTTGAATGGCTTTCATCTGCTCGCGCAGGTAATATTCCTTCTGCGTCTTTTCCATCTGTTTGCGCACCCGGATATTGATCTTTCTCTCCAATTCCAGAACTTCCATCTCTTTGGCCAGGATTTCACACAGGTATTCCAAACGCGGCCCCAAATGCAAGGCCTCCAAAATTTGTTGTTTTTCTTGTATGCGCAGGGTCAGGTGTGAAGCTACCACATCAGCCAAGCGCCCCGGTTCGTCAATAGCCACCACTGATACCACCGTCTCCGGAGGAATCTTCTTGCTCATGCGCACATACTGCTCAAACTGCGCGATCAGGGTGCGCATCAGGGCTTCGACTTGGGAATCCTTGACTTGAGTGTCATCATGATGCTCTTCTATGGCCACTTTGATGTAGGGATCGTGGGTAGTATAACCCTTGATCTCGGCCCGGTAAAGGCCTTCTACCAGTACCCGCATGGTTCCTCCGGGCATCTTCAAGATTTGCCGGATTTCCGCCACTGTACCGATGGGAAAAATGTCCTCCTCCTCCGGTTCGTCAGTCTGAGCCTCTTTTTGTGTGGCCAGAAATATCTCTTTATTGTCCAGCATAGCTTCTTCGATGGCCTTTATAGACTTTTTGCGTCCCACGTCCAGATGTATCACTGTATATGGAAAAACCAGCACGCCGCGCAGGGGCAACATGGCTATTTGCCGGTATTCTTGGTCTTGTTGCATATTTACACACCTCCCAGCCATTTATTCTACTATATGTGTTCCAAAGGTACAATATTGCATTGGATTAGCATATCACTGGCTGTTATATGCCTATAAGTCCATTATATGTTTATATCCTGCGAGATAAAAGCTTTATCAAATACTTGCTGCAGATCATCCACTGCGATTATCTCAATATCCGTGAAACTGGTGAAGATATTGAGCCAGTTTTCCTGAGGGATAATGGCGCGCTTGATGCCAGCCTTGCGGGCCGCTTCGATTTTACTCATTACCCCCCCCACCGGTTTTACCTTGCCATGCACCGACACCTCTCCGGTCATGGCAACAAGATGATCCACTGCCAGGCCTTTATAGGCAGAGTAGATGACAGTGGCAATACTTACCCCGGCGGAAGGCCCGTCGACCGGAATGCCTCCTGGAAAATTAAGATGTATGTTGAAATCGCGCAACTTCAAACCATAGCGGGCTTGAAGCACGGTGAGCACATTTTCCACCGCCCCCCGGGCCATACTCTTGCGGCTGTATCTACGGTCCGGACCTCCCATTTCCTCCTGCTCCACCACTCCAGTAACGTTCCAGGCGCCCCGGCCATCTTCGACTGGCACGCAGTTGCACTCCACTTCGATTAAAGTACCCACATTGGCGCCATACACTGCCAGACCGTTGACCACCCCCACGGTGGGGACCTCTTTTAATTTCACCTCAGGACGCGGCGAGAAGCGACCGTTATTTAAAACCTTTTCCACGGTGTTCAAAGTAATGCTGCGGTCGTTTTCCATCTGGGCGATGCCTGCGGCCAGCTGCACGATATTTACCGCCTCGCGGCCGTTGTCGGCATAGCGGATGATTTCCTTCAAGGCAGCCTCATCGATGTCAAACTGTATCTTCTGCACCGCGCTCTGCGCAATCTGCCTGATGTCCTCCTTGTCTAAAGGCTTGAAAAAAACCTCCATGCAACGGGAACGCAGAGCCGGGGCTATCTCTCCTGGCATTCGCGTGGTAGCCCCCACCAGGCGAAAATCGGCGGGCAGTCCGTTTACGAATATATCGTGGATATGCTGTGGTATATTGGGATCATTCTCGGTAAAATAAGCGCTTTCCAGGAGTACGATGCGATCCTCCAGAACCTTCAATAATTTGTTCATCTGCGTGGGGTGCAGCTCGCCGATCTCATCTATGAACAGCATGCCGCCATGTGCCTTGGTGCAGGCTCCAGGCTTGGGCTGCGGCACCCCGGCCGTGCCCAAGGAACCCGCCCCCTGATAGATGGGGTCGTGTACTGAACCGATTAACGGATCGGCAATATTCCTTTCATCAAACCTGGTTATGGTGGCGTCCACCTCCACGAATTTAGCGTCAGGCCCAAAGGGGGAGGACGTATTTTTCTTGGCTTCCTCCAGAACCAGGCGGGCGGCAGCTGTTTTTCCCACCCCCGGAGGACCGTAAATTATGACATGCTGCGGATTAGGGCCGCACAACGCTGACCGCAACAGGTCTATGCCCTCCTCCTGGCCAACCACATCGGACAATTGGGCAGGCCGAGTCAAGCTGGAGAGCGGTTCGCTCAGCTTGACTTTACGCATCTGCCTCAATTTGTGGGTTTCCTTTTCCGTCTCTTTGGCCACCACGCTTTTGCGGCACTGCTGATTTTTTAAAAGGTTCCAGAAGTAAATCCCGATAATGACCGCAAACACCAGTTGTATCAGGTATAACACTGCGCCGTATTTTATAAAGAATTCGTTCAATGGCTGCTTTTCCTCTCTTCACGTTTTAAGCTATTATTCCCGAAGGCGTATCTTTGGTATAAGAAAAAACAGCAAGTAAAAAAAGGCAGCTTTCGCTGCCTTTTCCTAATTGGACAGTATAGTATTATTGCACCTTGCGTTTGGCCTCCACGGTCACCAGCAAGGGCTTTTCCCTTTTATCAATGACATCCTTGGTAATAAGCACTTTTGTTATATCGACGCGGGAGGGCACCTCGTACATCACATCCAGCATGATGTCTTCGATGATGGCCCTTAGTCCCCTGGCCCCGGTATTGCGGCGCAAGGCTTCCGCGGCAATCGATTCCATGGCATCGTCCATGAATTCCAGGTCCACCCCGTCCAGTTCCAACAGTTTCTTGTACTGTTTAACCAGTGCGTTTTTGGGTTCTTGAAGAATTCTCACCAGAACCTGGGCATCCAGTGCCTCCAGGGTTACGATGATAGGAACCCGACCTACGAATTCAGGAATGAGTCCGTATTTCAACAAGTCCTGGGGCAGAATCATCTCCAGGATCTCACCGATCTTCTTTTCCTGACGGATCTTGATGTCAGCTCCAAATCCCATCACCTGCTGCCCGATGCGGTTCTGAATGATCTTATCGATACCTTCGAAAGCTCCTCCACAGATAAACAGTATATTGCTGGTGTCGATCTGAATAAATTCCTGATGGGGATGTTTGCGTCCGCCCTGAGGCGGGACAGAAGCCACCGTGCCCTCCAATATTTTCAGCAAGGCCTGTTGTACCCCCTCCCCGGATACATCCCGGGTGATGCTGGGGTTGTCGGTCTTTCTGGCGATCTTGTCGATCTCATCGATATAGACTATGCCTTTCTCAGCCTTTTCGATATCATAATCTGCCGCCTGTATCAGCTTGAGCAGGATATTTTCCACGTCTTCGCCCACATAACCGGCTTCAGTCAATGAGGTGGCATCTGCAATGGCAAAAGGCACATTGAGGATGCGCGCCAGGGTCTGAGCAAGTAAGGTTTTACCGCTACCGGTGGGCCCCAGCATCATAATATTGCTCTTCTGCAGTTCCACGTCATCCAGTTTCATGCCTAGATTAATGCGCTTGTAATGATTGTAAACGGCAACCGCCAGAGACTTCTTGGCCTTCTCCTGGCCGATCACGTAGTCGTCCAGAATTTCTTTGATCTCATTTGGTTTGGGGATGTCTCCCATCTCAAACCCCAGATCATCGGCCAGTTCCTCTTCAATTATCTCATTGCACAACTCGATGCATTCATCACAGATGTACACGCCTGGCCCAGCTACCAGTTTCTTAACCTGTTCCTGGGTCTTGCCGCAAAAAGAGCATTTCAGTTGACCTTTTTCATCCCCGTACTTATGCATTAGTTCACCCCTCTTGGCGAGCTTCCCTATTTATTCTGGGATTCTCTCTTGAAAACCTCGTCTATGAGGCCATACTCCTTAGCTTCTTCAGCAGTCATAAAATAATCTCTTTCAGTATCCCTCTGCACCTTTTCCAGAGCCTGACCAGTCCTCTCTGATAGAATGCGGTTCAGGGTGGCTTTGGATTTCAGGATCTGCCTGGTGCGAATTTCAATATCGGTGGCCTGACCTTGTGTGCCACCCCAAGGCTGGTGAATCATTATTTCCGCATTGGGCAGAGCAAACCGTTTGCCTTTAGCACCTGCCGCTAACAGAAAGGCTCCCATGCTGGCAGCCAGACCAACGCAGATGGTAGATACATCAGGACGCACATGTTGCATGGTGTCATAAATGGCCATGCCTGCTGTTATCGATCCGCCAGGGCTGTTGATGTACAATGAAATGTCCTTGTCAGGGGCCTCCGCTTCCAGGAATAACAGCTGCGCGATTACCAGGTTAGCCACTGTGTCATCGACAGCGCTGCCCAGAAATATGATACGATCCTTTAATAGACGGGAGTAGATGTCGTATGACCTCTCACCCCGGTTGGTTTGTTCTACCACCATGGGAATCAGATATGACATGATTATTCACCTCTTAGTACAAAGATTATTCAGATCCAATATTACGGTGCGCTTATTCTTGGCTCGATTCAGCGGCAGACGCTTCAGTTTCGGCTTTCTTTTCAGTGACTACAGCTTTATCTAATAAATAGTCTATGGCTTTATCCACCTTAAGCTGCATGGTAACACCTTCCATCATCTCATCAAGACGTTCCCTGGCATCCTCGATACTCAGACCGGTGCTCTTGGCCACTTCTTCTATGTGCTTTTCTATTTCTTCGTCACTGACTTCAATCCCTTTTTCTTGAACCAGTTTTTCCAGGAGGAAGTCACTCTTTACCTTGTTCTCCGCCTCCGGATACAGGGATTCCAGGAGCTTTTCAATGCTGCTTCCGGTGAACTGCATATACTGGTTTAGATCCAGGCCTTGTGAAGCCATGCGGTATTCAAACTGCTTCAGCATAATCTCGGCATGCTCCTTGATCACTGCTTCAGCTACCTCGATCTCACAACGCTGCAAGGCTTCTTTTATGATCTCCTGGCGCATGATGTCAAGGCGTCTGGCTTCCATTTGAGAGAGCAGGTTTTCCCTGACCCCGTTACGCAGCTCGGCGACAGTTTCGAATTCACTGATTTCCTGTACGAAGGCGTCATCCAGTTCGCGTGGTTGTTTGGTTTCGATCTTGTTGACCTTGATTTTGAATACCGCTTCTTGGCCGGCCAATTCATCAGACTGGTAATTCTCCGGGAAGCTGACAATAACATCCTTCTCTTCACCGGTTTTAACCCCTGCCAACTGCTCTTCATAACCAGGGATAAAGGTATTGGTACCGAGTTCCAGCGGATAATTTTCGCCTTTGCCGCCTTCAAACGGCACCCCGTCGATGAAGCCTTCGAAATCGTGGTACACCGTGTCGCCATTAACGGCCGGTTCATCGGCAGCTTTTACCACCAGTTCCGCATAGCGGCCGCGCATATCATCAATTCTTTTCTCCACATCCTGATCGGTGACTTCAAAAACCGGCACCGTAATCTCCATTCCTTCTAGTTCACCCAGGACTACGTCAGGTCTGATCGGAATACGGGCCTGGAAAGTAAATGGCTGGCCGCTTGTTATTTCTCCGACTTCAAAGCTGGGCTGGGCGATAGGAGTAATATCAAGTTCCTTTACAGCTTGCTCGTAAGCTAAAGGCACAATGAGTTCAACCGCATCCTGGTAAAGAATCTCCGGCCCGAAACGGGCTTCCAACAATTGACGGGGAATACGCCCCTTACGGAATCCAGGTAAGGTTACCTCCTTGACGACTTTATGGTATGCCTGCTGCAGACCTGCTTCCAGTCGCTCGGCGTCGACCTCTACTGTTATGTAAGCTTCACTGTGTTCTATTTTTTCTAACCTGGCTTCCATTTATGCTCCTCCTAACTGCATCCAATATCATCATTGCTCAGCGTTGCCACAACATTTTAAGATTATCCCTGATTTATCGGTTTGTAAATAGAAATAAGCCTCTTTAAGAATTTACCCTAAATATAACCAAAACACAACACCCCGGCATCAGCCGAGGTATGAGACGCAAATGGAGCGGAAGACGAGATTCGAACTCGCGACCCTCGCCTTGGCAAGGCGATGCTCTACCACTGAGCCACTTCCGCATATTCATTTAGCTGGTGCGGGAGAAGGGACTTGAACCCCCACGGTCTCCCACTGGATCCTAAATCCAGCGCGTCTGCCAGTTCCGCCACTCCCG
>DHGD01000154.1 GCA_002402575.1 Syntrophomonas sp. UBA4807
GGGTTTATAAATTCATAATCAGCAATTTTAAACAAGGAGGAAGCAATAGATGGAATTAAAAAAAATAGCGGTTATGGGGGCTGGAACCATGGGGCAGGGTATTGCCTGGGCTTTGGCTGCAGCCGACAAAGAAGTAATACTATTTGACATTTACCCGGAGTTTTGTGAAAAAGCCATAAAAGCCATTGGCAAAAGCCTGGCTAAACAGGAAGAAAAAGGCAAGGCGCCGGCTGGCACCGCTGCAGCTATCACCGCCAAGATCCAGCCCACCGGTGAATTCGACAAGCTGGCTGAAGCAGATTTTATTATTGAATGTGTTTTCGAGAAGATGGAAATCAAAAAGGATGTCTATACCCGCTTGGACGCCATTCTTAAACCGGACATCATTGTGGCCACCAACACCTCTTCTTTATCAATTACCGAAATAGCCGCCATAACCAAGCGTTCCGACAAGGTCATCGGCATGCATTTCTTCAATCCGGCTAATGTAATGAAACTGATTGAAGTCATCCCCGCCGCTCAGACCTCTCAGGAAACCATTGACATTGTGGTGGAATTCTCCAAGTCAATAGGCAAGACTCCGGTGCTGGTCAAGGAGGGCCCCGGATTTGTAGTCAACCGCATCCTTCTGCCAGGTATGAATGAGGCTGCTTTTATTCTCAACGAGGGTCTGGCCAGCGTTGAAGATATCGACACTGCAATGAAACTCGGCGCCGGGTGGCCCATGGGTCCATTGACATTATGCGATCTGGTGGGTGTGGATATTGCTCTGGCAGTATGTGAGACGCTCTTTAAAGAGACTGGAGATCCCAAATACCGTCCGGCTCCGCCTTTAAAACAACTGGTGCGCGCTGGCTGGCTGGGAATGAAGACCGGTAAGGGGTTCTATGATTACGGTAAGAAATAGACCTGGGATGAGTGAGTGTTAAGGGGGGGACAATCGTGTCTTATGAAAACCTGATTCTGGAGAGGGAGAATGACCTCGCTATTCTGTATATCAACCGGCCTAAATATTTGAATGCCCTCAATGCCCAGACACTGGAGGAGATATCACGGGCAGTTGACGAAGTAGCCAAGGATGCTGATATCAAAGTGCTGATTGTCACTGGTGCGGGGGATAAATCCTTTGTAGCCGGAGCTGACATCAATTTCATGCTGCCGCTTACACCAGCTGAAGGAAGATATTTTTCTGATATGGGGGAAAAGGTATTCCGCAAACTGGAGCTTTTGGAAAAGCCGGTGATCGCAGCGATCAATGGCTTTGCCCTGGGAGGCGGGTGCGAGTTGGCCATGGCTTGCGACATCCGCCTGGCCGCGGAGAACGCCGTGTTTGGGCAACCCGAGGTGGGCTTGGGCATTATCCCCGGTTTCGGCGGCACACAGCGCCTGCCCCGCTTGGTGGGAGAGGGCCGGGCCAAAGAACTGACTTACACCGCTGACAACATAAAGGCTGATGAAGCCTATCGCATCGGCCTGGTAAACCATGTCTATCCGGCCGCCGAGTTGATGGAACAGGCCAGAAAAATGGCCCGTAAAATAACTGCCAAAGCGCCTCTGGCGGTGGGCTATGCCAAGTTTGCCATCGGCAAGGGTATGCAGGTGGACATAGATACCGCTATGAGCATAGAATCCGATATGTTTGGGATGTGCTGTGCAACAGAGGATAAGAATGAAGGCCTGGGAGCCTTTGTGGAAAAGCGGAAACCGCAATTCAGGAATAGATGAAGATGACCGATTATATGATACGAGGAGGAGGTTTGTAATTTGAAGGAAATCGTTATAGTGAGTGCCTGCAGGACGGCCATAGGTGCATTTTTGGGCAGCTTGAAGGATGTGCAGGCTAAAGAATTGGCCGTTGCGGCGGGGAAAGCAGCCATTGAAAGGGCTGGAATCGATATTGGCCTCGTTAAGGAATTGTGTATGGGACAGGTCTATCCACATGGTCAGGGCTCACTGCCGGCACGGCAGGTAGCGATGGCCATCGGGCTGCCCATCGACAGCACCGCGGTTAACGTGAACCAGAACTGTGCATCAGGGATGCGTGCTTTAGAGATAGCGGCCCGCAATA
Organism: Syntrophomonas sp. UBA4807; assembly: GCA_002402575.1. Lineage (GTDB taxonomy): Bacteria > Bacillota > Syntrophomonadia > Syntrophomonadales > Syntrophomonadaceae > DTU019. Next base: position 2,069 of record DHGD01000154.1, read on the forward strand.
TACAGGCGGGATCTAATGATGTTGCGTTGGCCATAGGAGTGGAGAGCATGACCAATGCCCCCTATATGGCGCTGAAAGGGCGCATGGGATATCGCATGGGCCCCGGGAAATTTGAGGACGTAATGATCCACGACGGCCTGTTTGACAGTATGATTCCCGGACACATGGGAATAAGCGCCGAAAATGTGGCTGAGCAATACGGCATTACCCGCGAAGAGTGTGATCAACTGGCCTTGATAAGCCATCAGCGGGCTACCCGGGCCAGGGATGACGGGACCTTTGAACGGGAGATCATCCCTATTGAAATAAAGAGCAAAAAGGGCAGCACTTTTTACGCCACCGACGAGCATATGATCCCTGACGCCAGCCTGGAAAAAATGGCCAAACTACCCCCGGCTTTCAAAAAAGGCGGGGTGGTGACAGCCGCCAACGCTTCCGGCATCAACGATGCAGCTTGTGCGGTGGTGATCATGTCCAAGGACAAGGCTCAGGAATTAGGGATCAAACCCCTGATGAAAATGATCAACATCTGCCACGCCGGCGTGGCCCCTGAAGTAATGGGATTGGGACCAGCCAAGGCTATTCCCCGCTGCCTGGAGCAGGCCGGGCTTAAATTCGAGGACATTGAGTACTGGGAGATTAACGAAGCCTTCGCGGCCCAATTCCTGGGAGTGGGGCGCATGCTCAAAGAAGAACATGGCATCGAACTGGATATGAACAAGTGCAACCTGAACGGATCGGGTATTGCCCTGGGCCATCCGGTGGGATGTACCGCATTGCGCATCATAGTAAGCCTGTATTACCAGATGGAGAAGATGGGAGCCACCTTGGGCGGAGCTTCCCTGTGTGTGGGAGGCGGCCCGGCGATGTGTTCGCTGTGGACTCGTGACATTTAACCGTAGTTAACCAGCGGTCATTGCTCAATGGTCGCGTGGTCAATAGCAAAGGAGGTAGAAAAGTGGATTTTAGATTAAGCGAAGAACAAGAAATGATGAAACGCATGGCGCATGACTTCTCCGCCAATGAGATCGCCCCGTATGCCAGCGAATGGGATCATAATCATATTTATCCGCAGGAATGCCTGGACAAAATGCAGGAACTGGGATTTATGGCCATAGGTGTGCCGGCTGAATACGGCGGCCCCGGACTTGACCATGTAACCCAGAACATAGTTGCCGAGGAGATATGCTGGGGGGACGCGGGCATAGGCACCATTATGGTAGCCAGTTCCTTATTAGCTACCGACCCTATTCATGTAGCAGCCAATGAGGAACAGAAGAAAGAGTGGTTCGGCCGCATCGTGGACGGCGAACTGGGGGCCTTTTGCCTAACCGAACCCGGCGCCGGCTCTGACGCTGGCGGGATCTCTACCCGTTGTACCAAGGTGGGGGATGAATACATACTTAACGGCTCCAAGCAGTTCATCAGCAATGGCGGTACCGCAGGAATGTACACCGTTTTGGCCACTCTCGACAAGAAAATGGGCACTAAAGGCATGTGCTGCTTCATGGTGGATCGTAACACCCCTGGCATAACCGTGGGCAAGGTGGAGGACAAATTAGGCATAAGAACCTCCAATACCACCGAGGTGATTTTCGAGGATGTCAAAGTACCGGCCAAAAATTTGATCGGTAAGGAAGGCCAGGGTTTTTATATTATTATGAAGACTTTGGATATCTCCCGCGCCAGCATCGCAGCCATGGCTACCGGGGTGGCGCAGCGCTGCCTGGACGAGTCTCTGGCTTATTCACAGCTGCGCACCCAGTTTGGCAAACCCATTTGCAGTTTCCAGGCCATTCAATTCAAGCTGGCTGACATGGCCATGCGCATCCAGGCCTCGCGTTTGCTTTACTATGAGGCCTCCTCATTGCAGGATATGGATGTGCCCCGTTTCAGCAAGGCAGCTTCTCTAGCCAAGGCTTTTGCGGGTGACACCGCCGTAATGAACGCTATTGAAGCAGTGCAGGTATTCGGCGGCTATGGATATACACGTGAATACCCGGTGGAAAAACTGCTGCGCGACGCCAAGATATTCCAAATCTACGAAGGCACTGGTGAAGTGCAGAGACTGGTCATCGCGGGCGATCTTCTGAGAGGATAACAAATTTTAAGGCGGGGCTTATGAGGCGCCTGACGTCCGCCCCGTCTTAATTTCCCTGGTCAACAACAAGAGGAGGAGGAGGATTAATGAGTTTCACAGAAGAGTATCAAAGGAAATTGGTAAGTGCGGATGAGGCAGTGAAATGTGTTAAATCGGGAGACTATGTCCAATATAGCGAATTTGTGATGAATTCGCATGTATTGGATGCCGCCCTGGCCAGGCGCAAAGACGAGTTGACCGATGTCAAAGTCCGCACCACCACTTGCCCCTTTCCGCCCCAGATTGTTCAAGTGGACCCGGCCCGAGAGCATTTTACCTACATCGATCTGCATTTTAGCGCAGCCAGCCGCAAATTGCATGATAAGGACCAATGCTATTTCTCGCCGCTGACCTATCATGAAATCCCGTCATGGTATACTAATGGTTTTGTGCCAGTGGATGTGGCCATGATCAAGGTTAGCGCCATGGACAAAAATGGTTTCTTCAACCTGGGCACATCTCACTCCATCACTTCATTTACCGTCCGGGCTGCCAAGAAGGTTATCGTCGAGGTAAATAATACCGTCCCCCGCACTCGGGGCGGATATTACGAGAACATCCATATCTCCCAGGTCGATTATATCGTTGAAGGCGACAACCGGCCATTAATACAGTTGCCGGAGATCCCTATAACCGATGTGGACAATGAAGTGGCAAAGATAATCGTTAATGAAATACCTGACGGGGGCTGCATTCAGCTGGGCATTGGGGCTATGCCTAATGCCATCGGCGCATTAATCGCCAAGTCAGATCTCAAGGACCTTGGTGTGCACACTGAAATGCTGGTCGACTCCTATGTGGATATGTATGAAGCGGGGCGCATCACCGGCAAACGCAAACAGATCAATCCCGAGAAGATGGTCTATACCTTCGCTATGGGCACTAATAAATTATACAATTTCCTGGATGACAATCCCGCCTGTGCTATGTTCCCCGTGGATTACACCAACAATCCCTTTGTAATAGCACAGAATGACAAGATGATGGCCATTAACAACGCCATCGAAGTTGACCTCTTTGGGCAGGTATGCTCAGAGTCATCCGGAGTACGCCAGATCACTGGGACTGGCGGCCAATTTGACTATATCTTCGGATCCTACAAGTCAAAAGGCGGCAAGGCCTTTGTTTGCCTCAGTTCAACCGTGACCGGCAAAGACGGTCAATTGATATCCAGAATTGTTCCCACTCTGCCCAATGGCGCGGTGGTAACAGTACCCCGCAGTATAACCTCTTATGTTGTCACCGAGTACGGCATAGTCAACTTGAAAGGCAAGGCTACCTATGAAAGGGCTGAGCTGTTGATCAGCATAGCTCATCCTCAATTCCGGGATGAGCTGATCAAACAGGCTGCAGAAATGAATATCTGGCGCCGCAGCAACAAGATCGTTTAAATTGCTTGATCAGCTCTGTCCCAATGAACCGAGCCTTCTATAAACATTGGTTTGAGACGCAAGGCAGATTCTTCGACTTGTGATTACAGGCTACAAATCCCCTGGCAGCGAGGCTGTCAGCGTTAGCTGGCGGTCTCGCTGCCGTTTCCTGCTGCATTTGCCCTGATCTCAAGGTGTGTTCAGGTTATAATATAGATGTTGACACCAATTTTAGAGGGAGAGATGTCTATTGGCAGTTGAAATAACCGACGGGGTGTACTGGTTGGGAGTCAAGGATCCGGGCTTACGACATTTCGATATCGTCATGACCACCGAAGTTGGTACTTCCTACAACGCCTACCTGGTAAAGGGGGAAAACGCGGCCGCCCTGATCGATACCGTAAAAGAACCTTTTTTCGAGGAGTATATGGCATCCCTGTGTAATGTTACAGACCTGCAGCAGGTCAAATATCTTATCATCAATCACACCGAACCGGATCATTCCGGCTCAGTGGAAAGGCTGCTTGAGACAATGCCTCACTTGACCGTGGTGGCCAGCGGCACCGCCCTGGAGTTTCTGCGCGAAATCTGCACCCGGCCATTCGACTGCCAGGCCATCCGTAAAGATTTTAGAGTTGAATTGGGGGGCAAAACCCTGACATTTATGAGCGCCCTGCTACTGCACTGGCCGGACAATATTTTCACCTATTTGGCCGAAGAGCGGGTACTGTTTTCTGGAGACTGTTTCGGCAGCCATTTCACTTCGCCCCAGCTTTTTAATGATGAAATTGAGGCCGAACTATTTCCGGCCTTCAAGTATTATTATGAAGGCATTATGGCGCCTTTCCGCGGCTATGTCACCAAGGCGGTTGACCGCCTGCAGCGGATTGATATTGACATGATTTGTCCTGGACATGGTCTTATATTGAGGCGCAATCCCCAAGCCTATATTAGCCAATACCGGGAATGGGCCGCTTTTCCACCGCCTTCGCCGCAGAAAAAGGTGGTAATTGCCTATGCCAGCGCCTACGGATACACCAAATTGCTGGGCCAGCACATCGCGGCGGCCTTGCTGGAGGACAGCGGCATAACCGTCAAATGGTTTGACCTGGTGGAATCCGCTCCTGAAGAGGTTATAGCGGAACTGGAAGGGGCTCAGGGGTTCTTGATCGGCACCCCCACTTTGAACAAAGATGCGGTCTTGCCTGTCTGGCAATTGCTGGCCCACCTCTCCCCGGTTACTCATGGCGGAATGATCGCGGCGGCTTTCGGCTCTTACGGCTGGAGCGGGGAAGGGGTGCCTCATGTGGAATCCCGCCTGCGTATGCTGCGTATGCGGCTCCTGCCGGGGATCAGGGTGCGCCTCAAACCGACTTCGCAGCAGCTTGAGGCAGCCCGGCAACTGGGACGCGATTTTGCCGCCGCCTTAAAAGGGGAAGAAGGCAAATTGCAGACCGACCTCAACTATCAGATACAGATCAACCCTCATTATACGAAAGATAAAGCGGATATTGACTACCCTTTAAGCTATTCCAACCGGGATCTAATCGTATACTGGAATCCTGAAAT
>DHGD01000167.1 GCA_002402575.1 Syntrophomonas sp. UBA4807
GCAAAATATGCCTCAGTATGGATAATACAAAAGAAATCAATTGATCCCATAATCCGCCTAACTCAAGAAAAATAGGCTCGTTGCCAAAATCCCCACTAAACCCAATATATAATAATCGCTGCTCTTTAGGGTTAGCTCATTCAAGTAGGTCCGTGGTCCGGGTTGATATCCCCGCGCCTCCATAGCCTCGGCTAGTTCATCTGCACGCCTCATAACGCCCAGAGTCAGAGGCGTACCCAGGTACACTATCCATCGTATTTTGTCAATGAGTCTTGAATGTGCCCAATCAGCTCCCCGAGACGCCGCGGCTTCACGCACCTGCAGCATCTCTCTTTGCAGGAGGGGAACGAAGCGCAAGGCCATGCTGAGCATCAGGGCCACGTTGTCAGACGAAATCCTAAATATTTTCAAAGGCCGCAGCAGATGCTCGACTGCCATGGTGATTTCGGTCAAGGAGGTAGACATGGTGAGCAGTGAGGCCGTCAGGAACAACAGGATAAACCTGCACAGCTGTAACGTCCCCAGATATAGTCCTTCCCGGCTGATGTGATCAAGCCCCGGTATTAATACAAGTGGCGTCCCGGAAGTGGTTGCAATATAGATTAAAAAAAGAAATGCCAAAAAGCTCCAGACTGGACGGCTGGTAAGGAAAAGCTCCCACGGTGTGATTTTACTGCTCAAGGTAACAGCAAGCAATGCCAGAGCCGTTAACAACAAACCCCAAGGCCCGGTATCAAGTATAACTACGCTCATCGCCACGACGGTAATCAGCTTTACGCGAGGGTCGGTTCTATGCAGAGCTGAATATCGGTGCATATACTGAGCCGGATTACTCATCACGGTTTACCTCCACATGGTTATATTGCACCTGGCCGTTAGGGCCATGCTGCAGCCAGATTTCGATCTCTTCTACCGCGTCTTCCACTGTCATTATGGGTTTACTGGGCTGGTAACCGGCATCGTGTAGTCTGGCACTTAATTCCACCAGAAGTGGAGGAATAAGGCCAACCTTTTTCAGCAAATCGCGTTGCATTAAAATTTGTGCCGCACTCCCATCGGCCACAAGCTGCCCGTCGGCCATCAGCACCACCCGTTCGGCCTGCAGGGCCTCTTCCATGTTGTGGGTTACGTTTACCACCGCTATACCCTCGTCTCTAAGTCGGTTAAGTATCTTCAGTACCCTTTCGCTGCCGCCGGGGTCAAGGGAAGAGGTGGCCTCGTCCAACAATATATATGAGGGGTTCATAGCGAGCAGACCTGCCAGGGCCAGGAGCTGCTTCTCTCCGCCAGATAATGTATGGGGAAAACGTTTCTCATAACCGTTAAGGCCCACCAATTCCAAGGCCGTACCTACCCGGCGGCGTATTTCAGCACTGGGCAGACGAAGATTGCCCGGGCCCAAAGCCACATCTTCTTCTACACTCATGCCCACAATCTGGTTGTCAGGATTCTGAAACACCATCCCAACCCGCCGTCTGATCTCGGAATGATGGCGCCCTTCGATGCTAGTCATGCCATCGACCAACACTTCACCCCTACTGGGCAGCAACAGCGCGTTTAAGTGCTTAAGGAAAGTGGTTTTACCACTGCCATTAGGCCCTATCAGAGCGATGTACTCGCCCGGACTAATATCCAGGCTGACATCCTGCAGGTAGGCATCCGCATCGGGTTGATAGCTGTAGCATAAATTTTTTACACTTATCATCGAACTATGCCCTGATATAGCGCTAATTTGCGGTTGAGTCTGACGGTTAACATGGTTGCAGCCAGCAGTTTGACCAATTCGGGAATAATAAAGGGAACAACTCCTACCAGTATGGCCTTGGCTAGCGACAATTGGGCAGTGATAGCCAACTGCAGGGTTCCTATGGTATAGATAGCCACATCGCCTGCCAGTATGGCCATGGCGGTGTATAGAAATCCTGGCTGTTTACGAGCTTCCAATATTTTCCCCATAATGTATGCCCCGACAACGAAGCCAGTCAGGTAGCCCCCGGTTGGTCCAAACAATACCCCCAAGCCCGCCTTGCCTCCGGCGAAAACGGGCAGCCCGACACAGCCCAGGAGTATATAAACCACCTGGCTCACGGCCCCGGCGTACCCTCCCAGAAGGGTGCCGGCCATGGCTGTAAAAAAGGTCTGCAAGGTGAAAGGGACAGGCTGCAAGGGGATGACGATAAAAGCCCCGATGGCGGTCAGGGCCCCGAACATGGAAGAATACACCATGGAGCGCAGCGGACTTGATGCTGGCGAATACATGCAGAAGCCTCCTGTAATATAAAGCTTAAGTCCATATTACAGCGCCAGGTCCGCATTGTCAACCAAACATAGAACATAAGGTTGACGATTATTAGCCTTCATCGGGCGGGTTATGCAAAAAAACCTCCCCGGACATAAGGTGGTGAATATTGCCCATGGCATCTCGCACCATCAAGAAGCCGTTATTGTCAATATCTATGGCCCGGGCCTGGGAAACCCCGTTAATGCTGTCCATTTTAATATCCTTGCCGATAACCGTGGAGAGTTCCCGTACGTTATCGAGAATATCAGCAAATCCACCGCTTAATAATTGCTGATAGCGTTTTTCCAATTGCAGCAGCAGGTCCTGCAGCAGCGGGATGCGGGAGACATTATGCCCCATTTCTGCTCTGACGGAGGTGGCGGTGTGGCGGAAATCCTCGGGAAAATCCTCTTTGAGCTGATTAACGTTTAAACCGATGCCGGTTATGATAAATTCTATACCGTCCATATCAGTGACTGCCTCAGTCAATATGCCCGATATTTTTCGACCCTCTATCAACAGGTCATTGGGCCATTTGATGCCCGGCTTCAAGCCCAAATGATTCCGCAGGGTGTCGGCTATTGCCACCGCTATGAACAGGGTTATCCGGGAAAGTTCATTTAGTGGCAGAGAAGGCCGCAGAATCAAGGACATATATATGCCCTGACCCGGTTTCGAATCCCACGTCCGGCCTCTTCTGCCGCGCCCGGCGGATTGTGTTTCGGCTATCACCAGTGTTCCTTCGGGGTAATCCTGTGCGGCCAACTTCTTGGCGTAATTGTTGGTGGAGTCAATGTCGGCAAAATAGTAGAAATGCTCGCGGCCGAAAAGCTCTGTCTGCAGGCCGGATTTTACTTCCGCGGCAGACAATATGTCCGGTATCTCGGATAAGAGGTAACCCTTTTTAGGGGAGGTTTCAATAACATAACCTTCGCCTTGCAATGACTTTATAATCTTCCACACTGATGTCCGGCTGACGCCCAGTTCCTGACTTAAGGCCTCTCCTGATACCCATTGTCCTTGCCTTGATCTTATAGCCGCCAGCACAGCTTTACGCAGCATCTTTTCACGCCTCCTAATGTCACCTTTATCCTTTATTATAGCTGACATTACTATAAAAATCACATTCAAGGTGAGGCCCGGTTGGGTTTTACTGCAGGCGGATAGATGATACGACCGCCCCAGGCGGTTGCCAACTGCTGCAATGGCAACCGCGCCTGTCAGTACTCGCCAGTTTGGGGTGCAGGCTGCGGGTCTTTTTGTGACCTTTCTAGCTAATAAACGCGGAGTACATAAAATACCCCCCCATGCCTACCAGAAACAAACCGCACAGGAAGATGACGGCGTTGTAATAGCTCTCTTTGATAAACTTCTGCCCACCCGCGACTGACACCGAGATCAGTGTGTACCACA
>DHGD01000057.1 GCA_002402575.1 Syntrophomonas sp. UBA4807
GGGAGGTGCTCTATTTTCGACCTGTGGGCGCAATGGCCACTACGGTCATGGAGTATTTGCAGGAACAGGGAGTGTATTTCCATACTTATTTTGATGACCAACTGTGCGTGGAAAGATTCACTGAGGAAGCAGTGTCGTATTCACAACTAGCCGGGGTAGAGCTGACCTTTTTGCCCGACCTGATTGAGGCCAGCCGCACTAAAGAGGCCTTGAAAATCATGGCCATCTGCCTGGAAACCAGCCGGCTTGATCCTGTGGAAGCCGATTTGAAGGCCCGCTTTGGGCAAGAACTGTACATTACCCGTTCCAAAATGCACTACCTGGAGATAATGCACCGCGATGCCAATAAAGCCCAGGCCTTACAGTTAGTAGCCAAACACTATGGCATCCCCCAAGCCAACGTGCTGGCTATTGGCGATAGTTATAACGATCTGGGCATGCTGGCGTGGGCCGGAATAGGGGTGGCAGTCGGCAATGCGCCGCAGTTGGTAAAAGATGCCGCCGACCATGTGACTTCATCCAATGATGAAGACGGCGTGGCCGAGGCCCTGGAGAAATGGGCTCTGCATGCCGTCCAACCTTGCGGGGGCAGTTGAAGCAGCATAGCTTGCGGTGCTGTCGGGAAAGAATAAAAGGAATGATTAATAACTGTCTTGAAGGTATCGGAATTATGTCTGCTAGCAGCAGCATACACAAAGGAGGGGTTGATTATGTCCGCAAATCCGTTGCAAGAACCGATGAAGAGCTATCTGTACGGCCTCCCGGAGCAATTCACACAGTGCCTGGAGCTAAATTATGAGGAATTGGAGCGTTATCGCAAGCCGTATCAAAACCTTATGATATCTGGTCTGGGGGGCTCGGCTATAGGCGGTGATATCCTCAGAACTTACGCATTTGAAGCGGCCGCTTTACCGGTATATGTTAACCGCGGCTATGAACTGCCGCGCTTTGTGGATAACAACACCCTTTTTATAGCGGTGAGCTACTCGGGTAATACAGAAGAGACTCTGACCGCCTATGAACAGGCCAAAGCCAGAGGCGCCGACATTCTGGTTATCAGCAGCGGCGGAACATTGACAGATCACGCCCGCAATGACGGTTATCCCCTGGTAGCCATTCCCGGCGGGCTATCTCCCCGGGCGGCCACTGGCTATCTATTGGCGCCACTGTTGTTATCCCTGCAAAAGGCAGGAATATTGAAAGATGCCAGAAGCGATATCGAGGAGACCGCCGCAGTTTTGTTCAGCCTGCGCGACCTGCTGCAGCCTGGCCGGCAGGAAAACAACCTGGCAATGAGCATAGCCGCGGTTATTAAAGACGCCATCCCGATCATCTGGGGCAGCGTCAACCATACTGAAGCGGCTGCCCTGCGCTGGAAGGCGCAGATTAATGAAAACGCGAAAAGCCCGGCCTACTACAATGTGTTTCCCGAGTTGAACCACAATGAAATAGTAGGCTTTGAGGCGCCGCAACAGTTACTCTCGCAACTGGCGGTGATAATTCTCCGGGACAGCCGGGACCATCAGCGCGTGCAGCAGCGTATGGAGATCACCCGTGGTGTCATAGAAAGCAAAGTGAAAAAGGTCGTCGAGGTGGAGAGCGCCGGGGAATCTCTCCTGGCGCGTATCTATTCGCTTATTTACATAGGTGACTACGTGAGTTATTACCTTGCTCTGGAGTACGGCATCGACCCTACTCCGGTAAAAGTGATCGATTATCTTAAAGCTGAACTGGCCGGCTCAGGTAGTTAGCCAAATCACATGAAACAGGTGATATGGTGCGCTTTTATGGAGATTATCATACCCATACCCATTTCAGTGATGGCCGTCAGAATATGCATGAGATTGTGTCTGCCGCTCATCAGCAGGGCTTGAAGGAAGTAGCTATAACTGAACACGGCCCGCTGGCGGCGGTGATTGGCGTCAAGGATGCCTGGACCTACCTGTATATCAAGCGCAAGGCGGCCCAGCTGCAGGAGCTGTACCCTGACATGCGCGTCCTCATCGGCGCTGAAGCCAATATCTGCGATCTCAACGGCACTTTGGATATTCCCGATGAGATCATCGCCGGGCTGGACCTGCTCATCGCCGGTATCCATCCCTATACCAGACCCACTTCGCTGCATGACGGCATGGCTTTATGGGCGCAGAATTCACTGCGCCATCTGGGCAAAAGGCAGTCACGCAAAGCAATTGCAGCCAATACTGACGCGCTGATTGCGGCGGTGAGGAATAATCCTCAGTTGGATATCCTTTCCCACCCGGGGCTGTTTTTTCGCATTGATGTCCGCGCCGTAGCTGAAGCTTGCAGCCAAAATGAGGTCCTTTTTGAAATAAATTGCGGCCATAACCATCCTCCCATATCTGATATAATAGAAGCGGAGCAAACCGGGGTTCGCTTCATTATCAACAGTGATGCCCATTTTCCGGAGACGGTAGGGGAGCTATCTTACGGCGGCAGTCTGGCGGAGGCTTTAGGCCTGGACCCGGAACGCATTGTTAATCATGCTGCCGGGGGAGGAATCACGGTATGGGGGAAAAAAGAGAGAATTTACACATACTCATCATCACCGGATTATCAGGAGCCGGCAAGACCCAGGTAATTAACTGTCTGGAGGACATGGAGTATTACTGTGTCGATAATCTTCCCCCGGTATTGCTGACCAAATTCGTTGAATTGAGCCTGCAGTCCGAAGGTAAAATAGACAAGGTGGCCTTGGTCATCGACGCTAGAGGCGGAGAATTCTTCGCTGATCTTTCCCGCTCCCTGGACGACCTCAAACAAGGCCAGATTCCTTATGAAATTCTCTTCCTAGAGGCTGCTGACGAGGTGCTGATCAGGCGCTTCAAAGAATCGCGGCGCCGTCACCCCCTGTCGAATACCTGGCGCCTGCAGGAAGCCATACAGGTGGAAAAAAACATGCTGGAAGAACTGCGCGGTTCCGCCAACGTGGTCATAGACACCTCCGGCCTGACACCCCGCGAATTGAAAGACAAATTGACCAGCCTCTACGGACATCGCCAGATCCATGCCTTTACCATAAATGTGGTTTCATTCGGCTATAAACTGGGCATCCCCATCGACTCGGACATCGTCATCGACGTCCGCTTTATACCCAATCCCTTCTACAACCCGGTGATGCGTAAAATGACTGGCGAAGACCGCGAGGTTATAGATTATGTAATGGATTCCACCATCACCAAGTCATTTCTGCGCCGTTTCGTGAACCTGATGAAGTTCCTGATCCCGCATTATATAAACGAAGGCAAGACCAACCTGGCCTTATCCATCGGCTGTACCGGGGGGCAGCACCGTTCCGTAGTATTGGCCGCCTACATCGGGGAGCAGCTGAAACAAATGGGATATAATGTTATGGTCAGACATAGAGATATTTCAAAGTACAAAATTGAGGAGTAAATGAGTTGTTCAGCTTTGAACCCCGAATCGTAGTTATTGGTGGCGGTACCGGGCTGTCGGTAATGTTAAAAGGTCTGAAAAAGCACACATCGCATCTTACAGCGGTAGTGACCGTGACTGATGACGGGGGCAGTTCAGGCAGGCTAAGGTCCCAACTGGGGGTACTGCCGCCCGGTGATATCCGCAACTGCCTGGTTGCTCTGGCGGAAACGGAATCACTGATGGACAAGGTGTTCCAGCATCGCTTCAGTGCCGGGGACGGATTGCAGGGCCACAGTCTGGGCAATCTGCTTCTGGTGGCTCTGACCGATATAACCGGGGATTTCGTTTCAGCTATTCGTGAAGTCAGCCAGGTTTTAAAGGTGCGCGGCCAGGTGCTTCCCGCCACCTTGGAATACGTCAACCTGGCGGCGCGGATGAAAGACGGCAGCATCGTTACCGGGGAAACATCGATACGCAGACATGATCAGAAAATAGAAAGAGTATTTTTGATACCTGAAAAATGCCTGCCGGCCCCTGAGACACTGGAGGCCATCCGTGAAGCCGATGCCATTATCCTGGGTCCGGGCAGCCTGTATACCAGCATAATCCCCAATCTGTTGGTGCATGGAGTGGTGTCTGCCATCGAGGAATCCCGTGCCGTGACCTGTTATGTAAGCAACATTATGACTGAAAAAGGGGAAACTGATGATTACAGTGCTGCCGATCATTTAAGGGTTATCCTGGAGCACCTGGGCAAACAGATCATAGACTATGTGATCGTCAATTCCGGGTCTATCGACGAAAAACGTCTGAAACGTTACCGTGAAGAAAAAGCCGTGCCGGTCAGGATAAGCAGCGAGGAGATTCTTTCTATGGGTATGCGGCTGGTTGAGGAAGACTTGGTTTCGGACACTGATGTAGCCTGGCACGAACCCAATAAACTGGCCCGGGTTATTGTCGATATCATTAAAGCCAATACCGGGCCGCAAGCAGAGGGACATAGATGAGCTTTTCCAACCAGGTGAAAGAGGAACTGGGGCGAAAAATTGCGGATAAGGCCTGCTGCCGGCGTGCCGAATTGGCTGCTCTGGTCGAGGTCAACGGCAGGGTGGTCAAATCCGGCGACGAGCAGTTGGAATTAGTGGTTACGGCCGAGCAGGCCGGAACAGCGCGCAAGATATACACCTTGATCAAATCGGTATACGGCCTGCAGGCTACGGTGCAGAGCGAAACCAGGCGCCGCTTTAAAAAGACCCGCATTTATGAAGTACATGCTATTATTAATAAAGGGGATATTGAACTGTGGCGCCGGGTGCAGAGCTTAAACTCGGTCAGCAATAAAAGAAGGCGCCTGGATATGGCCCTGGTGCGCAGAAGCTGCTGCAAGCGCAGTTATCTGCGAGGGTTGTTTCTGAGCCGGGGTTTTATCAACCGGCCCGAGGGAGAATACCATTTGGAAATAATCTTGCGAGAGCTGTCTCTGGCTAAAGAGGTGCAACGTTTATTATCCAAATTTAACTTGTCCAGCAGGATAGTCGAACGCAAAAGAAACTTGGTATTATATATAAAAGAGGGCGAACAGATCGTGGACTTCCTGCGCGTGGTCGGTGCGCATAAAGCTCTGTTGGACTTTGAAAATGTGCGCATAGTTAAATCGATGCGCAACAGCGTTAACCGGCAGGTCAACTGCGAGACGGCCAACCTGGCCAAAACGGTGGATGCTTCGGTACGGCAGATAGAGCTGATTAACCGTCTGGTGGAGCTGAAAGGGTGGGAGTTTTTCCCCGCCCAGTTGCGCGACCTGGCCCGCGTACGCATCGAGTATCCCGATAAGTCACTTAAAGAACTGGGAGAGCTGTTGGAACCCCCGCTGAGCAAATCCGGGACTGCCTACCGGATGCGCAAACTGGAGCAGTGGGCGGAAGATATAATCGATGTCTCCCGATAGCGACAAAATAATAGAGTAGATAGAGAACTAGAGAAGAAGACCTGTCTGATTTGAGAGGGAAGTTAGTATGCGGCTTACTCATGATGTAATTCTGGCTCAGCAGCAAAAGCTGCTGATGACCCCCGAACTTCGCCAGGCCATCGCTATACTGCAGATGTCCTCGCTTGAGTTGTCGGAATATGTTCGCAACGAACTGGCTGAGAACCCCCTCCTGGAAGAGAAGGTAGAGCAAGAGGATAATGCGGTCGAAAGCCAGCAGGAAACCGAAAACAATAATGACATCAGTGAATGGCTGGATGTATTTGGGGATAACGACCGCGATAAATATGACGCTGGGGTAAACTACTCCGCAGAGGAGAGATCCCTGGAGAATTTCGTGGCCCAAAAGCCCAGTCTGTACGAACACCTGGAATTCCAACTGCATCTCTTCAGCACCAGCTCACAGGACCAGCTTATCGGTCAGTACCTCATCGGCAGCATTGACCAGAACGGTTACCTGACTGTCAAACTGGAGGATGTGGCCCAGCACCTGGGTGTCAGCCTGGAAGCGGCAGAAAAAGCCCTGGAGCTGATCCAAGCCTTTAACCCCCCCGGAATAGGCGCCCGCGATCTTTCCGAATGCCTGATACTGCAGTTAAAACAGTATGGAAAGGACTCAGACATAGCTCGTCAGATCATTAATAATTATCTGCCCGACCTGGCCCGGGGCAGGCTGAGTCATATTGCCCAGAAGGTGGGCGCTCCGGTGCAAAAGGTACAGGAGATCTGCGACCTGATCAGGACGCTGGATCCCAAGCCAGGGCTGCAATTCAGCGGTGGGGAGATAAAATACGTAACTCCGGATGTGGTTGTGGAAAAAATCGACGGCGAGTATGTGGTGATCATCAATGATTTCAATTTCCCCCGCCTGATAGTCAACAACATGTATGAGAGAATGCTCAAGCAAGCCGACGCACAATCCCAGGAGGCGCGCAAATATTTGGAAGAAAAGATGGGTTCGGCGGTATGGCTGATCCGCAGCATTGAACAGCGTCGCATGACATTGTACCGTGTAGCCCGATGCATCGTTGATTTACAGACCGATTTCCTCGATAAAGGGGTCAAGCATCTCCATCCCATGACCCTGCGCCAGGTGGCGGAGATGATCAGCGTACACGAATCGACAGTCAGCCGGGCTACTACCAACAAATATATGCAAACCCCGCAAGGACTGTATGAACTGAAATACTTCTTCAGCACTGGGGTGGAATCCAGCGAAGGGGAAGACAAGGTGTCTTCCAAAAGCATCAAACATATGCTGCAGGCTATAGTGGCCGCCGAAGACCCGCAGCATCCCTTCAGCGACGAGGCTATCTCACAGCAATTACAGGACAAGGGTATTCGCATCTCGCGACGCACCGTGGCCAAATACCGCCAGGAATTGAATATTCCTTCTACCTCAGCGCGGCGCCGTTATTAGCTGAAACCCTTGGGCAGACCGGTTTATGACGCAACTTTTCGGAAAAATGTTAACCGGTTTCTCGGGGGCTTAATCCTGTTTAACGACCTAGTATGGGAGAATTGTTGAGTTGGCGCTCGTTACAGCTCATATTTAGATTAAAACTATGTCAATGTTTTCAGTCTGCCTTGACCACCAGGGGTAGTGTTATTCATATAAATTGTGAAGATATATATACCGTTCATATATCACACGACTTTTGGCGCTGCTATTTGCATTATTTTTCCACAGATATGTTATACTGATTGTAGTTTAAGGGTTTATTATTTTCTTAATGGGGCAAAAACGTCCCTTAGGGTTAAAGCCGCCCCTCTGGAGAGATGATCCCGCAGGAGAATCTGATGGAAAGACTGTTTACAATAATGGAGCGCTTCGCCCCCGACGCCATGCAATCCATCATCAATCGCTACAATATGCTGAAGCAGATCATGCACCAGGAACCCGTAGGAAGGCGGCAGCTATGCAAGACCCTGGGCTTCACGGAACGCATGGTGCGGGCTGAGGTGGACACACTTAAATCGAACGGCCTTATCAACACCACGCCCGCAGGCATATATCTCAGCCCAGCCGGCCATCATGTTATGAACGAAATAGACATATTCGTTCCCTTCTTTTTCAAAATACAAACCCTGGCCGAACAGATAAAAAACCGCTTCAACCTGCAGGAAGTGATACTGGTGCCGGGTGACTCTTATCATGATGAGATGATAAAACGCGACCTGGGCAGGGTGGCGGCGACCTATATGAAAAAAACTTTGTTCCCCGGATGTATTTTGGCAGTTACCGGGGGAAGCACCATGGCCCAGGTTGCTGACGCCATAACTGACGGTGCTGGTATTCCCAATCTCATGGTAGTTCCGGCCCGGGGGGGACTGGGAGAGGATGTGGAGCAGCAGGCCGGGACCATTGCAGCCCGGATTGCTAAAATAATCGGCGCTCAATACCGTATGCTGCACATACCTGACAAACTGCAAGAGACTACTGCCCAGGCCTTGAAACAGGATCCCTATATCATGGAAATCGCAGAGCTGATAAGGTCGAGTGACGTGCTTTTTCACGGCATCGGTGCGGCCATGGAGATGGCGGCCAGGAGAGGATTGAATACCGCCGAAATCTCCCTGCTGCAGGACAGAGGCGCGGTGGGTGAGGCCTTTAGATATTATTTTGATGAACAGGGCAACATAGTATATGAAGTTCCCGGTATCGGGCTGGAACTTCATGACCTGGCCCATATTCAAACCGTGGTAGCAGTAGCCGGCGGCAGCAATAAGGCGTCGGCTATTAAAGCAGTGTTAAGCAGAGGGCAACAGAACGTCCTGATCACGGACGAAGGCGCGGCACAGGCGATAGTGGGCATATAAGAGAGGAAAGGTGATTGATTATGACAGTAAAAATAGGTATTAACGGCTTTGGCAGGATCGGCCGTTTGGTCGGACGCATTGTTTTGCAGCGGCCGGGTTTGGATCTGGTGGCAGTGAACGATCTGGGAGAGCTCAAGGCCAGTGCGCATTTATTCAAGTATGATACACTGCATGGCGAATTTCAGGGCGAAGTGGCGGTCGATGGGGAAAATATGGTTATCAACGGGCAGAAGGTCCGCTATCTGAGCGAAAAAGATCCCGCCCGGCTGCCCTGGTCTGATTTGGGAGTGGATATAGTCATAGAAGGAACCGGCGTCTTCCGCAGCCGCAGCAAAGCGGGCAAACACCTGCAGGCCGGAGCTAAAAAAGTAATTATCACCGCACCCGGTGATGACAT
>DHGD01000005.1:0-7720 GCA_002402575.1 Syntrophomonas sp. UBA4807
GAGAGGCAGGCAGCAAGGCGCAGCAGTATTGGTGATAGAGTGGAGTATTGTGCCGATATTGTGAACGCTCTGGATGAACCCTGTATAGTTTGGTGCAACCTGAACGGCGAAAGCGAAGCACTCACAAAGGCCATTGATGGAGCTGTGGAAATTAGGGGCAGTCATTCACCGGAATACAAGGAAAAGGCCATGCAGGATTTTACCGAAGGACGCATTAAAAAGCTAGTCAGCAAGCCCTCTATCTGCGGGTTTGGGATGAACTGGCAGCATTGCAGTAAGCAGGTTTTTGTTGGTCTGTCAGATTCATTCGAGCAGTATTATCAAGCAGTTCGGCGGTGTTGGAGATTCGGACAGACAAAGCAGGTTGATGTGTATGTTATTACAGCCGAAACAGAAGGGGCCGTGGTAACAAACATTAAGCGGAAAGAGAAGGACTTTGAAACGATGCTGTCAGGGATGATTTCAGCGACACAGGAGATAACCAGGGCGAACATACAAGGCACCTGCCGGGATGTGTCTGAATATGAAACGGATACGGCACAGGGCAAAAACTGGACGCTGCACATGGGGGATTGTGTTGATGTAGTCAAAAACATAAAGAGCGATTCCATCCACTATTCAGTCTTTAGTCCGCCTTTTGCAAGTTTGTATACTTATTCTAATAGCGATCGGGACATGGGAAACTGCCGCGATTATGACGATTTCATGCAGCACTTTAGGTTTTTGGTTGATGAATTATACCGCGTTATTATGCCCGGCAGATTGCTGTCGTTTCACTGCATGAACCTACCAACCACCAAGACAATGCACGGATATATCGGGATTCAAGACTTCAGGGGCCATTTAATAAAAGCGTTTCAGGATGCAGGGTTTATATATCATTCAGAAGTTTGCATATGGAAAGATCCTGTTACGGCCATGCAAAGAACGAAGGCGCTGGGCTTGCTTCATAAACAGCTTAAAAAGGATTCCTGTATGAGCAGGCAGGGGATTCCAGACTACCTGGTTACAATGCGTAAGCCGGGAGAAAATCCAGAGAGAGTGACGCATACAAACGAGAGCTTTCCCGTGGCCGTTTGGCAGAATTATGCTTCCCCGGTATGGATGGATATTAAACAGTCTAATACGCTGCAAAGATTTAGCGCCCGAGAAGAATGCGACGAAAGGCATATCTGCCCGTTACAATTAGAGGTAATTGAAAGAGCGGTTGACTTGTGGACTAATCCGGGGGATATTGTTTTATCTCCATTTGTCGGGATAGGGTCAGAGGGATATGTATCAATTAAAAAAGGTCGTCGGTTTGTAGGGGCAGAGCTGAAGCGATCATACTACGAGCAGGCCGTTAGGAATTTACAAGAGGCGGCAAGCCAAATTGCACAACCTGAATTATTCAGCGAGGGAGGTGTTTAACTTGAGAGAACGACTTTTATCAGCACAGGAAATAAGAATCATCCTGGGCGCAGAAGAACCGCGATGGAAATGGAACTGGCGCAGGGCAGCAGAGAACTTCGCAGGAATGGCGGTGCTGGCAGGGTTCGGCTGGGTGATGTATACGATGTTTTTGATGATGGCGGGAGGGTAAAAAATGGCAATGATAATATGTCCCATTTTGACAGCCGGGAAAATGGCCAACAGTGAAATCGAATCACACTGGGTGCAGTGTCAACAAGAGGGATGCGCCTGGTGGAACGCTGAGGCCGAGGGGTGCGGCATCGTCCGTAATCTGGCCCCGGTGCAGGAGTATGAGGACGAGGATGAAGCAGAGGAGCCGGGCGAACCGTTTAGGGTGCTATAAAAGAAGGGGGTTTGAATAGTGATTAAGTGGCTTATCCCAGGTGCGATGGATTTTGGAAAGCCTGTAAAAATTTCAATATCGCGCAACAAGTTAACCATTGGGGCTAAAGCAATGTCCTTACTTGGACACCCATCGAAAGTTAAAGCGGGGCTTGTGGGAGATAAGTTTGTATTAAGGGCCGCAAGCGACTTTGACAAAGAAGCATACAGCGTCACGCTTTCATTGTGCGGCAAAAAGCAACAGACCTACTGGGGGCGCATAGAAAACGCCTCTCTAAACGATACCCTGTTTAAGTTTTTTGACACTCCGGGAACGCGAGTATATGCAACACAATATCATGGTTTATGGGACGCGGGGAGCCAAACATTAGTATTTGAAGCGAAGGGTGGGCCGCAAAAATAAAGAAAAGCCGCTTCATAGGCGGCAAAGGTGATAGGTTATTCAAATTATAACAGAATGAGGTGGAAATGTGCAAGAGGCACAGGCAAGCGGCAATAAGGCCGCACAGGCCACGGACGCGATAAAAGCGACATTGGACATGGTAAGGGACTTATGCGGGGAAAACTGTTCAATCTGCGCCGGGGCAATAGGGGATAGCAGAATATACAATGTCCTTGTCCCGGACAAGCGCGGGCTGGATCAGATACCGGCGAAACTTGAAGTCGATCCGAGGCCGCTGAAATTATACCGGTGGAAATATTATAAGATTTATAAAGGCGTTGAATTTTACTGCTACGAGCAAGGGGGCGAAGAATAGTGCGAGTTAATTATATTGAGTATAGCTTCCCCGGCATAATGTGTTCCGAAACATCGGAGCCAGAAAAGGTTGATTCTTTTGATGTGGGAGCAGCAAGGGCCAAAATGCCAAAAGGCTCATATGGATTTACATTTTTCAGCCGCGAAGAACAATTAAGCGGCGGGGAGTTGCTTGTTGGGGTTAAAACTTATACTGGCTTTTACTTTGTTGGGCGCAAACTAACGCTTGATGACGTTAAAAGGGAAATGCCTGACAAGGCTACCTTAATAAGAAACATGGAGTGTAATGGAATTAATACAGTGGTTATGACTAAAGGGCGAGCCTTTCCGCTTGGTGAGAATGATGTGGTATTAGGCGGTGAAGAATAGTGGATACATCACTTGACAGATTCGCCCAGGGCTTACCTGATATGCAGGACCAAGTACCCCAGCCGGACGATGAGGAAATCTTTGTCGGTTGGGATATCCGCTGGCTAGATGATTAATGAAAGGCGGCTAGGTGTAAAAGGTTACTTCATTATAACAGAGAGGGGTAGAAATGTGCAAATAGAATTAACGCGACTCAGTAAAGCAGAAATAGCCACAAACGCGCTTAAGCAAGCGCTGGAAGCAGTAAGAGAGATATGCCGGCCACTGTCAATATGTATCAGCACAATAGATGACAAGGTGGTTTACAGTGTGCTGGTATCTGACAAGAGGGATATGGACGGAATACCGGGCGATCTAAACGTGAAGCCCAGGCTGGATGATATCTGGCCCTGGCGGTATAGCAAAGTAGTGGACGGCATTGAGTTTTATACCTATGATCGCGGCGGTGAGGAACGATGACAGCGCTCTCTGCTGAAAAGGCAGCGCTCAAAATATACGCAACGATGGACCGGTACCGGTCAGGAGAAATCAGCAAGCTGGCGGCACTGAACGAACTCGATGTGTTAGTCAGCAGCTACTTTGAAGTTGAAGTGCCAATCTCATATACCTTAACGGAAAAAGTCGCCAATGGTTAGCATTACAGAGCTGCTTGAACAGGCAAAGGAAATGGGAATCAAGGTGTACCTTCAGGGGGATCAGGTGAAGGTGGGCCTGCCCTGCCAGATTGATGACGCGCCAAAGCTTGACCGTTTGGTACTAAACCAGCTCCGCGCCAGGCTGGATGAGGTCTGGTATCATTTGGACCCGGAACAGCCGAAGCGCTGGGACACGGTACTGACAAACACTTTCCACCTTAAATTCCCCAACAAGGGGACGTTTGAGTGGATGACCACACTGAACGGCATCCTGCAAAAGGCCAGGAAAGCCGGCGCCACACTTACCAAGCATAAGCACACCTTGCAGCTACATCAGGGCGCGTGTCCCTGGGAGAAGTGGAATGCGTATCAAGTTGAGATGCTGCCATACATGGCACAACTGGAATGGGCACTCAAGCTGTCGGCGATGGGGGCCGCCAGGGAATATGTTGACCTGGCTGATGAGGTGCCGGAGGAATGGATTGCAGAAATGTTGGGAAAGCACAGCGCCCGGATCGCGACACACCGGGACGAGTTAATCAGGGATGTGACCGAGAGGGGCCTGAACAAGCTCTCTTTTAAGCGCCAGGACGGCAGCATCTATTACCAGGTGCCGGGCAAGACCGGGCAGGCCAGGACAGAACTCACGCCGGAGGAAGTCGTGCTCATCGGTGAGGCGCAGGACAGCGGTATGCTGCCGCAGGGCGAAGCAGGAGCCTGGCAGTGGGTGAGGGCAGGGGGATAACCATGACGGGGAACGAGGATAACTATATCGCACTGATGGCCTGTATACTGAGCAACAAGTCAGCAGATGCCGCAATAAAGAGCATATTCAACAGCCGGGACGGTTCCGAGAATATGGGAAGGCCGCTGGCGCCGATTAATCAGGATACTGTCAGCATGGCAGAGATGCAAAAGACTATGACATATAAGCAAGTAGGAGAGCAGTTCGGTTTGTCGGCAGGTGCGGTGTTCGTGCGGATTAAGCGGTATAAATTGAGAATGCTGGGGGTTCCCAGCTCATGAGTACACAGAACACTAGAATCTCTAAATCACGGTGCGGCATGAAGCTGCCGTTTGAGAGGGCTGATGCCGGAGACGGTTACGCAGCCAGCAGCGAGGTTAAAACATATCACATGAGCCCGGAGGAAATCGCGAAACGATACCCGGCACAACCGAAACAGCAACGGGAAAAGCCGCCAGCGTTTGTGCAGTTAAACCAATATCAGAAGGGAGTAAACAACGTGTCGAGACTAGATGTAGCACGAAAGAAGTTAGGCAGAGGGGACTATATAGTAGAAAAACGCAAGGGTAAGACAGACAGGGAAATCATGGCTAAGTATTTCGGCAATAGCAGTTGGGGCGATGTGCTGACTATCCTCAAAAAAGAGTGGTTATTTACTGCAGCAGAAATGCTGGAATGGCAACAGGCATACGTCAGCAGGACGATTCTCGAAAGGGAGCCTGAGGGTGAGCTCATTCAGAAGATGCAGGAAGCCGCGCTTGATGCTCTTGCGGTAACCGCAGAGCCGGAGCCAGAGCAGCAACAGAAAGAGGACATGGACAAGGCGAACGAAGGCATAGTTATCACAGGCTCGATGACCCCGGAGATAGCGGAATTGTTCCATCCGAATGAACCAGCAAAGCGAAGCGTCCCTGTGCTGGAGCTGATTGTTGAAATTGAGATGCTGAAGAACCGAATGGCCACTGACCAGAAGCGGATTGACTACATCAACGGAGTACTGGCCAACACAATGGTGGAGATGTAATGGCTAAAAGCTATATTGATGGGAGAGGCTGGAAATACAAAGTTATGGGTGATCTTGCTGGTACCTTTAAGGCCAGGTATCAGAAGCCCAATAAAACAGGTGACATCGGATGGAAAGGTGTTGCAGCATTACCAAGGCGTTATAGCCTTAATGCCGCACAAGAAGACCTGGATTTATATGCAGCAAAGAAAGGGATGCAAGTAATAACTGAGGGAGGAAAGCAATGAGTATTAAGATCAACAAGTTAGAAATTGAAAATGTTAAGCGGGTCAAGGCTGTCAAAATAGAGCCGACCGCCAATGGCCTGACTATTGTAGGAGGGCGCAATAATCAGGGAAAGACTTCTGTGCTGGACGCAATCGCCTGGGCCCTGGGAGGGGAAAAGTTTAGACCGTCAGAGGCACAGCGTGAGGGCTCGGTAATCCCGCCTAACCTGCACATCGTAATGTCCAACGGCCTGGTAGTTGAGAGGAAGGGAAAGAACAGCGACCTGAAGGTTATCGACCCCAACGGCAAGAAGGGCGGCCAGCAGCTGCTCAACGAGTTCGTTGAACAACTGGCCCTCGACCTGCCCCGGTTCATGGCCTCCAGTAGCAAAGAGAAAGCCGCCACTGTGCTTCAGATTATCGGTGTAGGGCCGCAGTTGTTTGAACTGGAACGGCAGGAGCAGGAGATATACAGCCGCCGCCGCGCCATCGGGCAGATTGCTGATCAGAAGTCCAAGTTTGCCAAGGAGCAGCCCTACCACCCGGATGCACCGAAGGAACCTATCAGCGCGTCTGACCTGATTAAACAGCAGCAGGAAATACTGGCCAAGAACGGTGAGAACCAGCGCAAGCGGGATAAAGCATTACAACTACATGCCGAAAGAAATCGACTTGCAGAAAAAGTAAATTCATTAAAAGAGGAACTTGAAAAATATACAAAGCAACTTATCCAAGCAGATTTGGATATGGAAACCGCTTACAAGACCTCTGGACAGCTGCAAGACGAAAGCACAGCGGAGCTCGAAGAAAATATCAACAATATAGAAACCATCAATATCAAGGTGAGGGCCAACCTGGATAAAGACAAGGCCGAGGAAGACGCCCAAGAATACAGCCGCCAGTATGCTACCCTTACCACCGACCTGGAGGCCGTCAGGCAGAAGAAGGTTGACCTGCTTCAGGGTGCTGACCTGCCGCTGCCTGGCCTGTCGGTTGTGGACGGTGAGCTGACTTATGAGGGTAAGAAATGGGACGGCATGAGCGGCAGTGATCAGCTCAAGGTATCTGTGGCCATCGTCCGCAAGCTGAATCCCAAGTGTGGCTTCGTGTTGTTGGATAAGCTGGAACAAATGGACCTGACCACCCTGACCGAGTTCGGGCAGTGGTTGGAGCAGGAGGGATTACAGGCAATAGCTACAAGGGTGAGCACCGGGGATGAATGCAGCATCATCATCGAGGACGGCTATGTGGCCGGGGCGGAAGTACCGGTACAGGTAGAAGCACCAAAATTTAAGGTAGGTGAGTTTTAGTAATGCAAATTTCACGCGGAATAATCACAGGCCCACAGAAGGTCGTAATTTACGGCCCGGAGGGAATTGGCAAGTCATTCCTTGCTTCCCGGTTCCCTGATCCCCTGTTCAGCGACACAGAGGACAGCACGAAGCACATGGATGTCAACAGATTCCCCAAGCCTACCAGTTGGACCATGCTCCTGGAGCAGGCCCGGTATGTCAAGTCCAATCCGTCAATATGCCAGACCTATGTAATTGACACGGCGGACTGGGCCGAGCAGCTTTGTACGGAATATGTCTGTTCAAATAAACTTCCACCCAAGGGCAAAGAAACGATCACCGGAATTGAGGACTTTGGCTATGGCAAGGGATACACCTACCTGGCTGAAGAGTTTGGCCGGCTGTTAAATCTGCTGTCTGAGATTATCGGACTGGGGGTCAATGTGGTTCTGACTGCCCATGCGGCTATGAGGAAATTTGAGCAGCCGGATGAACTTGGCCAGTACGACCGATGGGAGATGAAGCTACAAAAGAAAGTCTATCCACTGGTAAAGGAATGGGCTGACATGGTCCTGTTCTGCAACTACAAAACCTATGTTGTAAATGTGGACAACCAGGGAGCGCAGAAAGGCAGGAACAAGGCCCAAGGCGGAAGCAGAGTAATGTTTTCCTCTCACCACCCCTGCTGGGACGCAAAAAACCGGCACAACCTGGCGGAGGAACTGCCACTGGAATATGAGCAGATAGCCCACTGTATCCCGGTAAGAGGGACAGCACCGGCACAACAACCCACTCGCGCACCGGAACCAAAACCAGAACCTGCAGCGGTACAACCGCCACCGGCACAGGCACCAGTACAAGCCCCAGCACAACCTGCCGGCATTAACCCGGCCATACC
>DHGD01000005.1:7784-8015 GCA_002402575.1 Syntrophomonas sp. UBA4807
TGGTGGGGGCCTGGGCGCAGGTATTCAAGATGGTCCAGGATGGCCGCCAGGTAGTTATGAATTTAGCAGATGTTCCATTTAAATAAATAAGCAGGAGGACTTAACAATGACAGAAACCAATATTGACCGTGAATTAGGCTGGGATGACCCGATCGAGAATGATGGTCCTGATTTTGAGATTATGCCGGAGGGTGATTACGACTTCGAGGTAACAGGATTTGAACGCGCCCG
>DHGD01000005.1:8113-10133 GCA_002402575.1 Syntrophomonas sp. UBA4807
ACTATGGACTGGTCAAAAGTCATAGGCTCAAAAGGCCGCTGCAAAATCAGCATTCGGAAGTGGAAAAACGACAAAGGTGATGAGCTGACTTTTAACGACATCAAGAAGTTTTATGAGCCGGAAGCAGCAGGCTTTGTGGAAGGGAAATTCTAAACATGATAGCCCGAGTGTTCCCGCGAATAACTAGAGCTACTCCAAATGATGAATTATGTTTCTATGGGCCTCCTGGTATGTTCCTGCCTGACATTGACGAGGTGCATATCTCAACAGTATTCACCTACGACATACCGAGGGCGCATGAACTAGCTGAACAATGGCGACACATAGCACCCGTTAAGATTGGTGGGCCTGCATTTAATGAGCCTGGCGGTGAGTTTATACAGGGCAGGTATTTAAAGCCGGGGTACACGATCACTTCACGCGGCTGTAAAAACCGATGCTGGTTCTGCCAAGTATGGCGACGTGAAGGCGGGGATATACGCGAACTGCCAATAGTACCGGGTAACAATATCCTTGATGATAACCTGCTGGCCTGTTCGGAACAGCATATCAGAGAAGTGTTTGCCATGCTAAAGACGCAGAAGTGGGGCAGGCCAATGTTTACAGGCGGGTTAGAGGCGAAAATTCTAAAGGATTGGCACGTTGAATTATTACAGGGCATAAAACCAAAGGAAATGTTCTTTGCATATGACACACCAGATGATTATGAGCCGCTTGTTGAGGCAGGAAAGAAATTGCTTAATGCTGGGTTCACAACGGCGTCCCATGTCCTTCGGTGTTATGTGTTGATCGGGTACCCCGGTGACTCGTTCGACTTCGCAGAGGACCGGCTGACTGACACAATCGAGGCGGGGTTTATGCCGATGGCTATGCTATACAGGGACGAAAAAGGGCAAGTTGACAAACAATGGGCGCGATTTCAAAGGGAATGGGTTAGGCCGTCAATAGTAGGCAGTAAGAAGGTGGCACAATGATGGAGCTCCGTCCATATCAACAACAAGCTAAGGAAGCCATACAGGGGCAGTGGGCCAGCGGTAACCAAAAGACGCTGCTGGTGCTCCCAACAGGAACCGGTAAAACTATAGTATTCAACAGTTTGGCTGAGGATTGCGTTCGTGACGGTGAGCGGGTTTTAATACTTGCTCACCGGGGCGAGCTCTTAGACCAGGCCGCTGACAAGCTGAGCCAGGCCACTGGGTTAGGGTGTGCCGTTGAAAAGGCTGAAAGCACCTGCCTGGACAGCTGGTACAGGGTAGTAGTGGGCAGCGTTCAATCGCTAATGAGGGAGAACAGGTTGAGCCAGTTCACGCCGGATTTTTTCAACACTATTATCGTGGATGAAGCACATCATGTACTGGCTGACAGCTACCAGCGGGTACTGTCCCACTTTGACCGGGCCAAGGTACTGGGTGTCACAGCGACCAGCGACCGCGGGGATATGCGGAACCTGGGAGAGTATTTTGAAACGCTGGCCTATGAGTATACCCTGCCTAAAGCTATCCGGGACGGCTACCTATGCAAGATTAAGGCACAAACTATACCGCTGAAGCTGGACCTCACCGGAGTGGGAATGCAGGCCGGGGATTATAAAGCGGCTGACCTGGGGAATGCCCTTGACCCCTACCTGTACCAGATAGCAGATGAAATGGTCAAATACTGTGCCGGCCGTCGCACATTAGTATTTTTACCACTGATTAAAACATCACAAAAATTCCGGGACATTCTAGTGGGTAAAGGGATTAAAGCAGCAGAGATAAACGGGGAGAGCAAGGACAGAGCAGAAATACTGTCAGACTTCGCAGCTGGCCGTTACGATGTATTAACAAACAGTATGTTGCTGACCGAAGGATTTGATTGCCCTCCTATTGACTGTGTTGTAATGCTCAGGCCCACTAAGATAAGAAGCCTATACAGTCAGTGCATAGGCCGTGGAACCCGCCTTTATCCCGGCAAGGACGATCTGCTGCTGCTGGACTTCCTCTGGCACACGTCCCGGCATGAGCTGTGCCATCCTGCCCAC
>DHGD01000005.1:10246-11259 GCA_002402575.1 Syntrophomonas sp. UBA4807
CCCCTGCAGTTTGAAATGTCGATACAGGCTGAGGACCTGGCAGGATATGTACCGAGTTTTGGATGGGAGTGCGGACCGCCGTCTGACAAGCAGATTGCCACACTGGAGAAGCTGGGCATATTCCCGGACCAGGTTGACAATGCAGGCAAGGCGGCAAAGCTGCTGGACAAGCTGAGCGCCAGGCGGTTTGAAGGGCTTACCACACCTAAGCAGATCAGATTCCTGGAAAGCAAAGGATTTTTGCACGTAGGGACCTGGCAGTTTGACACGGCCAAGCGCCTGATAGACAGGATTGCGGGTAATGGATGGCGGGTGCCGCAGGGGATTAATCCGGGGGAATATAAGGAGGCGGCACAGTAAATGGCAAAATATCGCAAGAAGCCAGTAGTAATTGAGGCGGTTAAATGGGATGGCACAACAGAAAGCGCAAACGAGATAATTAAATTTGCCAAACCTAACGCAATGTGGCACTACAATCACAATCATATGACAATTCATACTCTTGAAGGAGATATGAGCGCGCAGGTAGGAGATTTTATCATCAAAGGGGTACAGGGTGAGTTTTATCCCTGTAAGCCGGGCATATTCGAGGCAACATATGAAGTGGTGGAGTAGGAGGCACGATTGATGCCACAACTAACGGAGATTGAATTATTACAACACATAGACCCGTCACAACTGGATTATTCTGAGTGGTGCTCGGTGGGAATGTGTCTGAAGGACGCCGGGTTTTGTGCGGCTGACTGGGACGCATGGAGCAGGCGCGATTCAAAACGGTACAGGGAAAATGAATGCTTCAGGAAGTGGGATTCATTCAGGGGATCACCTCACCCGGTCACTACAGGAACCCTTGTTGCCCTGGCCAAGCTGCAGGGCTGGACTCCGGAGCGCAGGGACGATGGTCCCGGCATGGAGCTATCCTGGGACGCGATCATTGGCCCGAAGGATGACCTGGTAGTGGTTAACAAAAACTGGATTGAGGGGCAGGAAGTCACCGAGCCGGACACCTGGGC
>DHGD01000005.1:11445-11871 GCA_002402575.1 Syntrophomonas sp. UBA4807
ATGAGAATGTCACTGATTACAGGTTCGCCCTGGTGGAATCAGATGACATGGAGATCGATAAACAGAACGCTATCATCCGGGAGTTAGAGCTGCCGGTGGCGTGTTTGGTCCACTCAGGCAAAAAGAGTCTCCATGCCATTGTCAAAATTGACGCTGATACTTATGACGAATACCGCAAGCGGGTTGACTACTTATATAATGTGTGCCGGAAAAATGGCCTCAAAGTAGACAGCCAGAACCGGAACCCGTCACGGTTGAGCAGAATGCCGGGCGTGATGCGTAACGGCTGCAAGCAGTTCCTGGTTGATACCAACATTGGCAAAGAATCCTGGCAGGACTGGCAGGAATGGATTGAAGGCATCAATGATGACCTGCCGGAGCCGGAGTCAATGTCTTCGGTCTGGGACAACCTGCCGGAGTTATCGC
>DHGD01000039.1 GCA_002402575.1 Syntrophomonas sp. UBA4807
TCTCCTTTATATCTCAAATCCTCTTGCTTAATTCCATATGCCTTATTTTCCCACAAAACCCTTTGCTTTAACATGAAAAATTATAAGCTGAACGTAAGTCACAGGAACCGTTACAGTTTGACTGACGGGATTATTTGGCAAATACATGCCGCCCTATGGCCTTGACTATGGGCCTGCTCCATATCCATTGGTCGGTAGCCGTAACCGGATTCCAGTAATAAATGGCGCCCTCACTGGGATCCCAACCGCGCATAGCGGCCTCGGCGGCCTGGTAAGAGCTGGCATCAGGCTTCAGGTAATACTGCCCATCGCTCACCGCGGTGAAGGCCCCGGGCTGGAAAATGACCTCATTGAGGGTATTTCCGAATTCCTTTGATTCCAGGCGGTTAAGAGCCACGGCGGCAACCGCCACCTTGCCCTCGTAGGACTCTCCCCGGGCTTCACCATGGATGAGATGGGCCAAGTCTTCTAAGTCGCGGCGTGAAAACAATGCTGAGCGTGAAGTTGCCGAGGCCGGTGCCTGCTGAGGAGCGGGGTCGTTTTGAACGGGTTTGCTTACTGCGGCGCTGATCACGTCGGCAGTCTGTTTTCCAACCAATCCATCGGCGGGCAGGCCTTGACGGGATTGAAACTGTTTAACTGCAGCCAGGGTCTGGGGACCGAATATACCGTCGATACTGCCCGGGCTGAAGCCCAGGCAGGAAAGATTCTGTTGCAATTGCCGTACATCATAACCCTGCATAGGTGGCGCCAGGGGCCTCTCACCCAGGTAAGCCGCCTGAATTTCCCGCTCAGGTATTACCGTGGAAAAAAAGAAAAGCGTCAGGATCATGATAATGCTCTGGGTGCGTTTTCGAATAAGATCTACCTCCTTGGTTTTTTCAAGAGTCTACTTCCTCATTCTAAATCACGCCTTATCAAGTATGGTTATAATTATAGGAATCTATACAGCCGGCTGCAAAGCTGGTACTATCATGAAAAATAGAAAATAATTAACTAAGCGGGGGTGCCCGCGGCAATTATAAGGATGCCCCTAAAGCTACATATACCACTGTAATGGTAAGAAGTAACATTCTGGCCATGATGTCATTGAAATTTCTTGCATACAAATGATGTATAAATATACCAAGGTGACTATCAATGCTGGCGACTGTTATATTAACACAATATTTACCAATCATGCCTCTTGACATGCCAGCGATTATTATATAATGAAATGAATATATCGCCACCTGATGACAGAAGGGGCAGCGTGAAGAGCACATCGGCTGACGATCTGCATAGGCAACTCCATTTATAGCAAACTAGTCGGAGAATGGACATTATTTTGCCCTAAAGCAGGAGCAGTCAACATATGAGGAGGATCACTTGAAAGCTCACAGTAGAAGTATTGAAGAAATTTTGAAGCAGTTGCAGGTCAAGGCCGACCGGGGTCTGGATAGCGAAGAAGCCTCGCGGCGCTTGGAAGAATTCGGTCCCAACCAACTCAAGGCTAAACCCAAGCGCAGTTTAACGCAGCGTTTTCTGGATCAGTTCCGTGACTTCATGATCATTATTCTGATCATCGCCGCACTGGTTTCCTTTATTGTGGCGATATATGAAGGCGAGGGTTTCTTTGAACCAGTGCTGATTCTCTTGATAGTGGTGCTAAATGCTGTCATGGGGATGGTGCAGGAAAGCAAAGCCGAACAGGCCCTGGCGGCATTGCAACAGATGTCGGCGCCACAAGCCCGGGTGATCCGCGACGGGCGGGAGTATGTAATCGAGGCCTCCCGCCTGGTGCCGGGGGATATAATAAAACTGGAAGCGGGAGACTACATTCCCGCCGATGCCCGCATTATTGAAGCAAGCAGCCTGAAGTCGGAGGAAGCGGCGTTAACCGGTGAATCGGTGCCCAGCGAGAAGGATGCCCGGGCTGAAGTTGCGCCTGACGCCCCCCTGGGGGACCGTTTTAATATGCTCTATGCGGGATGCAGCATTACCTACGGGACCGGTCGGGCAGTGGTGACCGCGACCGGTATGAATACTGAAATGGGGCGGATAGCCGACCTGTTAGAATCAGAAACCGAAGGGGAAACACCCCTGCAGCATAAATTGCATGTCCTGGGCAAATACCTGGGATTTTTGGCTCTAGGGGTATGTGCCATCATTTTTGCCGTCGGGTTGTGGGACGGTATGCCCATAATGGAGATATTCATGATCGCCGTAGCGCTTGCGGTATCGGCTATACCTGAAGGACTGCCCGCCATCGTTACTATCGTGCTTGCCATCGGGGTGCAGCGTATGGCGCGGCGCAATGCCATCATCAGAAGGCTGTCGGCAGTGGAAACTCTGGGCAGTGCTTCGGTGATTTGTTCTGACAAGACCGGTACCCTGACCCAGAACCAGATGACCCTGGTAAAAGCCTACGATGGCGAAAGCTCGGTGCTGGAGGATATCAATACCAACAACTCGGAACCGATCAAGAAATTACTGATGTACGCCGCCTTATGCTCGGACGGAGTGGTGCAATTCGAAGACGGCGAAGAGCGGCATATCGGAGACCCTACCGAAACCTCGATAGTGTTGGCAGCCCACCGCAATGGCATGCCCAAGGAAGAACTGAACCGCCAATACCCCCGCCTGGCAGAACTGCCATTTGACTCCGACCGTAAGTTGATGAGCACTGTCAATCTGATCGAAGGCAGGCATGTGGTCATTGTCAAAGGCGCCTTCGATGTTCTGGCGGGCAAATGCACCTCCGGGCAAATCGAGGCGGGCCGACATCACAGCGAAGCTATGAGCAGCCAGGCCTTGCGGGTCTTGGCGGTAGCGTTTAAAGAAATAGCAACCGTACCCCCAAATCCCAGCAGCCAAGAATTGGAGAATGACCTCGTTTTTATGGGGGTTATGGGCATGATCGACCCGCCGCGTCCCGAGGCCCGGGACGCGGTAGCGGTTTGCCGGGGAGCCGGCATCAAGCCGGTCATGATAACGGGTGACCATGTGGCGACGGCTGCGGCCATTGCCAGGGATCTGGGCATCATGGAGCCGGGCGATGACGCCATAACCGGAAGCCAGTTGAGCGCTATGGATGAGAATGAGCTGCATAAACGGGTCAGGCACATCTCGGTTTATGCCCGGGTGGCTCCGGAAGACAAGATCCGCATCGTCAAAGCGTGGCAGAAAGAGGGCGCAGTGGTTTCCATGACCGGCGACGGGGTCAATGACGCTCCGGCCTTGAAAGCCGCCGATATCGGATGCGCCATGGGCATCACTGGCACCGATGTGGCCAAGGGCGCTGCGGATATGATCTTAACTGACGATAATTTTGCCACCATTGTGGAGGCGGTCCGTGAAGGACGGGCCATATATGACAATATCAAAAAAACGGTGGGTTTTCTATTAGGAACCAACATCGGCGAGGTCTTGACCGTATTTGCCGCCATGCTCCTATGGCAGACTGCACCGCTGTCAGCCGTGCACCTGTTATGGATCAATCTGGTGACGGACAGTCTGCCCGCGGTGGCCCTGGGGATGGAAGCGGTTGAAAGCGATGTGATGCGGCGCAAACCCAAGCCCAGGGAGGAGAGCATTTTTGCGCATGGCCTGGGCTTGAGAGTAGGGCTGCAGGGGGCTATGTTTGCCATCCTCACCCTGACAGGTTTCAATTTCGGGTACAGCAGCACTGGCGAGATCGAAGCGGGACGCACCATGGCGTTCCTGGTTTTGGCCTTATCGCAGATCTGTCACGCTTTCAATATGCGCTCCAATCACTCCCTGTTCACCATTGGGTTTTTTACCAATAAATACCTCAACGGCGCCGCTTTAATCTCCATCGTCCTGGTCGCCCTGGTGGCGTCCATACCGCCTGTAGCCGCTGCGTTCGGTCTGGTTATGCTGCCCGGCCGCCTGTATTTAATGGCCGCGGGTCTGGCGGCGGTTCCTATCGTAATG
>DHGD01000016.1:0-20020 GCA_002402575.1 Syntrophomonas sp. UBA4807
AATTTATTGGAGGAACAGATAAAATCGTTTATATATTTGCTTCGACAGGCTTAATTGAGGATTCAGGCTCAAATGCTTTAAGCGGATTGTTTCCCAATATTTTTTCCACCTCTTCATATCCGCTGGGAAATGCGAAGTTGTAGCGGGCGGGCAGGGCAAATACGTACTTGGTATTGCGGCCCAGCTCCTTTGGGGGGATAGGCGCCGCCCCCACACTGAGTTCTTCTTGCTGAATCAGGTTCCATTGATGGTGCGTAAACACCATAATGGGAATATCCTGGCGCGGGTTCTGTTCCGTCCATTGAGGATGTCTGATTAAAATCAGCGGGCCATTTTCTATATTGGGACTTTCAGAATCGATACCTTCCCATTTTTCCGTTATGATCGAATAGCCTTGCCAGCTCTCCGGCAGGTAAAAAGCAAAGCCGTATTCCCCATTGCTGTACACGGCTGCATCATCATGCTCATATGAAGTAATAAGCCAGCGGTTATCGGTTTTCTCCGCTTCCAGTATAATTGGCCCTCTGCCGGCCACACCGCCGTTAACCATCTCCACGCTGGTCATGGTTATAATGTCGCCCTTAATCTCGTACCTGTAATCTGACAGTTTTTCCATAGCGGTAATCTCGATACGCTCCGGCCAGGGACTTGAAGTACCCCGGCCCGGAGCATTGTCAGGTTCATTTTGCCACTTGTCCAGAAGCCTAGGCGATACTAAATCGCCATAGTTTTCCTGCAGGCTGTTTTTAACCGTCTCCGCTGGGGCCAGAAGCGAGACATTCTTCAGTTTGCTGCCAAAGTCCGCAACCAGTTGCATTACTGCAGCTTCATCGCTGTCAGCCTGGTTGGGCGGGGCGGATGGGAGTGCGACAGGAAACGTCCTTATCCCGGCGGCATAAGGCGCGATTTCATATTGCAGGAAATACACGATGAGGTTCCCGTTCTCCAGGTAAAAACGCTGCTCCTCATTTATGCCCTGAAACCCTTGCTCTCCCTCAAAATATACGTCCGGATCAAGCTCAATTATGGACTTTACCCTTTCATTAATCATTTCTATATAGTTCGAGCCGGGGGCGAATAGATCGCTTAATGCCAGTTCCCGGCCGGTATTCAAATCAAAATTATAGGCCACCCGATCAGTCATGCCATGGGCTCCGCCGGTATAGGTGTAATAATCCACATAGAAACTCAGTCTGTCTCGGGTCACATAATACTGATTAAAGCGGCTCACAATCTCGTAGGTGTGGTAAGGCTCAGCCAGTATAAAATCTGAATCAAGTTGAGCTTGTTTTATCATAGCGTCCTGCCGCTGCAGGGCGTCGTTTTCCATAACCTCATTCAAACGGGCTTGTGTCTTTTCATCCTGCAGCCCGGTAATGACAGGAATATTCAGCTCTATGTTTATAAGCGGCGATGAGGTTTTTACTGCTTTATACTCCAGTTTAACCGCAGGAGTGGGACCAGTCTGCACGGGATTCATCGCGATCAGTTTAACGCATTGATTTAAAACCTTAGCCAGTTCAGCCCGCTTGATGGAATCATACGGACGGAAAAGATTATCGTTCCCTTTCATGATGCCGGTGTTGCTTACAAATACCACAGCATTGACATCGTCCCGCGAGAGCTGGGCGGTATCATCATATAGCGGCATCAGCATGATCATGGGTACGGTGATTCCCTTGGCCTGAAAAGCCTTGTAAATACTCCTGGCGACCTCAATCCTGCTGACATTTTCTTCCCCCGCAAAATTACCTTCGGGGGAAAACAGGCGGTTGATGGCGCCCAGAACTACAGCCTGACTGTACCAGGCTTCTTCGCGCAGATCATAGTAATAATCACTGGCCTTAGGTTCCTGCATAAACCGCATATTCCCGTAATCCAAATCAAAAGCCCGGGCTAAAACAACCGCCAGTTGGAAACGGTTTACTTTTTCTTCCGGCGCAAAGGTATTATAACCAAACTCATTTACCCCGGCGCCCTGCATTAAACCCTGCTTATAGGCAGCTTCGATTTCATTTGCAGCCCAGTGTCCCTGGATATCGATAAAAGTCCCCGAAGACAATTCAGCACTGGCCGTTCCGGCAGGAAACAACAGGAATACTGCCAACACCAGATAACAAACCAGCTTTTTCATAGCTTCACCCCGCCTCTCGTTTCTTCATCTATTGTTACGCAAGTAGAATGGGAATCTTGCAATCCCGGAAGATCAATAGTTTTAGAACCTTGTCAGCATTGTCAGCAACCCCGTCCCCTGATATGGAAGGGCCTTGTCAAGCCCCCCAATAAAGTTTTAAAGATAAGAATAGTCCATCTATCCCAAGTAATGACACACATCGTTTGAGTTGCCTTGAGAAAATTAGGATATCATAAAGTTGGCTCTTTCCCACCTGGAGGATAGGGCAATGCTGAGGAGCAACCCGAGCGCCAGAGGGGGTTCTGCCGGGGATAGCAGGGGTAACTTAGTTGCCCCTCATCCTTTATTGCTATCCCTGTGGAGAACAAAAGCGGTAAACCTTTTTCAGTGGTTCTCATCTCCTTACCCAAGGTGCAGGGGGCAATAGGCAGTTGGGCTTATCGACGGTTGCTCAACCTGATATACGTGTATTGGTTAACACAAGACTTTTATACGTCGGGAGCTGCCCCGGTCTCGACATCGTGCATCAGATCGTAAAGTCTGGCACATAGGGGACGCCGGGGTTTCTCCTTACCGTGGCCGAACTTGCCTACTGGCCTCCACACCTTGAATTTGATTTCTTATTCCCTTGATTATTAAGAAATCTTCTGAAGCTTATTCTTCTGCCTTAGTTCTTGAGTTATCGCCCACATAAAACCTAATAACTCCCGTGCAACTGCAACTGCCGCAGTTTGACTTGGTTTACCCCGGCCTGATAAACGACGAAACTTTAAATTAAGCCGGTGTTGGGCCTGCCATGATATTGCCTTTATTTCTTCTGTTTGTCCTTCCTGTCGCTTCTTTAGTCCTGTTCCGATTGCTGGTTGACGTCGGTAGTGCCAGGCCGACTCTACTATTACCCTTCGGATATGTGCATTACCCGATTTAGTTATTCTGCCTTGATACCGGCTGCCTCCGCTGGAGGATTCACTCGGAACTAGTCCCACGTAAGACATTAATTGTTTCGGCGAATCAAATCTACTTAAGTCACCTGCTTCAGATACTACGGTAACAGCAGTAATCAGACCGACTCCACGTAAAGCCTGAAACGCTGCAATGACTGGAGCTTGTTCACTATATTTGACCAACTCGGTAATCTCTTCTTCCAAACGCTTTTTCCTGGCTTCCGCTTCTTCTAATGCATGAAGGTATTCTTTTAGTACAATACCTTGAGCAGCCTGGTTGAAAGCCAAACTGTTCAACCATTGACAGTACTTGATTGTCCAGGCCTTTACACCATGCTCGGGCCTTTTTTCTAATCGTAAAAGCATTTTGCCAATTTGATTACGCTTTCGGATTATGTCTTCTTGGGTGTCTTCACGAGCCCGTACTAGGTCACGCAGGGCTTCTTGCTTTTCATCCGGCACCCAGACCGGGGTTAATTCACCGCTACGTAATAATTGGGCTAGTTTTTTTGCGTCACGTCGGTCGGTTTTTACCCTTTCACCAGGTTTTCTTGGTATCAGAGACGGGGCCGCTACCATACACGTTGACCCTGCCGCTTTTAGCTGACGATATATCCCGTAACCGCATGGACCTGCTTCGTAACAAAAATACAGGCTCTCTGCCGGACCTAATTTGCGTATCAGCTTTGCTATGGCGTCTGGACTGTTAATTATCGTCCCCAGGGATTCCGCTGCTTCCCGACCTTCCTTGGCAACTGCTACTGCAATGCTGTCTTTGTGTACATCAAGTCCTACAAATTTGGTATACTTCATACTAGGCTAGCCCTCCTTTAGCTTGTAGCTCTGTACTGTTTCGGCTTAGTATAACCTACGTATCGCTATTGGAGTGGCTGGCCCTTCCATTATGTCTTGACACCCTGACACCCGTCCCCCTGACACCCGTCCCCTTGACACCCCGTCCCCTTGACACCCGTCCCCCTGACACCCGTCCTTGCCGGGCACGTGGGAAAAGAAAAAGACAGAGAAAGGCTCTCTGTCGCAAGTAGAAGTAACTTGTAAGTAGCAACTAGAGATGATTATACCCGCCATTTGCATTTTGTGAAGGGGTTTTACACGAACGACCGCTTTTCGGGCATGAATGGCTGTAGTAGGGGCATGAACGGCACACAGCATAAATGTCACGGAACATATGGCACAAAGCTCCGTAGCTGCTAAGGCCAGCGCTGATAGTCGTTGCCGCTGCAGTGGTGATTGAGCAGGTGGAACCAGAAACTGAAGCAGGCTGTATAAAAGCAAAGCCACCTTACAACCAGCGCTGTGAGACCTGTATTATCAATACGGCGGTTATAAGCCAGGCGCCAATACCAGCTAGTAGTGCCCAGCTGATGGCCATACGGCCGATACAGCAATAACAGGCGATCAAAAATGCGGCTACCGTCGGCAAGGCCAGCATGCTCAAAATGACGGTGTTCCGCAAGGCCACAGCAGGCAGGGATTGTGACAAGAAATAATAAGCTACTACCGTTACTACGGGGAATAGAACAGCTATCCCAGCTACATGAGGATTCTTGCCCTGGCCTATCAAACTCACTATCAGGACCAGAAGTCCCCCGCAGACAAATCTTATCATTCCCTCTTGCCAGCTCATGCTTCTTGCCCCCTAATCATAGGCTGGGATTAGCATATGCCTAACGCCACCCGAAATGGGTGTCGATCCAGTTCAGGGTTATGTCCTCGCGCACCTCCACCCGGCCGGTGAAGCGGTGATCGGCCCTTTCCACCAAACACAGGGTGGCATCCGGGCACAGGGCCGCAATCTGTTGGGCATTGAAGCAGGCCACGGTCTCATCCTCTTTGCCGTGCACCACCAGAAGCGGTTTTCCGGCCATGGCAGCCAGGTTGCGATCCATGTCCTGCCGGTTGAGGTCAGCCAAAAAATCGGGTTTCAAGTTGAAACTGCCCGCAGCGTCATTTAACCTCACCAGTTCTCCTGTCAGCAGACGCTGATAGTCTTCGCCCAGCAAAGCCCTAAAACAGCTGCTCAGGTCGAAGGGTGCCGACCATAGAATATAACCGATCGCCCCCGTTATATGTGGCGCTGCGGCGATGACCGTACTGCCTCCGAAGCTGCGCCCTAAGAGAAGCTGAGGCAGTTTGTAGCATCTATCAATATAGGAGCATACCTGTTCGAGATCTCCGGCCTGCCCGGTCAGGGTCAGGTCGCAGAACTGCCCTGGACTCTCCCCGCTGCCACGGAAGTCGAAAGCCACCACCAGAAAGCCCCGCTGCGTCAGCCTGGCCGCGAAGCTATAGATATGGCCGCTGTTTTCCTTGGCGCCACGAAAACCGTGACACACTACTACAGCGCCCCGGGGTTCAGCCTCAGGGGTGAAAAGCAAGGCCATCACATATTGTGCGTCATTGACTGGAATCGATATCTTCTCCATGGGCCACTCTCACATGGGTTTTTTGGGCTTGTTCTTTTCCTCGGATTCGTGCTGCACCCGGTAATTGCACAGGTCGCAGATAAAGGTTGCCACCGCTTTCTCCTGTTCGACCAGTTTTTTGTAGTCTTTGTGGGATTCGTCCACTGTGTAGGTTTTGCTACACATCAGACAACGAGCTGAAATCGTATCCATGGTTAATCCTCCCTACCCCATTTTTACTCTAATAGTAGCATCTTACGCCATAAATCGAAAGACAGTATCCTTGCCAGTCTCACCTCACTATAACTGGTTTTTCCGGTAAAATAGCCTTTGGGCCAGTCGCGCTGATTGAGCTGTCCCTGATAACTGCGATTGACCGGAAAAGGCTGTCCAATCCTTTGAAATCCCGCTATACTGCTGCGCACCAGTTCATCCATACCGGCATTGACAATCTGGCCGCGCATGGCTTCGAAGATCGGTCCGGTCTTGCAGCACAGGTAGGTCTGGCAGGCAAAGGGGCGGGCTGCATAAACTCTACAGCGCCCCTGCGTATTGAGGAAAACGCACTTTCCTCCCCGCACCCGGCGCAGGGTGATATCGGCTGCCGGACCCTGCAATTCCACCCACAGATAGCGGAAAACCTCGGTCTCGCCTACCCCTAGGGTCTCCCTGAGCTGTCTCACATCCACCGAGGTGACCGGCAGCGGCTCCTGGCAGCACAGATCACAGCCCGCGCAATCTACGCGGTTTCCGGGCCACAGGCGGGGCAGATTCATCTCCTGGTATGCCTGATTAAGCTCATCCAACAGCCCTTGCACGGTTATTTTCGAATCGCGGACTTTTATGTCGAAGCCCGGCTGGCCTTTAAATCTGGCCGGAGTGACCAGGATACGGGAATTCATGATTTATCCCCCCAAACAGGAAGAGGCTATCCCATAGCAGGAGAGCCTCTTGCCGCGATATGCTTCGCTGGTTATGCCGGCCTAAACCTTGAAATAGGCGATGGCGTTCTGTAAATCGGATACCATGCGGTTCAAGGCATTGACCGATTGTTTGAACCGGTTGATCTCCTCCATCTGTTTGCTGGCCAGCTGCGACATGCCCTGCACTATCTTGGTGTTGCTCTGTGCGGCTTCGGCGGTGTTGTCCACCGATTTGATAGCTATGTCTGCGCCGGCCGCCATCTGCTGGCCGGCGCTGGACACTTCTTCGATCTGGGTGCGCACCTGGTTGACGGCGGCGATTATATAATGGAAAGCATCTCCGGCGAGGGAAATGACCTCTGTGCCTCTGGCCACCTCTTGGGTGCCTTCCTTCATAGCTTCAACCGCTTTGTCAGATTCATTCTGAATCTCCCGAATCAGCTGGGCGATGCGCTGAGCGGCCTCGCCAGATTCTTCGGCCAGCTTACGCACCTCGTCGGCCACCACCGCGAAGCCCCGTCCCATTTCTCCTGCCCGGGCCGCTTCGATGGCGGCGTTTAAAGCCAGAAGGTTGGTCTGACTGGCAATGTTGGTGATCAAGTCCACGATCTGCCCAATCTCCAGTGACTTGCTTCCCAGAGCTTCGATAATAGAAGCGGTATAATCGGTGTTGTCGCTGATAATCTGAATCTGTTTGACTGCCTGCTTGATCTGACGTTCCCCTTCTTCAGCCTTCTTGGCGGTCGCTGACACCGAGCTGGCCACTTCCTGCGCACTGGCCGCCACCTGCTGGATTCCTACCGCCATTTCCCCGATGGTATCGCGGGAGCTATGCGACAATTGGGCCTGTTCAGAGGCAGAACTCATCAGGGCTTCGGCCTGAGTGCTCATATTGCTCATTAAGGCGGCGCTGGTATCGGATAATGCTCCCACCTGGGCGCTGGATTTGCTTACATTGGCGGCCAGGCGGCTGGTTTTGCCGATCAGGTCGGAGATCTTCTCCAACATATCATTGAACATAGCGGCCAAAACCCCGGGCTCGTCCTTGGCGTCAACAGGGATGCGCTCAGTCAGGTCGCCCTGACTGGCTTTCTCCACTGATGCGCTGATTCGTCTTAAAGGCGCGTAAACCGTATAGGCAAGCAGGAAGGCAGCCAGAAATCCTAAGATAATACCAATTCCGGAATAAGTGATCATGGCCAGGCGGAAGTTGCTTACGGCTTCCTCATAGGGTGTGGCTGGGACTCCGACATACCAGATGCCGATAGTCTTGCCGGCGGCGTCCTTGATGGGTTCATAAGCAGCTTCGTTCCATACTCCCACTACTTCAGCCCGGCCAATATAGGGCTGGCCTTGGGTTAAGACCACCTGTCCCACCTCTTCGGAGATCTTGGTGTTTATGGCTCTTTGCCCTTCTTTCATCACGTTGGTTGACACTCTGGTGTCGCCTTTGAAAATAGTGCAGGTGTCGCCGGTCAGATTGCCGATACGGTCCACCGCTTCATAATTTTCTTCCATCAAAACTGAACCTTTATACAACCGCCCGTTTATAATCTGCCATTGTCCCGGATATCTCTCCTCCAGAATCTGCCCGCCCATGGCCAGGTCAGACCGCAGCTTCTGCTGCGCGGCCATCAATATCTTCTCGGACATAACACCAGTGGAATAATAGCACATGATTCCGGTTACCGCAGCTAAGACCAGGGTAAAGGCCGCCACCAGGCGCACCCTAATGCTAATCTTGCGCAAGCAGCGTTCAATAAGCTCCATTCTCCCATCCCTTTCCGTTTAGATAAAACAGCTCGTACTATCTTCTCGCTATAAATTATCGACTAATACCTGAAAATCATTAAGTCGCATCTTCATCTCCAGCAGGGATTATCTCCATATGGGTGACGCGCTGATAGTTAAAACTACCCACCACATGGCCCTGCAGGTCGTAAATGTAGGACAGCGAGGAGCCGCCCGAATACAGCTTGCCGCTCTGTTCCAGACCCAGTTCATAGACGTAGCCATCTACGGTATCACCGCGATCAAAGTGGATGCGCACCTTGATTAAAGCGGGCTCAGGGTTAAGGTCCTTTTTGATTAACTGCTGCAGGTTGAAACTCTGACAGCCGCTAATGAGCAGCACGGTGATAACAACGCTCAACAGCACAATCAGGCGGCCTTTTTTCATTGCTTGTCTCTCCTTATCCGTCGCGGCCTTCGCCAGACAGCCGAAGGCCCTTCCCCAGCCGCCTGCCTGCGGCGTTCCATCCATTTTTGGAGCTTCTCATTGACCAAATCATGAACTGAGCCGGGGGTGAAATGCCCCTTGTCATCGCGCTTGCCTGCCTCTCTTCCGGTCAATATCTCCAGGCCCTGATCAATGTGGTCAACCGCCCAGATACTGAAGCGGCGCTTCTTGACTGCTTCCACCACGGCTTCATCCAGCATCAAAGAACTCACGTTCTGTCCAGGGATGATGACCCCCTGCTTGCCGTTAAGGCCTTTTTCCTGACAGGTCTTGAAAAAGCCTTCGATCTTCTCGTTTACCCCGCCTACCGGCTGCACCTCGCCGTTCTGGTTTACCGATCCCGTCACCGCTATGCCCTGATAAATAGGAATATCCGCCAGGCTGGACAAAAGCGCATACAATTCCGCACTGGAAGCACTGTCACCCTCCACTCCGGAATAGCTCTGTTCAAAAGTCAGGCTGGCCGACAGGGCCAGGGGTTTATCCTGGGCGTACTGTGCTCCCATGTAGCCGCTTAAAGTCAATACCCCCTTACTGTGTATGGTGCCGCTCATGCGAATCTCGCGCTCGATGTTGACTACGCCCTTCTCGCCCATAAAGGTTTTGGCGGTAATGCGCACTGGCTTGCCGAAATAGTGTTCGCCGGTCTGGTAGACTGCCAAACCGTTGAGCTCTCCTACCCTTTCCTGATCCACGTTGATGATCAGAGTGTTACGGTTGATCAGTTCTTGCAGATGCTCTTCGGCCATGGCGCTACGCCGCTTTTTACTCTTCACCGCCTGGCTGACATGCCGTGCAGTGACCAGAGGGGCTTTTTCCAGTTGGGCCCAGTGATGCGCCTCATAAACCACTTCTACCAGTTTGTTGAAAAGGGTGGTCATTTTTTCCTGGTCTTCCGCCATGCGGGTGCTGTAGTCCACCACCCCAGCCACCGCATCGGGGGTAAAATGCAGCAGTTGTTCGCGCTGGCATACCGATGCAACAAGCTGAGCGCATTGTTTTATATGAACCCGGCTCTTATCCATCTCCACATCGAAATCGGCGCGGATTTTGAACAATTTGCGAAACTCCTCGTCGAAAGCGTATAAGGCGTGATAATACCAGGGATCGCCGATTAAAACCACTTTGATATCCACCGGGATGGGCTGGGGCTGCAGTGTCTCGGTGTTGGTGAAGCCTAGCACGCGTCCAATATTCTCAACTTTAATCTCACGGTTTTTGAGCACTTTTTTGAGGCAGTCCCAAACATAGTAGTTCTTTAATATATCATTGATATGCAAGACCAGGTAGCCGCCATTGGCTTTGTGTATAGAACCGGATTTGATCTTGGTAAAATCGGTGGCCAAAATTCCAAATTCGCCCTCATACTCGATCTGCCCGAACAGGTTGGCATAGGTGGGGTTGGACTCGAATATCACCGGGGCATGGGTCAGTGCCTCATTGTCTACTAAAAGATTGACCTGATACTTGCGCAGCGAGGAGCGCCGGTCGATATGGCGGAAGAACATCATGGGGCCGCTCTCCTCGCTCTTGATGAACCCTTCGCTATTGTCGATTAAATCCTGGCGCATGTCCTCAAGATAGGTGACGATGTCCGGGTAATCACGGTATTTTCCCAGGAGGCTGGTGAAGCCGGGCTCGGTCACCGTGCGGGTGGTCTCGAACTCCAGATTTTTGATCTTCTCACGGATAACCTTCTCGGCTTCTTTGTATTTGCGCACCGTTTCATTGAGCCTCTCCTGAATGATGGTGCCGGTGCGCATAATTTCTACCCGCTGCTGTTCGCTCATGGCCAGGTATTCTTCCTGTGTGACCACCTCACCGTTGGCATTGATGGGGGTGGTGTTGATGCCATTTGGAGTGCGGGAGATTGTGAAGCCGTGGCGGCGGGCTTCTTCATCTAATTCCAGGTACATCTTGTTGGTTTCTTCCAGGAAGGCGTTTAGGATACTGTTCTTTTTGCTTTCATAGTCTTCTCCCTCGAAGGCTTTAACGATGCTTTTTACGATGGTGTCTATGCTGGCAGTTATGTCTTGCTTAAACAGCTTGCCCTGCCCGGCAGGCAGTTTCACCGCCACTGGAGCGTCGGTGTCGCGAAAATTATGGACATAACACCAATCGGGTGGAACCGCCCGGCGACTGGCGCGGTCCTCTAGCATCTCCCGGGCCAAACTGCTCTTGCCAGTGCCAAACGGCC
Source organism: Syntrophomonas sp. UBA4807 (assembly GCA_002402575.1). Lineage (GTDB taxonomy): Bacteria > Bacillota > Syntrophomonadia > Syntrophomonadales > Syntrophomonadaceae > DTU019. The sequence goes on from DHGD01000016.1 coordinate 10,864, forward strand.
CGGCCAGGTAAATGTTATAGCCTTGATTATTCATGTCCAGGCCAAGGGTCAACGCCTCAACCGCCCGGTCCTGGCCAATAATGCCCCTTAAAGGCTGCAGTTCCGCGGTGCTTTGAAAGCGGAACCAGGCCGGATTGCAATCTTTGCGCAGCTGTTTGACTTTTAACCTGTACTGGTTGGTGTTCAATTAATTCCCTCCAATGAATCCGTCATTACTATATAAAACTATATAAAATTACAGCGGCTGCCCGCATCGATCTTGACCACGGCCGGGCCCAATTGCTGATACATTTGGGCGGCAGCATAAAATCCAGTGCAATGTCCGATCATGATGCGGTCGGGCCGGTTTTGGCCCAGGTAGGCAAGCGTAGCCTCTATGCGTCGCGGGGAGGCGTTGAGCAGGTGGGCGCCGCCGACGTAAGCCTGGATATGCTCCTTCCCGGTGATCTCCCGGGCGTAGTTTAAAGTGTTGACCATACCCGCGTGTGCACAGCCACTCACTATGATTAGCCCCTGAGGGTGGTCTATTACCAGGGCCATGTCATCCTCGATGGGATCTTCTAGCAGGCCTTGTTCGGTTTCCGCCACAAAGCGCCCCCCCGAATCCTCGAATGCGGTTTGGCGGGGAATGGCGCCGGTAACGTATATGCCCGGACGAATCTGCTGCGGTCCGGCAGTGAAGCGAAACCGGGCTCCAGCGTCGACAGCCTGAGTCTCTGAGAAGGGCGCCCCCACTTCCAGCTTCTGCCCTCCCGCTCCCAGGGAATAGCGTTTCACAAATATGCCCGGATGAGCTGTTACCGGGCGGGGTCCGATTTTCGCCAGCAGGGCGGGCAAAGCCCCGATATGATCATAGTGGCCGTGGCTTATAATTATCTCGGCGATCTCTTTTAACGGCACTCTTAGCTGATGGCTGTTTTTGAATAGCGCTTCGCGATAACCAGTGTCAAACAACAACGAATAGCCATCCACCGTCAACAGCGCTGAAAAGCCCCACTCACCGGCCAATGCTGCTGCCGAAGCGGTGTTTTCCACCAGTATGGTCATCTCAACCTTCACTGCCTCTGCCTCGCAATCTTAGTATTGTTATGGCTAATATTTATCTATTATACTGGTTAATTCCTGCCCATGTCTTGAGGTGGGAAAAAAATGTTCCGAACGATTAAGTCTAGAAAGACTACACCGGCTGTAATCTATAGTCCGCCAACGGTCTGGACAGCCTTTATCCGCTGCCTCCCGGGACGGCGACAGCCGGTCCGCTCCCATGTGAATCAGGGACAGCGGGTTGAGCAGCGGGGGGTTGGGCGGGGGATTGATCCTCGGGCGCTTCAGGCTGCTCCTCTTCGTCAGTTCCGCCCGGATTGAGCCAGTCGGGCAGGTCAGGCAGCTCGGGGAAGGAATACTGATGCCAGTAACAAATCTGGCCGGGCTCACTGTTGCCAATGAAAGCCATGGATACCGTGCGCGGGCATGATTCTGCCGCCACCAGGCCGCTGTCCATACAGATGTTGAGCCGTTTTATACCCGCCGGCACTGGAAAATCGGTAGGCTGGAAGGCAGCCGAGGCCTTTCCCATAAAGCCGGCCCATATGGGTCCGGCCAACACCCCGCCGGCCTGATTGACCTGGCGGTTATCATCATAGCCCACCCACACCGCGCAGCACAGGTATGGGGTATAACCCACGAACCAGGCGTCCTTGAACTCATCGGTAGTGCCGGTTTTGCCCGCGCAGGGCCGGCCCACGGTGGCTTTGAGATGGGATCCGGTACCTCCGCTCTGCATCACCCCGGTGAGCATATCGGTCACTATATAGGCATTCTCGGCGGACACCGCCCGTTTCTGCTGCGGGCGGTGCTCCTCCAGCACCTTGCCGCCTGCGTTTTGCACCCGTACTATGGAGTAGGGGGTGCTATAGAGACCCTTATTGGCAAAGGCGGCATACCCTGCCGCCATCTGCAGGGGTGTGACTTCAGTCGAGCCCAGGGGCAGAGATAAGACCGGTTTAATATCGCTGAAGCCAAAATTCTGCGTGTAACGGGCCACTCGGGCCGGTCCCAGGCGCTCATTGAGAGTTACCGCCACTACGTTGTCCGATTTCATCACCGCTTCTTTAAGAGTAAAATCGCGCCAGTGATAGGGTTCATCCCCGTAATCGGTGGGCTTATAGGGCGGGCTTCCCGCCACCGCGAACTCCACCTCTTTACATGGGATCATATCGGCCTCGGTCCAGCCCGAAGAGATGGCCAGAGAATACATAAAAGGCTTAAAAGTGGAGCCCGGCTGTCGTTTGGCAAACACCCGGTTATAGCTGGAGGAAGCGAAATCCCTGCCGCCCACCAGCGCACGGATCTGCCCGCTGCCGACATCCAACGCCACCAGAGCGCTCTGCATACCTGCCGGGCGGTTTTTCAGACCATCACTTATAGCCCGCTCGGCGGTCCGCTGCATAGTCAGATCAAGGGTAGTATAAACCTTCATTCCCCCCTGGAACACCATTTTTTCACCATACTGTTCGATGAGATATTGCTTAATCATGGCCACGAAATAGGGGGCATCCCCGGAGCTGAATACCGCCCGTTTATATATCAGGGGAGTTTTGGCGATGTTTTTGCTTTCCGCAGCCGTAATGTAGCCTTCGGCCACCATGCGTTCCAAGACCACCGCTTGTCGCTCTTTGGCCCGCTGAGGATATTCATATGGATCGTAGCCGGAGGGATAATTAGGGAGTCCTGCCAAGAGAGCGGATTCCGCCACTGTTAGCTGATTAGCGCTCTTTCCGAAAAAGGTGCGTGAGGCCACTTCAATACCGGTGGCACCCTGGCCAAAATAGATGGAATTGCAGTATAGTGCCAATATTTCGTCTTTGCTGTATCTGCGCTCCAGAATGGCAGTATACCAAAGTTCCTTTATCTTGCGGGTCAAAGTGCGCTCATTGGTCAGGTACAGCGTTTTAGCGGTCTGCTGGGTTATGGTGCTGCCCCCGGCCACTACCTGCCGGGCTTTGAGGTCGGCTATCAGAGCCCTAAGAATGCCTGCCATATCCACGCCGTGATGACGGTAGAAATTCTTGTCCTCTACCGCTATGATAGCCTTTTTAAAGGAATCAGGTATTTCATCGAAAGAGATCACAATCTGATTCTCTTCACTCAAGCCTCTGATAACTTTGCCGTTGGCGTCATAGATAACGCTGGGCTGAGGCACCTGGAAAGTCGGCAGTTGCAGACTGAATCCGCTGCTGACGACCACAAAGATAAGGATATATATGCCCACGAGGCCTTTGCGCGGCATGAAACCACCCCTTCTTAGTTAAAAATACCCATTTATGGGTGGTTTCATTCCCTCCCCGAAGTGAATCCGGCCGGCATTGCTGAGCTATTGACAAGCCTTGCCAAGAGGGTTATAAATTAAAGGAATCTATAAAAGAAAAGGCGGTGGTGAAAACATGGAGCCCATACCATTACGAAAATCCTTTTCGCTGTTTGGTCAATATAATAGTGTATGGGGGATTATGAGCCGCTGCCGCTTCATGGTCATGTAATCCTCCGCCAAAAGGAGGGTTGAACATGATAAAAACCTACTATTACAGCCACGAACAACAAACCGTTCTGCATGATATCGATTTGTCCCAAATCAACCACTTGCTGGCATCTAGGGAGAGCCTGTTGTGGATCGACCTCTATGACTGCTCCGCCAGCGAACTACATCATATCGGCGATTTATTTCAATTCCATCCTTTAGCCCTGGAAGACTGCCTGCAGGAGAGTCCCCGAGCCAAACTGGACCGCTACGACGATTATTATTTCTTCGTCTTCCATGGGTTGCGCTACTATGAAGAAGCTGAGGAAGAAGACGAGATCACCAGCATTGAGTTGGATGTGTTCATGGGGCCCAATTATATAGTGACTATTCACCCGGTGGCCTTGACCGCGGTGGGCAAAGTGGCCCGGGTGTGCCTTAAAGAAGGCAAGTACATGGATATGGGCGCGGAGCATCTGTTGTATCGCATCGTGGACAATATGGTTGACGAATGCTTTCCTATTATTGAGAGGCTGGGAGAGAGGATCGACGACCTGGAAGACAATATCTTCATCAATCGCGGGCAGGAGATCACTGAAGAGATTCTGGCCTTAAAGACCACCATCATCCTCTTACGCAAGGTGATGATTCCGCAGCGGCGGATTTTTGGCAGTATCAACGGCTACTATTCATTTCTGGTCAATGAGGAGAACCGGCCTTATTATCTGGACCTGGTTGACCATATGGACAATATTCTGGACACCGCCAGCACCTATCGCGACCTTATCAACAGCTCCACTGAAACTTATTACTCCATCATCAACGGGCGCACCAGCGAGATCATAACCGTTTTGACCATAATTTCCATAGTGATGATGCCTTTAACGGTGATAACCAGTTTTTACGGCATGAATTTGAAGTACCTCCCGGGGGCGCAAAGCAGTAATTTTGTGTGGATACTGATTCTGGGGATGATCGCTCTGGTGGGCGGAATGCTGAAATTTTTCCGCTACCGCCGCTGGATTTGATAAGACCAGCAAAATCCTCTTCCGTTATTCAGCTGACTTTAGGAATATTTAACGCAGATATTGCTTAAGAGTTCAGCCACGTCTTGGGTGTAATCCTGGGCCATCTCGATGTGCTCGTATACTTCGCGCCATTTAATGATGGAAATGGGATCATCCTCATGGTTCTCAAAAAGTGAAGCCACTCCGGTGCGGTACAGCGAATCCTGTTTTCTTTCCAAGTTGAAAATTTCCGTGCAGATGTTTAAAATCTCTTTTTTGTTGCGCTCCACTTTGTCCAGCATAGCGAAGGCCTCCTGCTGTAGGCGAAGGGATTCAGTCAGCACCCGGACCATCTCCTTGACGCGCTCGTCGGGTTCTCCTGCTTTGTAGAGAATCATGCGGTCTATGATTCCGGTTATATAGTCCATGGTGGTGGCCAGCTTCTGGGAGAGCTGGAAAGCGTCCTCTTTATCAAAGGGCAGGATGAAGCTGGTGTTCAAATGTCGCACCAGATCCTCTATGATGCGGTCACCCTCATGCTCCAGGGCCGTCAGTTTAGCCATCTTGATGTCCAGATCGGCATAATTGCTGACCACTTCCTCCAGGATGGCGCTGCCTCTAACCACCACCCGGGCGCTCTCATTGAACAGCATGAACAGTTCTTCATCTTTTCTGCCAAATAGCCGCATAGCCAATACCTCCGCCAGATTAAGGAACGTCCGTATAATCAGAAATTATAGCACAAAATGTCAGACTTACATCAAGTATACATAATATCTGTTATTAATTTACAGTCTACGCATATATTCCGGACGCAAATAATCTGCGTTGTTGCGTTTTATGATCTCATCGATGAGGCTTAATATCTTTTCTTTGTCGCCGGGCAGCCGGCCTTTTATAGCCAGGTAGTTGGAGGCATGGTTGCTGCGGAACTCGCATCCCGATACCTCCAGATTCTGGATGATAAGACGCAATTCATGGAGGATTTCAAATGGCCCCGGCACCTCGAATTTGCCCTGCTGAATCTGTTTATACAGAACCGTCCCTGCCACTGGCATTATAGTCAGCGCGGCGATATAATCGGGGTCAATCTCATTGCAGATCTGAGCGCTTTTGATGGCGTGGTCCACCGCTTGGGGGGTGCGTCCCGCCAATCCCAGGATCAGAGTCACTGACAAAGGAATCCCGGCCTCACGGATCTTTCTTCCTGCGGTCACCATCTCCTCATAAGTGACCCCTTTGCGGATCTCCTTTAAGAGTGCCTCGTCCCCGGTCTCCACTCCCAGATAGGCCATGTTGAGGCCGTGTTCTTTCAGAGCCTTAAGTTCTTCCGGAGTCTTTTTAAGTATGCTGTCCGGACTGGTATATATGCCCACATGCTTCAGTCCGGGAAATTGCCGGCGAAGTTCGTCCAGAATGACGATGAGGTCGGCGCTGTCCATGGCCAGGGCGTCACCATCAGCCAAGAAGACCTTTTCCGTATGCCCGTAATATAATTTAGCCATGCGGATATCAGCCAGTATTTCCTTTAATTCTCTGACCCGGTATTTCTTGTTTTTGTACATTCCGCAGAAGGTGCACTTATTGTGGCTGCAGCCCACGGTACACTGCAGGATGTAGCTGTAGGCCTCGCTGGGCGGTCGGTATATGTCGCCTTCGTATCTCATAATTATTTATCCCTTTCCAAAACTATTGTAATTAATGCCATCAAACAACTTGTGAAGTACTTACATTTTAACGTATTAATACCGGCAATAATTTGCACCGATTTTCAAAAAATAAAAAAGATGCGAGCGAGAAGAGGAGGTTGGGTTGTGAGCCGAAAAAGAAGTATGATGTCGGACCGCCTCAAATACGAAATCGCTAAGGAACTTGGTGTTGCCGATGTTGTCTCCAGAGATGGCTGGGGAGCAGTCAGCTCCCAGAACTGTGGGAATATCGTAGCCAAAGCCATAGAAATAGCTGAGCGCAATATTACCAGCCAGCACAGCTACTAACGCCGTTGCGGACTCGCATCAACGGGGGGAAACCCCCGTTTATTTTATTCTTAGGCCCCTCCGAGAGGCAGCTTGTCCATACTTCCGGCCATTTTTTCCAAACCCACCTCCGATGTCCCGCCAATAACGATGGCACCTAACGCTGATTTTTTAACAGGCCCGAGTAATCACTCTTCATCGGATTCATCCACATAGATGTTTTCGGTTTTTGGGCCTAAAAGTTTATCCACATCGATGAGGTTGCCCAGCAACAGGACTAGCATGGTAAAGATTAATGCTCCTGCGGTTANNGGTGGTCAGCCCTGCTCCTATTAGCAGGCCCATGATGGCAGTCAGCCACAGACTGGCTGCAGTTCTGGTGCCTCGTACCTGCTTATTTTCCAACCATATCAAACCGCTGCCTATAAATCCCAACGCGGATATGACTTGTGCGGCCAGCCGGCCCGGGTCTACATTGCCGGGCAGAATGAAGAACTGAAAGAACTCCGTCGAAACCACTGCCATGAGGGCGCTGCCCATGGCCACCAAGGCGAAAAGCTGGGCTCCGTTATCGGATTTGGTGGCTTTTCCGACGATAATTCCCAAGATTCCGGCCGCGGCTATCCTAACCGCCGCCATGATAAGCATTATACCATTACCTGGTAGTTAGGAGCCTCCTTGCTGATGGCTATATCATGCGGATGGCTCTCCACCAGTCCAGCATTGGTTATGCGGATAAAGCGGGTTTTGCTCTTCATTTCAGCCAGGTTGGCTACCCCGCAGTAGCCCATGCTGGCCCGAAGTCCCCCTACCAGCTGGAATATGGTGTCGGACACATAGCCGCGATAGGGCACCCTGCCCTCGATTCCTTCTGGGACCAGTTTTTGCTGGCCTTCCTGGAAATAACGGTCGCTACTGCCCTCGCACATAGCGCCTAATGAGCCCATGCCGCGGTACACTTTATAGCTGCGCCCCTGCAGGATCACGGTATCACCAGGGCTCTCATCAGTGCCTGCGAACAGGTTGCCCAGCATGACCACATCAGCCCCGGCGGCGATGGCTTTGGCGATGTCGCCGGAGAATTTAATGCCGCCATCGGCGATAATGGGCACATCGCTTCCGGCAGCCGCGGCTGCGCAGTCGGCTATAGCGGTAATCTGCGGCACTCCGATGCCGGCGATAACCCGGGTAGTGCAGATGGAGCCTGGCCCCATGCCTACTTTAATTGAGTCCGCCCCGGCTTCGATCAGATCGCGGGTAGCCTCAGCGGTCGCCACATTGCCGGCCACAAGGTCCAGATCGGGATAGGCGGACTTGATCTGCCGCACCATTCTGACCACATCCATGGAATGCCCATGAGCGGTGTCCACTACGACTACGTCGGCACCAGCGGCCTTCAAGGCCTCCACCCGGCGCATAGTATCGGCGGTAACGCCTACTGCTGCTCCGACCAGCAAACGGCCGTGGTGGTCTTTGGCGGAATTGGGGTATTTGTAGGCTTTTTCTATGTCTTTGATGGTGATCAAGCCTTTGAGGTTGAAATCATCGTCCACCAGGGGAAGCTTTTCGATTTTGTACTTGCGCAGAATTTCCAGGGCGCCTTCCATAGTAGTGCCAACCGGGGCGGTAACTAGCCGCTCGCTGGTCATTGCGTCGCCGATTAAGCGGTCGAAATCAGTCTCGAAGCGGATATCGCGGTTTGTTATTATTCCAACCAATTTGGTTCCCTCGGTCACCGGCACCCCGGAGATGTGATAATGCTCCATAATTTCCAAAGCATCCTTGATCTTATCGGTGGGAGAGAGGAAAAACGGGTCGGAGATAACGCCATGCTCGGATCTTTTCACCCGGTCAACCATCTTGGCCTGGGCTTCGATGCTCATGTTTTTATGAATGATGCCAATGCCGCCCTCCCGGGCTACCGCGATGGCCATACGCGATTCGGTGACCGTGTCCATGCCAGCGCTCATAATGGGGATTTCCAGCCGCATCTTCTTAGTCAGCCGGGTGGAAACATCGACCTTATTGGGTAATACCTCAGAACGTCCGGGTATTAATAACACATCATCAAAAGTGAGACCCTCTTTGGCAAATTTGTCGGTCATGGGGTGTGGCCTCCTTATAAAATTTCAAATATAGTATCTCATTCTGTGGGATTTTTCAAGGCATGCTCTGTTAAGGAGGTGAAAAAGTTGACAGCCGGGCGGTAATTCCACCCGGCTTTTAAGGACATTTAATCCCCGCCTTGAACGGAACCGATCCCGTAGCGGTAGAAATGCTCGTACAATGCGTCCATAACAGTGGTTGATACCTGCATCTGCCGGGCCGCCTCTGCAGTGCTCAGGCCCTGGGCTATAGCCTCAATCAACTGGTCGTGACCGATGCCGATCTCGCGGCACATATCCTGCAGGGAGGGAATGCGCGACCAGGGCGGATAGGACCCCGCCTCACGGTTCATTTCATTCAATACCAGCAACCCCCTTTTTTACAGGTAGCTTGCCCGAAAAACCCGCCCTCGATAAATAAATAAGGGGTGTGTTCCCATTCAGGGAATGTCCTCGAAATGTCCCCGTAAAAACCGGTGCAGCCGATGCCGAACCCCAATGCCAGAACCGTTACGTGTTGCACGGCAGCGGCTGCTCCTGTGCAGCAAAAGG
>DHGD01000016.1:20039-26522 GCA_002402575.1 Syntrophomonas sp. UBA4807
GGTAAAGGCGACTATAAGGCGACGCAGGGTCGCCTTTTACGAAAGGCTCATGTAAGTAATGAATTCTGCGGATATAATTGTAAGACCGGACCTTTTGCGGAACCGGTGCAGCCGATGCCGAGTCCAACCCTTAGTTACATGGAACTGTTCTTAAGCCGCATGTGGGTATGGTCGAGATCCACCACTATAACCTCCCGGCCCACTTTCTTTATAGCCTCCCAGGGTATCACCAGCTTCTGCCGGTCGGCCCAGAAGGTAAAGGCATTGCCGCGGTTGGGAAGGATGATGGATATGATGCGGCCGTTCTCCTCATCGATTAGCATATCGGAATCGCCCACGGTGCCCATTCTCATCCCGTCATAGATGTTGACCATCTCTTTGCCCACCAGTTCATTCAGACGCATTATCAAGCCCTCCTACAGGCCGGTGTGCCCAAATCCTCCGCTGCCCCGTTCGGTCTCATCCAGTTCATCGCTTAATACCAACTGCGGCTTTTCCACCCGGGTGAAGACCATTTGAGCGATCCGATCCCCTCTTTCCACAATATACTCTTTGTCCCCCAGGTTTATGACGATGAGCATAATTTCTCCGCGGTAATCCGCATCAATGGTGCCCGGGGTGTTGAGCAAGCTGATGCCGTGCTTTAAAGCCAGGCCGCTTCTAGGCCTGATCTGGGCTTCAAAGCCTTCCGGAATTCCCACCGCCAGTCCGGTTGGAATGAGCTTGACTTTTCCCGGAGGGATAGCCACGGCTGCTTCATTGGCAGCGTAAAGATCGACCCCGGAGGCGCCCGGGGTCATGTATTGTGGCCAGGGCAAGTCCGGGGAATGCAGGCGTTTTATCAATACCTTCACTGTAGTTTCTCCTCTTCAATACCTTGTCACAAAACCGCCGGGGATTAATCGCTATTATGCCCCGAGGGCGCTGTCCAGTGCCGCCTGAAAGCCCTGCGCACCTCGCTTAAGGTCTCCCCCGGGGCAATGGCGGCCAGTGAAAATGGTTCTGTATCCAGTATGGTCCGGGCCAATTGATGCACCGCCTCCGCATCTACCGCCAGTATACGGGACATGATTTCTTCCGGAGCATGGACCTCTCCGTACATGAGCATAGATTTTCCCAACCGGCTCATGCGGTTCATGACATTTTCCAATCCCAGGTACATGCTGGACTTAATTAGCCGCTGCGTCCTTTCCAGCTCCAGAGGGGTGATGCCTTCCTTTAAAAAACTCTGAATTTCAGAGTATAAAGCCGCGAAACAGGTATCAACACGCCCCGGATTGGTACCGATATAGACAGAGTAAGCCCCGCTGTCGGAATAGGAAGCGGGGTAAGAGTAAACTGAATAGGCCAGGCCCCGCTCCTCCCGCAAGGATTGAAACAGCCTGGAGCTCATGCCTCCGCCGAATATATTGTTCATGATATTCAAGGCGTGGCGGCGCTCATCAAAGTAGTTGATGCTCGGCACTCCGATGCAGATCTGCACCTGCTCGGTGGACTTCTCCACCAGATTGCAGAAGCAGCGGTAGTTGCACGGCATGGCCTGGTCTTCATTCAAATCTCCGTCGCCGTACCCTTCCAGGCGGGCACTGATCTCATCCCTGACTTTGGCGCTGTCGATGTTTCCCGCCACCGCTATCACCATATTGGACGGCTGGTAATATTCCCGGTAGAAGCCGCAGATATGCTCCCGCGCGAAACCTGATACAGAATCCTTAGTTCCCAAAATTGGAGAGCCCAGAGGGTGTTCCGACCACATGCGCCGTGAAAACACATCATGGATAAGATCATCAGGGGTATCTTCGTACATGTTGATCTCTTCGATGATCACATTCTTTTCATTGTCAAAGTCTTTGGTGGAAAATTTGGCCGCAAACAACATATCGAAGAGAATATCCATAGCCATAGGCAGGTGCTCATCCAAAGTGCGGGCATACAAACAAGTGTATTCCTTGGCGGTATAGGCATTGAGCTGGCCGCCGATGCTTTCGAAGCTCTCGGCAATATCCCGCGCCGAGCGGCTCTCGGTGCCCTTGAAAAGCATATGCTCGATGAAATGGGCGGCTCCTTTGATATAGTCCGCTTCATGCCGGGAGCCTACCCGGATATAAATGCCAATGGCCGCCGAGCGCACATAAGGAATTTCCTCGGTGACCAGACGGCAGCCATTTTCCAGCCTGTAGTTGTTTATCAAAACTGATACCTCCAGCTAATTTATAGGACCTCGGCGGGGATCGTAAAACCTGCGCCAGGCCAACCGTTGAAAACGCAGACGTCCCGTGACAGCCGCTGAATATAACCTAACGCCGTCTGCTGCCCGGCTTAAGCCGCCGGCTATCCTCCCCCTATAACCTTAATGGTTCCCAGATCTTCATATTTTGCCACTTATGCTTTTATATCATAGTCTAATGATACTCTTTTTTCAATGTCAGGGGGTAAACGCCCACCTATGATTAGTTTTCCTGACTTACTGCCTGTGAAGGCTTTAACAATGCGCTCAAAATGGCGTGGGGCCAGAAAATAGCCCCCAGCGCCGGGCTAATCCGTTTAACACGCGGACCGCCCAGGCCGGCTGCTGACTGTAAGCAGACGCGGTCTGCAGCGTGGCTCCGGCCACCGGCTTTCCTTCCACATATACCTGAATAGTTCCCAGAGCTTCATTTTTGGAAACTGGCGCTTTTATGTCATATTTTAAGGATACTTTTTTTTCAACATTTAGCGGAGCGTCGCCCATCCACAAGTAGATATCCTGATCGGGATACAATGACAGTATGCCCGTTTCACCTTCGCGGAAGAATATCTCTTTGAACGGCTCGCCTGTATCTATAACCAATACCTGACTGGTGTTATTAAAGCCATAGTCTAACAGAAGCTTGCAATCCCCGTTGCGGTCATAGGAATTCAAGACCACCGCAATAAGCTGACGCCCCTGCCGGGTAGCCGATGCCACCAGGCATTTGCCCGCGGCATTGGTGGTTCCGGTCTTGATGCCATCAGCCCCAGGGTAACTGGACAATAGGCTGTTGGTGTTATTCAACAGCAGGGGCTGGCTGTACTGGGGGTGCTTGAAATAGACCTGTTTGCTGCCTACCAGGGACTTTAACAGCGGGTTGGTCATCAAGTAGCGCCCGATGACGGCCTGATCATAAGCGGTGCTGTGCTGACGACCGCCCGGAAGTCCGGAGGCATTGTCATAACGGGTATTGACCGCACCGATGGCAAAGGCTTTCACCGACATCAGGTGGGCGAAAAGCAACTCGTCCCCGGCTATATGTTCAGCCAAGACCACCGCGGCGTCATTGGCCGATTTTATCAGGGCAGCTTTAAGCAGCTCTTCCACCGTGAGCTGGCTGCCTGTTTTAAGACCCAGGGTATACTCCGCGGTCTGATCGGCGTGTTTGCTTACCGATGCAATTTCGTCCAGCCCGGCATATTGAACCGTCAGGATGGCAGTCATCATCTTGGTAGTGCTGGCCACCTGGCGCTTCTCGTCGATGTTTTTGCCGTATATCACCTGCCCGCTGGCAGAATCCAGCAAACAGACATATTTTGAGCTGGTGACGGGGGCTGCCGCCTGAGCCGGCTGCAGGCTGCAGAAGCTGGCCAGGCTGAACACAAGCCCGGCCACCATGATCAGAAAAGTTTTTTTCCCCATATCGCTACCCACGCTATTGTTCTGCTGCAGGCGGGGTCACAAGTTCTTCAATCGGCACCATTTTATAGCCCTGTTCCCTGAGGCCGGCTAGAATGGCGGGGAGAGCGGCCACAGTAGGTTCGGTGGGATGCATGAGGATAATGGCGTCATTATGGACTTTCTTCATCACCCGCTGCACAATGACCTGCGGTGCTGGCTTTTGCCAGTCGATGGTGTCGACGCTCCATAGAATGTATTGATAACCCAGGTCATTTACTGCCGCAACCAGCGGGCCGTTCTGCTCCCCGTAAGGTGGGGCGAAAAATGCGGTTTTACGGCCGGTAGCGGCAAATATCACATCCTCAGCCTGCTTTATCTGCGCCTGCACCTGTGCAGCGTTCAAGCTGTTAAAATGTACATGTTTATAACCATGATTCTGTATGCTGTGATTTGCCGCGGCCATGGTTTTCATCAATTCCGGGTTGTTCTCCGCCCATTTGCCGGTGACAAAGAAGGTGGCCCGGGCATCGTATCTCTGAAAGGCCTCCAGCATCTGCGGAATGTATTCTCCTCCCCAATCCACATTGACTGTTATGGCTACCGCTTTGCCGCCGCTGTTGCCCTGATAGACGGCCCCGCTGCCGCTGGTAAAAATCCCGGCTTGCTGCTGAAACATGGTGATGATAAGGCTCAGGCCCAGTAATACCGCCATTCCTGCGATGATGCCCAGCCATTTAAAGGGTAAATAAACTACTCTCATTTTGACCTCCCCATGATTTTTACCCATAAGCGTCCTCCGCTCAAACCCGACTTTACTATCAACGGACCCTCCCTGGTATTTGAAAAACGCAGATCCAGGTAGGGATAGGCTACCGTAGCGTCATGCCCTTCGGGAACGTAGTGCACCGGCCGGGTGTGAGCGTGACGCTCATCAATCCGCAGCCCTGCATTAAGCGCCGCGTTGTAAACAGTGCTGGCTACCTGACAAACCCCGCCCCCATAATCCATGACTTGCGCCCCCAAAAGGAATATGGGAGCTGGCAAGTAGCCCCTTTCCGGGGTGCGCGGACCCACCGTATCATTAAATGAAAAGCTTTCTCCCGGCCATAACAGGACATTGTTGACGCCCCTGGCTGCCAAGGCTATGTTTTGATGGCGGTCGGAACTGCCGCTCACCCATGTCTGGTATTGGCCTACCACCTCTTGGGCAGCCGCCAGTTCAAGGCTACTGTACCTGGGTTTGACCGGGAGCAGTGGAACTTCCAGCTGTGCCCCGGCAGGGGCGTTCATGATCATCTCCTGACATCCGACCACATCGAGCAGGTTGCCGTCTTTTTCCGGGATAATTCTGCCGCTGGCCTTGTCTATCCTGGGCTCAACCGGATAGCGATGATACTGCAGGGCCAGCTCCATCACCACCTGCCGCACCTCTCCAGGCAAAAGCCTCTCCACTTCCCGCCCGGCAATGGTGACTCCGGGCTTCACCCCATTGAGATCACGTTCCAGTCCATCGAACCACATTGCCAGGGAGGAAAAGCTGATGAAAAAGGTTAGCAAGAGCAGTGATTTGGCATTCATTCGCAAAAAACAGAAATATGTTTTAACCTTTGCCGGCCACCTCTCTGCACTCTCCTCTTAACCATACATATTCGCGGCTTAAGGGCGGTATGACCAACCAGCTTTGTTCTTACCGGGTTCAATTTCCCGGTAAAAATCGGGTGTGAACCGGCAAACCATCTGTATGGCCAATGAATTGTCATAATTCCCGGCAGATAGATCTTGAATCCTTGTAAGCCATAAAATAACTAACGCCCCATTTTGAGCACCCCATCATGTGGGATGCTCATTTAAAAGCTATCCTTCCCGATGGTTGTGACTTTTGAGCGGTAGTTTATACCCCCATTGCGGCAGGTGCTAAAAAAGGCCATAGCATAACCATACTGTGGCAAATAATGAATATCCTGAGGAGGATATACCGGTTGGTACGGTTTCGTCCCTAATTATTATATTAATAGCTTAATATTGAGCCTCATATTTCAAATACCAGCGGCGGGCTCATTCAGAAACGCAAATAAACCGAGAAGCTCTCGGTTTACTTGGTATTGGTAATGCTTATTGCTGTTCTAGTTCTTGACGGCGGCCTTTAAAACCGCTTTACGGGAAAGGTTGACCCGGCCCTGTTTATCGATCTCGGTCACCTTGACCAATATCTGATCGCCGATATCGACCACATCTTTGACCTTATTAACCCGTTCTTCAGCCAATTGCGAGATATGGACCAATCCCTCTTTGCCCTGGCTGCCCAACACTCCGGGGATGATCTCTACAAAGGCGCCGAAATCCATGATGCGTTTAACGGTTCCCATGTAGGTCTTACCCACTTCCACTTCAGCGATGATGGACTCAATCAAGGCCTTAGCCTTTTGCGCGGCCTCACCGTCGGTGGCCATGATGTACAGGGTGCCGTCATCTTCAATGTCGATCTTGCATCCGGTCTCATCCACGATCTTGTGTATGACTTTACCGCCCGGGCCGATGACCTCACGAATCTTGTCGGTAGGGATCATCATTTTGGTAAGGCGCGGGGCATAGGGAGAAAGTTCCTTGTTGGGCTGGGAGATGGCTTCCATCATTTTGTCCATGATGAACATCCGGCCTTCTCTGGCCTGTGCCATAGCCGTCTCTACGATTTCCCGGCTCACCCCGCTGATTTTGATATCCATCTGTAAGGCGGTCACGCCCACTTCGGTGCCAGCCAGTTTGAAATCCATGTCGCCCAATGCGTCCTCGATGCCTTGAATGTCACTTAATATAGCGAAACGGTCCTCAACTTTCACCAGGCCCATGGCGAT
>DHGD01000009.1 GCA_002402575.1 Syntrophomonas sp. UBA4807
CAGGTGTTTTCATCCCCGCTTAAGGCTGGCCGCGGGTCACCAGGGAAAGCTTATCCGGGCTGCTGTTAACCGCCTGCCCGACCAGTTCCTTGACCCGTTTGACCTGCTGCGGCTGCATAGAAGGGGATTGCAAGACTATGGTGGTGCTGTCGGCCTGAACCATGATGACACATTCCTGATAGCCCTCAGCCTTTATAAGGTTTTCCGCCTTCAGCTCATTTTCCATAGCCGCGGTGATATCAACCAGGCGCATTCCGGCGGCGGCGCGGGTTTTGGCGTCGCTGCCGCTGTTGTTAATGACATCCTGCAACATCTCCACCTGTTTGCTGCGCATGCGGTCACGGTTTAGGCGGTATTCATTAAAGAAACCGCCTGAACTCGCAGTGACAGCAGTCTGGGACACTGAGTCCTCTACGGGGTTAAAATCCGCCGCCACCTGATTCACACTGACCGGCTGCTGCAGATACCTGACAGTGCTTATGGCTCCCAGTATCAGCACTACTGTAAGTATACCTATGGCCGCCATTTTCAGCAGTTCTTTTCTTCCCATAACCATCATTATCTGCTTCCTCCTTTTCCGGCTACCACCATCACCCTATGCAGAGGGACATTGAGCAGAGTCGAGGTGGCGGTCGTCAGTTGTTCTTTAACGGCAACATTGGAAGCCCCGTCAGCAACCACCAACACTCCCAGTACTTCCGGGGTCCTCTCCTCTACCAGAAGCGGGTTTCCGGAGGATACTGCCAGGTCGAGAGCGGTGCTCTGCTCAACCACGCGCTTATTGAGTCCTTGGGCCTGCTGCTCGCTGGTATCGCGTTTTTCTTCCCTGGCATTATGGGCGTATTCACGACTGCCTTCAGAAGCCAGCATCACATCCACCCGCACTGTTCCGGCCCCTTCTATCTGGCTGAGGATATACTCCAATTGCTCCCCGATCTGCTTGCTCTTGCCGGCTTTGGCAGGCTGGGCAGCTACGCCAGTATTGGCCGCAGGTTGGGGATTGATTTGCCCGACAGGCCACAATATGGCCAGCAAACCGATGCAAACCGCGATTACCAGTACCGTTTTGCCCTTCCTGCTCTGGAACCAAGACAGGCCCGGCCTCTGCTGCCTAGCTTTTTTGAACCAATTTTCCCACATCTTTAAGAACCTCCTTTAACTTGAATTTCTATCTGCTGTTCACTCAGGCCGAACATATTCTTCATGATCTCTGCCATGCGCGCCTCTACCGCCGGGTCTATGGAAGTATCTTCTTCACCGGGAAACACCCCTACCGTTGATTGACTGGTATCCCGCGTATCCGCGCCTGAAACGTTGATGGTGACCTTTTGGATGGAGCCGTCTGAGTTGAGTGAAATCTTACTGTCAGCATCACTAACTCCTGGGACCAGTAAGGCGATGGCACTGATCTGTCCTTCCAGTTTAGACTGCACTTCGGAATTGCTGTAGTCCAGGATCTGGTTGTGCAGCTGACTGCCCTTGTCCATGATCTGTTGCTGCCCGGCGCTGTGGTCAGACCATTCCCAGGCGTTGATCTGCAGGGCCTCCTGGGGATAGAGCCAGCGCACCAAAGGGCTTAAAATGGCAATCAGCACAAACATGCCTATAGTCAGGCGCACATATGGTTTCATGCTGCCGGTCGGCAGAAGCAATTCCAGAAAACTGGCCAAAATGATAATAACCAGAAGATTTTTGACTATTTCCACCAGAACATCCATTAAAAACCCCCTTTCATTTCCCGGCCGTTGTATAAACTGCTAGCGCAAGCTCCCCCACCCGTTGGACAGCCCTACCACAATAGCGATCATGATGAAGAACATTAAAGCCACCGCCACTACCGCGCCCAGCATCAGGAACAAATGGGCGCTCATGCTTTCCAAGACCGCCGCGGTTCTGGAATCGCCCAGCGGCTCTGCCAGAGCCGCGGCGATTTTGTAGATCAAGGCTATAGCCGCGACCTTGATTACCGGCATGATTATCATGGCAAGTATAATCAAAACCCCTACCACCCCCAGAGCCTGTTTCAGCATCACTATGTAGCCAGCCGTTACTTCGATAGTGTCCGAGAACATCTTGCCAATCACCGGCAGAGCGTTGTCGGAAACAAAGCGGGTAGCCCGAAGGGCGGTCTTATCCAGCACCGAAGCGTACAAGGCCCGCATGGTGAGAATACCAACGAAAAGGGTGAGAAAAAATCCCAAAGCCACCTGCGCCATTTGGGTAAAAAACTTGCCCAGACGCTGCAGCTTAATGCTCTCTGACATATGATTCATTATGCTTACCACAGCCGAGAGGATGATCAGCGGAAAGACGATATTGTTGATGGCATTGCCCAGAGCGGCGGCGGTAGTCATCAACATCGGAAACAGCATGGCGGCGCTGTTGACCGCGCCCAGACCGGCGGTCAAAACCAACATCTGCGGCAGCATGGCGGTCATAAAGCCCACCATGTTGCTGATGGTTTCCTGGCCGATATTCAAGACGATCTTAAAGGAAGCCACCGCCAGAGTAACCACGGCCAGGTAACAGGCCAGATAAGAGATGCGGGCTACGTCGGTGGAAAACGACTCCTGCAGATTCATGAGCAAAGCCGATAAGACACATAAAACCAGGAGTCTGGCTAGCAGCCCGCTATTGGCTAATACTTCTCCCATCATCAACTGCAGCATACGTTTAACAGTATCAGCCCAGTTAAATTCCCATTTGCCCTGTACAAAATCGATGACCCACTGTTTCAGGGAAATCCCCTGCATATAATTGTTGATTTCATTGTCCACCTGCCGCTTATACTCTTCCATACCGTCCAGATCCAGTTGTTCCAGTCCCTGTTGCAGGCTTAAAGCGGGAAGGGAGCTGCTCTCCTCCGTCCCCGCCTGCAGCGGCAGGGAATGAAAATACATCGAAAATCCCAATAAAATCAGAGCCAGCAGCGCGGTCCCCATCCAGCGAGAGCGGATTCCCATGGAAAATCCCCATAGACTTGTACACCGCTTGCGGTCAGCCGGCTTCTTCAGTTTGGAGAATATGCGCTTATCTTTACCGGTACCGTTGGCCATTGCGTTTTCTCCTTAAAGCCGTTTAGCCTGGCATCAATTCCATCAACGATTCCAGAATAGCCACCATGATAGGGATGGCCAAAACCACCACAATCACTTTGGCGGCAAATTCCACCTTTTTGGCAAGGGCGCCTTCCCCGGCATCCTGACATATGGCAGCAGCGAAATCAGCCAGGTAGGCTACTCCGATGATTTTAAGTATGGTGCTGAAAAAGAAATAGTTGACCTCGGCCCGGGCCACCAATTGTTTCATAACATCTATTACTGCCACCAGCTTCTCCATCATCTGCGCGAAGATGACCACCGCGCAGACCACGCTGAGGAGAACAGCCATGACCGGTTTTTCCTGGCGGATGATTAACAGCAATATGGTGGTTATCAAGGCTAATCCCACTATCTGAGCTATATTCAAAACCATCTCCCCTTCGTTGTCTGCGCCTATTGCCGGATCAAGGAAGCCAAGCTGTTTACAGATTGAAAACCGAGCGCACCACTGTAAACAGCTGACTCATCAATTGCACCACGATAATCAGAACTACCACTACCCCCGCCAGAGTAAGCATCTCCGCCTGTTCCTCCTTGTGCGCTTGTTTGAGAACGATAGAGAGCACTGAAATCAAAATGCCGATACCTGCGATGCGGAATATAATGTCGATATTCACCGGGCCACCTCCTGTTTGTGTCTTAAATATCTATATCAACAATAAGACAATTGCGGTTCCAATGATAAAACCTCCATATGACCACAACTTGTGATTAGAGTCGGTTTCCTGGCGGGCCTTAAGTTGCAGCAAAGCCAGTTCCTCGCCCAAGGCGGTCAGGGTCTTGTTCTGTTCAAAAGCGCTCGAGGTGCCCAGCTGCGAGGCCAGTGTCGCCAGCAATTCCATGTCTTTGGGACGAAGCTGCGACTCCGCCTGAAGGGCTTTGATTCCCTGCAGCCAGGCTTCGTCTGCGGTAATCCCCTTCTTACGGCTCAATTCCTGGGCGGCGGTGGCAAACAGGGAGTTTACCGGCCAGCGCGTGAATCCGGCGGTATTCTGTAGTGCCTGCGACAGGTTGGTATGCAGGTAGGAGATCTCCTTATCCAAATAGGCCAGGGCCATCTTCAAATCCCCCAGCTGCTCCTGCCGCTCGCTCAGTCGCCGGGCTCCGGAAAGCCCCCAGATTCCAGATGCGGCGATAATCATGACAGTGGCCGCGGCTTTCATTATCACGGCGCATCCCACCTTATCACTTGATCGATATTGCCCGGACCGTTACGGCGTGACAAGATGATCACCAGTTTGAACACCCCGTCAGCCATGAGTTTTCTCAATATCGGCCGCCGCCGCAATTCCTCCAGGCTTTCGGCATGCGCGGTGCTGATAATGTGCACCCCGGCATGTATACATTCCATAACCGCGCCGGCGTCGGCCTGGGTGCCGATTTCATCAGTGATTATCACCTGCGGGGACAATGAGCGGATGGCCATCATCATGCCAATATCCTTGGGGCATCCGTCCAGGATGTCGGTGCGCGGACCCACATCCAACTGCGGTACCCCGTGATAGCAACCGGCAATCTCGGAACGCTCGTCCACCACCGCCACGTTCATCCCCGGCCGCGGTGAGCCTGCCGATATACAGCGGGTGATGTCCCTTAACAAGGTAGTTTTGCCGCAGCGCGGCGGCGACACAATCAAGGTATTGTTAAGGATCTGGGGGGTATTGAAAATCGACGGCATGACCGATCTGGCACATCCCTTTACCTCCCGGGCCACTCGGAAGCAGAGACTGGCAAAATTCTTGATCAGTTCGATGTGGTTCTGTTTTAGTATTACCTGCCCGGCCAGCCCCACCCGGTGCCCCCCGGGTATGGTGATAAAGCCGCGGCGAATATCTTCCTCAAAAGCATACAGAGAGTTGTCGCTGATGGAGGCAATAACCCGGCAGATGTCCTCCTGCTTCACCCGGTAGCCGTGAAGCAGGTTACTGGTGAGGCGATCCTCGCCAACCGCCAGTTCGCGCTCCCCAATGCGCACCAGCAGAGGCTGTCCGCACCTTAAGCGGATTTCCTCCAGGAGTTGATATTCCTCTGGCTTGAGGTTATTGAGCAGTCTTTGCATGTGTAGCGGTAGATAGGACAGAATCTCGGTTTTGATTTGATCGGGAGAGCTGACAACCGGCATATTATCACCACCTTGCTGTAAATAGATATTGGCAAGGCCTGTAAAATATGCCAGTTAAATAGAATTG
>DHGD01000008.1 GCA_002402575.1 Syntrophomonas sp. UBA4807
CGGTGTTGTACTGCAAAAATGGTTGTTATACAATATATTTAAGTACAAAAATGGTTATTTGCACCAAGCATACCAAAAGGTATGCTATTTGTGCTTATAGCGGCAGGATGTGAATAATATGGCTGCAGCCATATTGCATGTCAAATCGACAGCACCTCTACAACGATCATAACCATGACCAATGGAAATGCTCATCTATGTTTATTAATGGCTGCCAGGTCAGGATTTCACTGGTATTTTTTATACAAATAAGATTTCAGCGACGGGGAGGTGAAGCAGGGATATAGTTTAAGATAGAGACGGCAATAAAGAGAAGAGGAGGAGAGAGAATGAGTTTACCCCTGGAAGGCATTCGTGTATTGGACTTATCAAGATATTTACCGGGGCCTTTTGCCACTCAGATGCTGGCCGACTTCGGCGCCGAGGTAATCAAGGTGGAGGACCCCAAGGGCGGAGATTTGGGCCGTATGCTGCCCCCTCTGATAGCCGGTGAAAGCGCCCGCTTTTTCACCGTCAATCGCAACAAAAAAAGCATAACTCTGGATCTCAAAAAGCAGGCAGGTCAGGAAGTTTTTAAGCGCCTGGCGGCCAGCAGTGATGTGGTAGTGGATCAATTCAGGCCTGGCGTTATGGAAAAAATGGGTCTGGGTTATGAGCAGCTTAAGGCCATAAATCCCGGCCTGATATATTGCGCCATAACCGGCTATGGGCTTGACGGTCCCTTGCGCGATGCGGCCGGGCACGATCTCAATTATCTGAGTTTGGCAGGCATAACCGGTGTAACCGGAGTGTACAACAACCATCCGGCTATGAGCGGTACTCAGATCGCGGATATAGCCGGAGGTACGCTGCACTCAGTCATTGGCATCCTGCTGGCTTTAGCCGCACGCCAGAAGAACGGTCAGGGGCAGGTCTGTGATATTTCTATGCTGGATGCCTCGGTAAGCTTGATGGCTTACACACTGGGAGAATGGTCGGGCCTGGGTATACTGCCGGTTATGGGAGATGGTTTATTATCGGGCGGTTATGGCTTTTACCAGATCTACGCCACTAAGGACGGTAAATATGTAAGCCTTGGAGCTGTGGAAGAGAAATTCTTTGCTGAGTTCTGCAGAAAAATCGGACGTCCGGAGTTCATTGAACAACAGTTTGATAAGGAGCCGCAACGGCAGATTATCAAGGAAATCGCTGAGATAATTGCCCAGCGGACAAGGGATGAATGGGTAGAATTCTTTGCTGACAGCGACATCTGTTTTACTCCGGTACTGGAATTGGATGAAGTCTGCCAGCATCCCCAGGTTAAGGCGCGCAATATGATTGTAGAAATGGAGAACATTGGCGGCAGTGATAAAACTGTGCGCCTTACCGGAATACCAATAAAACTGTCCGGGACCCCGGGGCAATTAAAACTTAAATTTCCCATTCTGGGAGAACATAATGATGAAGTCCTGATGTCGGTAGGAGGTTATTCTCAGGAGGAGGTCAATAATTTTCGCTCCGCGGGGGTTATCTAATATTTATCGTATAGCGCCAGGACTGGCCCGTATGCATTATTATCGCCCCGCATATAGCGGGGCGTTTTTTACGGACGGCTTAGGCTTGATAAAAGAAAAGGGAAGGTGCGCCGCTACATCGCAACCAAATTAAAACTCGATGATAACATGGAATTTTAACCTTTGCCACGCCATACCGCCATGTTAGTCCGGCTTGGCTTTGCTATTCTCAAGCAACGCGGCGTTTAGCTACCGCGGCTATCATATAAGGGGAACTGTTTTACTGTCGGTCTGACTCAATCAGTGAACCACTGGGTTACATAAAGGTAGTCGCCTTTTTGATAAAACCCCAACCCCAGTTTATGAAATGATGGATTGAGGATATTGGCGCGGTGCCCGCTGGATTCCATAAAAGCGTTATGGCTGCCCAGTACGCTGAAGTTCTTGGCAATGTTTTCTGCCGCGCAGCGGTAGGTTATGCCCTGCCCCTTCATCATGGAAAAGGGATCGCCATAGGTGGGGGAAGTGTGGCTGAAATAGTTATTTACCGCCATGTCCTTGGATTTTAAATAAGCGCCGTTGCACAGCGTTTTGCTGAGAGTGAGCGCTGCAAGTCCGCTCTTGGCACGGACTGCATTTATATAACCCAGCATCTCCTGAGCATAACTAGCGGTTGGAGTCGGTTTTTTCTGTACCTTCGGCGGTTTGGCCGGTTGGGGTGGGGGCGGGGAGAGCGCTGTCGGGCCAGGCTGCGGTTGTGCTAAAGCCGCATTATTATTACCAGCAGATTGGAGCGGAACGGAGGTCACCGACACTATACTGTCCGTGTCCGCTGACAGCCCGGAATCTGGCATCAAGTCAGGGATTTCACTCCGAGGGGTTTTGGATATTAGTGCCGGATCGGGCTCTTCTGCATCAGGTAGAAGTTGTGCCGTTTGCTTTGAATTATTTGCGGACCCGGAATCGCCAGAAGACACCGCCCTAGAGGAGAAGGTGGCGGTCAGATAGCTGTGCAGCGAGGTGTTGGCCATCGCGGAGTAAGCCAACACCAGCGTGAATATTAAAACTAACCATAAGGTGGATTTCTTCATAGCGGTATCCTTTCTGGGCTGTTCGGCCAGCCACATGACAGATTGATATAGTTATACCCTACAAAAACCCAGACAGTAGAATGTAGCGTTTCACCTTATTTATATATTCGAAAAAATTGAAAATTTCTGTTGTTTAACGCGCAATAATTTGCCTGACCGCGAAATAAATCCAGCCAGAATAGAGAAAAGCAGAGGGCTCCGCCGGTGCTGTCGGTTTCAGGGACCATATTCAGCAATAGCTTAGGGGTTCTTGAACAAACTGCCCCAGCGCTGGTCGACCCTTGCCACGATATCCGGCCGCGCTTCCAACTCTTCCGGATATTCCGGTTTCATACGGGCATCGATTATAAAGGGCAGCCGGTATTCGATAGCATTCTGGTGCATTTGCTGTGAAGCATGGATATCCAGCATGGGATCAAAGCGGGTAAAAACCGACCACAGGAAAGAGGTTTGATCCTTAATTGCCGCTACATCATCTACGACTATCACCAGTGGCCAGGGTGTGAGGTCAGGCAGAGCCGCTTCAGCCAGTTGAGCGGCAAACTGAGGATTGTCTCTGTAACTGGTACCGGAGACCAGCAGACAACCGCCGCAATAGGCCTTGACCTTGGTGGCGCCAGGGATCCGGCTGCCTCGATACTCCCTGGGGAGGTCTCGCAGGGGACGGCCAAGCCCCAACATGATGGCCTTGCTGCCTTGGTTGAACTGGCGCCCGGTATAATCCAGGGTATCCATCGAGGTATGATGCAGGATGATAAGATCACGGCCGGGGTCGAGACGCATCAGAATGTTCTCGAGCAGCCCCGCAAAATCACGGAGGTCCAGGTCAACATCTGTTATCAACAACACTTTGGTGAGGCTGAGCTGACCTTCTCCCAGGATGCGGAAGCTATGGGCCAGGGCTTCGCGAAAGTAACTCTCCCGCACCACCGCGGCGCTCAAGGTGTGAAAACCGGCTTCGGCATAGCTGCGCAGGGATTTAATCCCCGGCATCAGCAAGGGGAAGATGGGACTGAGCAAATCCTGCATCCATTCCCCGATATAATAGTCCTCCTGCCGGGGCTTGCCCACCACCGTGGCGGGATAAACAGCATCCGGGCGGTGATAAACCTGCTGGATATTGAAAACCGGGAAGTCATGTACCAGGGAATAATAGCCGTAATGGTCCCCAAAAGGCCCTTCAGGCCGTCTCAAGCCTGGAGGCACTTCGCCGCACAAGGCGAATTCTGCCTCCGCCACCAGCGGGTGGGGGTGCCCCGGGATTCTGGTCATGGCAATTTTATCCCCCAGCAGAAAGGAGGCATACAGCAATTCGGGCAATGGCTCAGGGAGAGCGGTTATGGCCGCCACCGTCAGAGCCGGCGGCCCCCCCAGGAACACGGTCACCGGCAGGGACTGCTGCAACTGCTCAGCTTCGTGGTAATGAAACCCGCCCCCTTTGTGGATCTGCCAGTGCATTCCGGTTTGGGTCTCGGAGTAAACCTGCATGCGGTACATACCCAGGTTGTGTTCCCGGTTGTTAGGGTTTTCGGTATACACCAGGGGAAAGGTGAAAAAAGGTCCGCCATCCTCCTGCCAGCTGGTGATAGCGGGCAGAGATTTGATGTTAACGGGTTTCATGATCTGTCTGGTCACCGGAGCCTGATGGGAAGGAATAAAGTTCAGCCCGGTGCGTGCCACATCCAGCAGCCAGCCTCTTTCCTGCCACAAGGTGCTGAGCCGGGGCGGCAAAAGACGGTGCATAGCGTCGATGGCCTGGCGCACAATGGCCTGTGGCTTGGGGCCCATGGCCATTTCCATGCGCCGCGGGGTTCCGAACAAATTGGTGACTACTGCGAATTGACTCCCTTTGACCCGGGTGAATAACAAGGCCGGACCGTTATCCTCTACCACCCGGCGATGGATCTCAGCCAGTTCCAGGTATGGGTCGATCTCGGCGTCAACCACCACGATTTCATTTTCTCGCCGTAATTGTTCTATAAAGGAACGCAGGTTTTTATGCATTTTTAATCTCCAATATTTGCTTAATTCTATGTGACAAGAGGCGGGCTGCTTGTTGGCTGTTATCAAGCAGCATATCAATTTCCGAAGGGATGGCCGCATCGATGTGAATCCCCGCAATCACTGCCACGCAGCAACCTGTATCCAGACACAGTTGTTCGGCTACCAGGGCGGCCACATCGGAGTCGCGGTGCCCGGAGCGAGGGGTGATCCAGGTCTGCGGGCGCTGGGCCGGTATAGCTGGAGCATAACGGGGCACACTCATCGCCATTCCCCCCACATGAGGCTTTTCCCCCCCGGTGAGCGTTACCGCTACCCCGTCTGCGGTCAGAATGGCCTGAACCTGAATACCCAGACGGCCCTGACCATATGACAACATTATTTCCTCACGCAAGCAGATTTCACCTACCCTGCAAGAATCAGT
Organism: Syntrophomonas sp. UBA4807; assembly: GCA_002402575.1. Taxonomy (GTDB): domain Bacteria; phylum Bacillota; class Syntrophomonadia; order Syntrophomonadales; family Syntrophomonadaceae; genus DTU019. The sequence continues at coordinate 5,010 of DHGD01000008.1, forward strand.
CTTAACTATATGTTAAACTAATACCGCCCGACTGTAAAAACATGCTACCGATCCGCCCCCGCTGAAATGACAGCTCATTGCCTGATTACCGCATAGTCTACAGCTAATTCCCCCATTCGGTTATAATATGGTTAGCCGGAAATATCTGGTCCCTTGAATCCCGAATCACCACATTTTCTCAGCCTATTTACTGCCGGGCGCGAAGCAACAGCGGGTTCTGATCGTGAAATTATCAGGGAGGAATTGTGGCATGATCTATAGCGGATTGGCATATCAGATTCTGCTCTACTACTTGCTGGCTGTAAATACCCTTTGCTATGTGCTGTTTGCTTTGGACAAAGGCTATGCGCAGCGCGGCGAGAAAAGGATAGCGGAAAAAAAACTGTTGGTGGTATCGCTTATTGGGGGCAGCTTTGGAGGCATACTGGCTATGTACCAATTCAGGCATAAGACCCGTCAGCTCACCTTCAAATACGGGTTGCCCCTCATATTGGCGCTGCAGTTGGCCCTGGCAGGCTGCTATTACATGAGAATACAAGGATGAAGCCAACAGTTCCGGGAGCATGCTATGAATATAGCGATGAAGTCGGACCGGTAGCAGCGCCGCCTGGATATGGCCCAGGAAATCAGACGGTCCTTGNNACACATCCCTGGCCCAATACGCCGTACCCATTGGCAAGCATCCATATCACCGTCAACCCCGAAAGGAACAGGCGGCTTCTGAAACACACCCGCAACGACGGCTGTTTCAGTCAGGCCCCTTGTGAACATTAAGTCCCCTTTGCTTCTGGCAGTTGGCGGAAGGCGATCGGCAGCCGCCGCGAAAGAACTGCAAGCCAGGCATGACTGTTTTGAACCTGGCCCCTCAGCGAATTTTCAAATATTCAAAATATATTTTGGCCATGCCTTTGCTAAAAAAGGGTTTCAGTACTCGTGATTAGAATATGTGACATTAAGTGCAAACCTTTGGGATGGTTTACTTCTAGAATTCCGGTAACATAGTTTGGGGGGGTTATGAATGCCAATAAAAGATAAAGCGTTTTTTTGCTCGTGGAGCGGAGGCAAGGATTCCTGCCTGGCCTTGTACTTGGCGGTATTAAAAGGCGGACGTCCCAGTTGCCTGCTCACCATGCTCACTGAGGGGGGAGATAAATCACGTTCCCACGGTCTGCCCCTGCAGGTCTTGCAGAATCAGGCGCGGGCCTTGGGGATTCCTCTGGTAGTGCGCTCCGCCTCCTGGGAAGAATACACCTCGGTATTCGCTGAAGTACTGCGTGAATTCAAATCCCGGCAGATTGAACATGGCGTCTTTGGGGACATAGACATAGACGACCACCTGCAGTGGGTAAAAGGAGTGTGCAAACCCATTGGCATTACTCCTTATCATCCTTTATGGCGGCAGCACCGCAAGCAGCTTTTGACTGACTTCCTGCAGGCCGGTTTCAAGGCTACGATAGTTGTGGTTCAGGGCGATAAACTGGGCAAGAGTTTCCTGGGGCGCGAACTGGATGTTGCCGTACTAGATGAAATCGAAGCTCAAGGCGCAGACGCGGCTGGAGAAAATGGCGAATACCATACCGTGGTTACTGACGGGCCCCTGTTTTCTGCTCCTTTGTCCTTACGCTTCGGAGAACCCTTTGAGGAAGACGGATACTGGTTTATTAATATTCTGGATTGATTAATCTGCATAAGTAATCTGCTGCATTCA
>DHGD01000022.1 GCA_002402575.1 Syntrophomonas sp. UBA4807
AAAAAACGCGCCCCTCTGCTTGCTTTACCCTTTTGTAACCTTTCTTAAGCATTTTGTAACGCAATTACCGAGATAAGCTGCTATTGTGTTGAAAAAGGGCGCATTGGCACTAATTTGTTATGACGGGTGGAGAGTGATTAACCAATGGAACGGGGCGGGGAAATAGGGCTTGCTCAGTATGAAGAGAAGGAGCGGCCGGACTGCCGACGCTATATGCCGGGGCTGGATGGACTGCGGGCTTTGGCAGTAATGGCGGTAATTGCGTACCACTTGGACCTGCCCTGGGCTCCGGGCGGGCTTTTAGGGGTTTGCATTTTCTTGGTGTTATCCGGTTATCTTATCACCGACATTTTGGCTGCGCAATGGTATAATTCCAGGAGCATAAACCTAAAAGACTTCTGGCTAGGAAGGATAAGGCGGCTGCTGCCGGCACTGTTCACCATGCTGGGCGGAGTCATGCTGTGGATATACTTGTTTGATCCCTCCCGCCTGTCATCATTATGGGATGAAATCCTGGCAGCGGTATTCTATTCCAGCAACTGGTGGCTGATCTTTCAACAAGTGTCTTACTTCGATAGTTTCGGACCTCCTTCACCTTTGGGACATCTGTGGTCATTGGCAGTGGAGGAACAGTTCTACCTGCTGTGGCCATTGCTATTAGGGCTGGGACTCTGCTATGTTCCGCGAAAAAGCCGTTTGATCAGCTTGATAACGGCTTTGGCTATTGCCTCCGCCGCCATGGCGCTTATTTATCAACCTGGATTGGATCCCAACCGGGTTTACTACGGAACCGATACCCGGGCCTTTGCTTTGCTGATCGGCGCGGTATTGGCATTAATGTGGCCCAGTCGTCAATTATCAACTGATCTGTCCTCTCGGCAGCGTTTGAAACTTGATGCCGCCGGAGGAACTGCGCTCGTGGCCGTATTAGCCATGATCTGGTTCAGCAATCAATACCAATCTTTTCTTTATTATGGCGGCCTGGTGCTATTCTCAATAATCTCTGCTGTACTGGTGGCGGTTCTGGCTCATCCTGCCAGCCGTCTGGGGAGGCTATTCGGATTTCCGCCATTACGCTGGCTGGGGGTATGGTCATACGGAATCTACCTGTGGCATTATCCGGTCATATTATTAAGCAGCCCGAGTATCAATACCGCAGGAGTTGATATGCTACTGGCTGTTAAACAGACGGTTTTAAGTATTATACTGGCCGCGCTTTCATGGTATTTCATCGAAAACCCGATTCGGCACGGAAAATGGCAACAGCCTTGGGCGCAGTTAGCAAACGCTTTCAGGTTGCGACTCGGGTTATTAAGGCGGCCGGGTAAGGCCTCGCTGACCAGCGTAATGTGTGTTGTTGCTGTAATCGTATTGGCGCTGAGCGGGTGTTCAATGATCAGCCAGGCGCAGCCAAAGGGTACGCCATCTGAGTTGCTTAATGCCAATAAAACAGCTGATACAGCGCCATGCCCAGAGGGAGAAAGTAACGGCGCTGGCGCTGCGTTCCCGCCGGTCACTGATGGAGCAAACCGGGTTTCAGGCCCCAAACACCAACCTAATGGCGGAGGAAATGTAATTGTTGATGATTCAGTTATGGAAGGAGAAAATGGAGTTGAGGTCCCAGCGGCTGAAGACACGGTTAATCAGGAGTTAGAGCAACACCCTGGATTCACCGGCAGAGGAGTCACGGTTATCGGTGATTCGGTCATGGTGGGAGTGGAACCTGAGCTGAAAAGGCTTTTTCCGGACATGGTCGTTGATGCCGCTGTTGGCCGGCAAATGTACCAGGCCCCACAGGTGATTGAAAATCTCCAGTCCCACGGGGACCTGGGAAAGACGGTAATAATAGAGCTGGGAGCAAATGGAGCATTTACAGAAAAACAGTTCATGGATATACTGAATTTGCTGGGAAATGACCGGAAAGTCGTGATAATCAATGCCCGAGTCCCGAAACCGTGGGAAAGCACGGTCAATCAAGCCCTGGCCCGAATTGCCGCTACGCATTCCGGTGTAGACATGATAGATTGGCATTCCGCCAGCAGTGGACATGACGAATATTTCCGAGCTGATGGAGTTCACCTGCAAGCAGCAGGGGTAAAAGCCTATGTGTCGCTGCTGCTTAAGGCCCTCACCCCTTAGATAGATATACCCCATCCAGCTTTGCTTTTGAGAAACGGAGAGCCTGATGACAGTTAAGGAAACCAAAATCCTGGTGGTAGAAGATGAAGAATCAATCAGAGCTTTTATAACCCTTAATCTCAGTGCGGTGGGCTTTGAAGTGAGAGAAGCAGACACCGGGGAAAAAGCCCTGGCAACGGCGGAGAGTTTTCGACCCGACGTTATAGTTTTGGATCTGATGCTGCCGGGAATCAGCGGTTTGGAGGTCTGCCAACGGGTTAGGGAAATGAGTCCCGAAACCTTTATTATTATGTTAACGGCCAAGAGCCAGGATACTGATAAAATACTCGGTCTTGAACTGGGCGCGGATGATTATCTGATTAAACCGTTCAATCCTCTGGAACTGATAGCCCGAATCAAGGCCATGTTAAGGCGCCGCGCTATTCTTAAAGTGAGTCATAATGTGCTTCAATGCGATAAACTGCTACTGGACATTGCTGCCAATAAATTTTTCAAGAACGGTGCCGAAATCGAATTAACGCCTACCGAATTTGCTTTGCTGAAGATGTTTATGGAAAATCAAGGTAAAGCCCTTAAACGCAATGAAATGTTGAATGTCGTATGGGGACAGGATTATTTTGGCGAAACCAAAACTTTGGACGTACATATAAGAAGGTTGCGGGAAAAATTAGAGGACAATCCCTCTGAGCCTCAATATATAAAGACCGTATGGGGGGTCGGGTACAGGTGGCAGACAGAAACCAATAGGAGCACATCATGAAAGGAATCAGAGCAAGATTATCCGCCAATTTCATGATAGTAATCATTTGCACGGTGGTTATTCTGGAAATACTGCTAATTTATATCGTTAAACAGAACTATTATAACAGCCTGGAAGGCAGCCTCACCAACCAACTCAATATTTGCACGGATATGTACACCAAGTATTTTGCCAATACCTCGCTGCAGGACAATGTGCTCTATAATGTTGATGCCTTCTGGAACCAGAGCAATGCCGAAGTACAGATCGCTGACCAGCATGGCAATATTGTTATGGATTCCCATGGCAGCATTAACCCCGATATGGCCGGAGGCGACATTGAGGATGCGTTAAATGGCCAAACCGGGGTATGGGTCGGATATATAAACGGGCAAAAAGTCATGGCGGTTGCCAGCCCCCTGAAATCAGACCAGGAAATCGTGGGCGCCTTGCGGTTTATGGCTTCGCTGAGCGCGGTTGACCAGGATATCGCCAGAACCGTGCAAATCTTCATATTAATTGGCGTGTTAGTAATCCTCATCGTTGGGTCGGTGAGTATTTTTTTAGCCAATAGCATCGTGGTGCCATTACAGGAAGTTACCGCTGTGGCGCAGCGAATGGCTGCCGGGGATTTTCAGATCAAGAGCATAAAAAAACGAGACGACGAAGTTGGCGAGCTGTCGGATACCTTAAACTATCTGGCTGATGAAATCGTAAAAAGAGAGCAGCTCAAAAATGATTTTATTTCGTCGGTGTCACATGAACTGCGCACCCCACTGACCTCCATCAAGGGATGGGCCATTACCTTACAGAGTGAAAACTTTCAGCACCAAGAGATGCTCACAAGCGGCCTGGGTATCATAGCCAAAGAGAGTGACCGGCTGACGGGGATGGTTGAGGAACTATTGGATTTCTCTAAGTTCATTTCGGGCAGAATTAAGCTCAACCCTGCAGAAGTAAACCTGATTAATCTCTGTGAACACCTGCGTAAGCAATTGACACCCCGAGCAGTACGGGAAAACATCGATTTTACCGTGGTCTATGCGGATAACCTGCACAATACCTTTACGGATGTAAACCGGCTGAAACAGTTGTTTATTAACATTTTGGACAATGCTTTCAATTTTAATCATCCCGGCGGTTTTGTCCGTTTCACAGCGGAAAATCATAAAGAAGGCTTCAAATTCACTATATCTGACAGTGGCTGCGGGATATCCGCCGATGAACTGCCCATGGTCAAGGAAAAATTCTATAAGGGGAAGAGTTCGCCCTCTAAAAATGGCATCGGGCTGTCAATTTGCGAGGAGATCGTCAATCTGATGGGCGGCAAGCTGGATATAACGAGCCGGTTGAACCAGGGGACCGATGTAGAGATAATCCTACCTAAAGGGGAGAAGCCGGATGCTTTATAAATGCAGAATCTTCCTGGTATTATTTCTTCTCTTGTTAAGCGGATGCGCCAACCTGTCCTGGACTACGGCGGGCAAGATTCTGCCGCCGGTGTACGATATCTGCCCAATAGAAGGGAAATGGGCAGTTATCGAGGAGCTTGGTTCGGAAGGATACTGGAATGCCGCCAAATTTGGCTCTGAGACCGTTCCTCTTCAGTTCAGCCGGGAAATAGCGATATTAGGCAGTAAGGCCTGGAAGCATCCTGCCTATAAAATCAAAAAGGTAGATCCAAGGGATTATTTGATGACCAAGTATATCGTGCCAGACAACTACCTGACCTCGATTAACCAAACCGTTGAGGTGGTTACTGTATTCGCCGACGCGAATTATCTGGGCGAGTTTATGAGAATCGATGACGCCACCGTCATTGCTTTTATACAAAACAAGGTGCTGCTGCTTCATAAAGTCGCTGATCAGGCTGACGACCCTTCATCAGTCGCTCACTCAAATGTCGCTGAAAACAATCAGCTCAACAATACAGGCACTTCAGGTGTTTTTTTGGGAATTAGAGTACCTTCCGGCAATGGCTACAGCTATAAGACGGTTTGGATAGCAGCGGACGACAAAAAACTGCGTCCGGTTCTGAGCAGGAAAGACATCTTTTTCCCGCGCCACAGCGGCTTCTGGGAACTGCAGGTAAAAAGCGGCATCAACCAGGGGGGGGCAGAATTGTGGGCGCATAATGTGGCCACAAAGGATGTCTTAGAAGATAAAAATTCGGCAAAAACAGCGCCTTTAAGCACTCAAAGCATTGCGGTTGATTATATCGGCAATGATTATGTAACCATAGCCAGGAATAACGGCGGTGCGGATCAATTGCAGGTATTGCCGGTGGATCAATTATCGTCTCTCCTGGGAATCAAAGCCGCGGACTTGCTGGGAGAAACGGGATCGTCAGCTTACCACCGTGCCAGGCAAGAAGCGCTGCAAACCTTGCATACTCAAGGAATCACACTGATTGATGAGGATTTCAATGAAGATAATTTCGGGCTGACCCGTAGAAACGGGCATTGGCATCTGCTGGGGAGAATAAGCTATCAGCGGGACGGTACCCCCAAAACGATGGAGTTTAATATCAATAGCATGCCGCCTCCTAATTTGGTTTTTTACGATACTTTATATCTCAGTTGGCAGAGCATAAAAGACCGGGTCCCTAATGCCGTGGATGCGTTTACTTCCCCCAATAAGGATATAGCTGTCATCAAGACCCCCGGCAAATTGTATGTCTTTGGGATCAGCGGCGAACATCTGGACAGTATCCCCTTGGGAGAAATGGATTTAAAAGCAGGGACCAGCGTTATTATGGCTGAGTGGGCTACCGGGTTTTATGTGGATGATTGGGAAAAGGCATTTATGAACAATGGCGCCCAGGCGGTTTGAACTTCAATGCCCCGGTTTCGGAAACAAGGGCCAAAGATCTTGCCACTTCAAGATCCTGGCTAAGTGCGGCATAATGACCACCTTTCTCAGGCTGCTGATGTGCCAGTACCCCTACCGGGGCAATATTCCTGCATCGGTTAGTTTTGAATACTTTCCGTATCAGGTGACTGACCCGGAAATTAATACTGTGGATAGTGTTGATATCATTTGCCCGGAGTATCAGCAATGGGAGCTGATGCGCGAGTTGAATCTTCTCAATGTTGCTGAAGATGTTCTATACCGCCCATTTAACACCCTTAGCCATGGCGAACAAACCAAGGTGCTGCTTGCTGCCAGGTTCTTGAAGGAAAACAGTTTCTTGCTGATTGACGAACCGACCAACCACCTGGATATGAATGCCCGAAAACTGGTTAGTGATTACCTGAAATCCAAGCGCGGCTATATCCTGGTTTCTCATGACCGGGCTTTTTTGGATAATTGCATAGACCATATTCTTTCGATTAATAAGGCCAATATTGAAATCCAAAAGGGAAATTTAACTTCCTGGTGGGAAAACAAAGCCAGGCAAGACGTATATTTTATTTTTGGTACAAAATTCCGGGAGTTGCGAGTTTCATTAAGGGCGTTTTTTGAGCAGAGAAAACCCAACTTTTCTAGTTTTTATCATCACTATTATGCCAATAATAATATATTATTGATATAGCTTGGCCAGACTCAATGAGATTATTGAACAAGTAAGGGTGATTTGTCATATGGAATCTGTTTTTGCTTTGCTGATAGGTGGTGCCGCCGGTGTTGTAACGGGTCTTATCGGTGCCAGCGGAGTTATGATTGTGGTACCGGCGTTAGTTGTACTTGGCTATTCTGTACCTGATGCCATAGGAGCCAGTCTTTTCATAAACACCGTGGCTGCATTAATTGTAGCATGGACCTATTATCAAAATGAAAATCTAAACTTTAAGCAAGGCATTTGGATAGCTGCAGGTACTGTTGTAGGTGCTCAGGTAGGCAGTTTTATAGCACCATCGGTTCCCGATGTCGGCTTGAGCAGTGCCTTCAGCATATTTTTATTTATTTCGGCGGTAACATTTTGGGGTAGAGGAATTAAGACGCCCCAAGCTAATAAAATGTCANNCGCTTGACGAGAATAACACTACTCAACCGTCCCTTATATTAAGACTTTTAAGGTCCAATGTTATCATTTCCGGTTTACTGCTTGGCTTTTTAGTGGGGATATTAACCGGTTTGATTGGAGCGGGCGGCGGAGTTATGATACTCCTTATTTTAGTATTTATTATGCAGTATAGCATGCATGAGGGGATAGGTACGTCAACTCTTATCATGGCATTCTCAGCGGCATCGGGGACTATAGGGCATGCCCTTACCTCTAATCTCCCTTTGCGGGCGGCAATAATTGGATCGATAGGTACAATTATCGGCGGTCGTTTAGCAGCACGATTTGCCAATACGATTAATGAAAAAGTTCTGAGCAAGGTTGTTGGAGGAGTATTTGCTGTACTTGGCGTAGTAATGCTTATGACGACGCCTCCCCCCAATGTTTAGAAATCCTTTTTCATGTATATGCAAAACGAGATGTAATACGAAACCGTCATCAGTACCAGCATCACTGCCATACCGCCCAGGGCCAGCTGCCAGGACTGGTAATTGATCAGCTGAGTGATGGCGGCAATGGTCGGGGATTGATGATTGTTGACCGCAAATTCCGCAATTTGAGCCGGGGCAAAGAATATCAAGAGAAAGATCACAATATTGACTACCCGAATCCAGGGCGCTCCGGTCCAAAAATATATGGGCAGTGACAAAGCCGCCAGCAACAGCACGCATACTATAGTGGTAATGATATCCACCCCGTTTAAGAGGCGATAATCAAATGGGGCCGGCATCAGGCTGAAGGGGATACCCACTGCGCCCACTATCAGCAAGGCTATCACTGTGCAGGTCACCACCGAAAGGTATTTTGCCGCTACTATCTCCCGGCGGGTAGTGGGCAGGCTATTGATGATGATATCGCTGTTGTTTTTGTATTCAGACTGTGCAATTCCAATGATGGTTATATACGCTATACCGATTGCCGCCATACTATAGGCGAAGTCGCGGAAATCATTGCTGGAGAATACTATAAAGAGAAATATGCTGTACAACAGGCCGAAAATAAACATCTTTTTTTGCAGAATTAGTTCTTTCTTAATTAACTGCGGCATGCCGGTCCCTCCTTACGGTATAGAGTATAATGTCATCTAGTTTGGGTTTTTCATATAGAGCCCGATTGCCCAACAAACCTCTGATTGTGCCGGGCTGATCGCTCAAGCCTTCAAAACCAAAGTCATTTTCTCGAATGCTTACAAACAGAGGCTTAACTGCGTCATCCAGCTGATCTCGGGAACCTTTCACCAACACATACTTATCAATTACATTGTCTCGCGTATCGGATAACACTATCTGCCCATTGTTGATAAAGCAGATATAATCCGCGATGCGCTCCAAATCAGAGGTGATATGGGATGAAAACAATATGCCGCGCTTTTCATCCTGCATTTCAGATTGAAGAATATCTAGGAGCTCGGCGCGAAACACCGGGTCCAATCCGGAAGTGGGTTCATCCATCAAGATCAATTCGGCACGGTGGGATAAGGCCAACGCCAGAGAAAACTTCATCTTCATACCTCTGGATAGGTCTTGTATCTTTTTCTTCACCGGCAAATTGAATTCATTAATATAGCGGCGATATAAGGCTTCATCCCAACTGTGGTAGAAGGGGGCGACAACCCGCTTCATTTCCTCCAGGGTAAGGGTATCGTAAAAATGGTTCTCATCGTAAACGAATCCGATCCGCTGTTTGATGTCCCGCTCCTTGGCACGGTTATCCAGGCCGAATACTGAAATCTGGCCACTGTCGCGCTTGGTTAGATTCATGATCAGCTTGATGGTAGTGGTTTTGCCGGAACCGTTGGGGCCTACAAAGCCCATCACATAGCCCCTGGGCAGGCTGAATGATATTTTGTTCAATTGGAAATCGGGGAAACTCCTGCTCAAATCTTTGACTTCAAGAATGTTATCCAAAGACTATACCTCCCTGTATAACAACTCCAGCATCTGCTGCAGTTCATTCAAACTCAGGCCTAGCAACATGCTTTCTTTGACAACCTCGGCCATTCGGCTTTCGATCAGGTTCATACGCTTTTCCCGTATCATATCCGGGTTTTGCGGAGCCACAAATGAGCCTTTGCCGCTGACAGTTTCAATAAAACCGTCGCGCTCCAGTTCATCATAGGCCCGCTTGGTGGTGATCACACTGATCTGCAGTTGCTGAGCCAGATTGCGGATCGAAGGCAGGGCATCGCCGGGCTGTAGTTCGCCCTTGAGAATGTGGCCCCGGATCTGCTGGCGGATCTGCTCATAGATCGGATCGGATGAAGCGTTGGAAATGACAATGCGCATGTTTCACCTCCGTACATACTGAATATAAGCTATATACCGTACATAGTATATATATACAGTATTATGAGGTAGCCTGTCAATATTTAATTCGGCCAAGATGATGCCTGCTATCCTTTGAGCCTGTCTAAAGCAAAATGAAGGATTATGTACGGCGTTGTAAACCGCGGAAGGGAACCGGCTATTAACGAATTTAGCCGTGATTTGTCTGAGTAAGCGCGCGGTGCCAGCCTTTTCCTGTGCGTGACTTTGTCCAAAGGATAGACTGGTAGTATGAGGCATGAAACTAATGAGACGGTCTTGAGAATTGTTTAAGCCTGTAATATAATCCGACGAAGGTGCAATTTTAACCGTATCTAATCGTAAAGTAATTAAATACGGTAAAATGGTATGTAGTGTGAAGTCAGTGCAGACAATAAATAAAAGGAGCATAAATAATGCTATTATACATGGGATGTTGCTTTAACCGACTGCCGCGAAAGAAGGATTAACCTTGTATGATTCTGCCTTACCGCGCCCACCCGTACAGAGGTCCCGGTTGCGCCTGGTCCTGGGGCAGGCGTTTTTCACCGGGCGACGGTATCTGCAGTGGCTGTTCCCGGGAAATCCTTATGCCAGCTTTATTGATCCCGTGAGTTCGCTGCCTTATATCATAGCCAGCCACCAGACTCCGCTGATCAGGCCGTTGCAAAAAGCAGATATGCAGCTGCAGTACAACAAGATCACTAACCTGCGTTTGGCAGCAGAGCGTCTCAACGGGTTGGTTGTGCAACCCGGCGAAGCCTTCTCTTTCTGGAGATTGGTGGGGAAGCCCACCCGCCGCAAAGGGTATCTGCAAGGCATGGTATTAAGCAACGGAGCGGTTTGCTCTGGAACCGGAGGGGGACTGTGCCAGTTGTCCAATCTGATCTACTGGATGACCCTCCACAGCTCACTGACAGTGACCGAGCGCTCGAGGCACAATTATGATGTGTTCCCCGACAGCAATCGCCTCCAACCATTTGGCAGCGGGGCTACGGTAGTCTATAACTATGTTGATCTTAAGATAAACAATAATACCGAATGGCCATACCAGCTCTTAATAAAACTTGATGATCAGAATCTCTATGGAGAGTGGCGCAGCAGCCAGCCGCTCACGCTCAGGTATGAGGTCTATGAAAGGGAGCACATCATTAAGGCCGAATGGTGGGGTGGTTATACCCGCAATAATGTGCTGGCGCGAAAAGTATATGACCTCAATGACAGGGAAATCGGGGATGAATTCATTTGCGCCAATCAAGCCATTATGATGTATCCGCCCATGCTGCCTTGACAGCCAAGCTATCTGAAAGAGGCATATGCGGCGCGGTACCCATTATTTTTGCAGGAGGGTTTTTACATAATGAAACGTATGTTATCGTTATTCTTGCTGGCGTTAATGTTGGTTGCCAGTCAGCCTTTTGCTGGTTCGGTTCAGGCGCAGCCGCCCATCACCGTGTATGTGGACGGATTGCCCCTGATAATGGACGTTTTGCCGATCATTGAGAACAGTCGCACCCTGGTGCCATTCCGGGCTATAGCTGAGGCCATGCACATAACGGTTAGCTGGGATGCTCCAACCCGCACTGTCAAGGCCAGTGATAGCCGCACCTCAGTAAGCCTGCAAATCGACAGCCGCACCGCGTACATAAACAGCACTGCGGTCACCCTGGAAGCGCCACCGAGAATAGTGAATAACCGCACCCTTATCCCCTTACGTTTTTTCAGCGAGGCATTTAATTGTGAGGTCGCCTGGGATGGGAACCTATATCGGGCCAGTATTACTACTCCCGTTAAAGATATGACAGTGATAGGATTTTACGCTCTGGGAGACAGTCAGACCAGCAGTTGGACCGATCTGTTCGGCCACGGCTATCCTCAAACTGCCTTAGGAAGAACCGATATAGTGGATGAACTGGCCCTGGGGTGGTACAGTATCGATGGTCAGGGTAATCTCTTAAATAAAAGCCGCACCGGATGGCAACGGCCTGAAGGATGGGAAAAGGTATTAGCTAGTGCCGCAGAATACGGTTTATCAAGCGAAATGGTAGTTCATGTCACTGATAGTGACGGCACTATTACCGCATTTTTGAAGAATTCCGCCGCCATGTCCCGGGCAGCCCGCGACATCGCCTCCGAAGCCCGGTATTACAGCGGCGTTAATCTGGATTTTGAGGGTTTGGGCTTCAACGATAGCGGGGAACAGCTTGAACTAGTGCAAGAGCGCTTTACCAGCTTTGTAAAACTGCTGAACCAGGAATTGAAGGCTGACGGCAGGGGATTGACACTTACCTTGCACGCCCCCAACAGCGCTTATCCAGGTTATGATTACCAGGCCTTAGGCCAGCTTGCGGACCGCATCATTGTTATGGCTTACGATTATGGACCCAAGCCGGAGCCAGAACCCCAGGTAACTGAAGCGGTGAAAATGTCCCTAGCTTCAATCCCCGCCAACAAACTGATCCTGGGCATATCCGCTCCCAGTGAAACCGCCGCCAGCATAGGCGCCAAGATAAGCATAGCCAAACGCTATAATTTAGCCGGGGTGGCTTTATGGCGCTTAGGGCTGATTGATGACGCTATGTGGCAGACATTGAGAGAAACAAAAAATCATAGCTAGGCTACCCCGTCCATATTATCAAGAAATTAACAAACAAGAACTTTTGTCAATCCTGGCTGCGTTACACCTTCCTGAAATCTGGATGTATGATAGATTGAGCGACATCTGCAAAGCTTAGATATACAACTCAAAAACAAAGAAAAGCTCTCTATTGCTGTTGTATCAGGCGCGGAGGGCTTCTCCTTTCCAAAGACATAAAGACCTGATTGTCCCGCTCTATTAAGAGTTTTAATTGCACTCGGCGCATTTCATCGGGGTATTTGA
>DHGD01000071.1 GCA_002402575.1 Syntrophomonas sp. UBA4807
ATCCAGCACGGACTTAAGGAACAACTATAATGAAATCTCGACATTCTGCCATGAAAGCAGAGAGCCTATCTTTATTACCAAAAATGGACAGGGAGATTTGGCCGTTATGAGCATTGAGACCTATGAAATGCTCAATGGCAAACTCGAACTTTACCGCCTGCTTGATGAGGGGAGGGCGGCGGTAATAGAGGGCAGAAAGCGTCCACTTGAAGAGGTCATGCGAGACATTCGACAGGAGATAGCTGATGGGAAAATATAGGGTCGAAGTATCGGAACCTGCCGAGAATGACCTTCGTGACATTGTCCGCTATATCTCTGGACAACTGTCGTCGCCGATGACCGCATTGAAGATGATGGATACCATTGAGGAAGCTATCGAGGATTTAACCGTCATGCCGCAAACATGTCCTTTTGTGACTGATGAACGGCTTGCCATGGCAGGATATCACAAGCTGCTCGTAAAGAACTATATTGTCTTTTTCACGATAGATGAAAAGTCGAAAGTCGTTAGTGTAGAGAGAATCCTCTACTCAAGACGCGATTGGCGTTATATACTATGACGGTTTACTTTTTATGTTTACTGAAGCTAGTGCATACGGAGGCCCGGACTGTAAAGCTTGCTCTAGTTAGTGAAAAAAGAAAAACGCTGTCGCTCAAGGGCTCACCAGGAATGTTAATTAAAGTCGATTTGTGAAACATGTGAATTAAGGCTAACCTCTAAAATTAAATATTTTTTTTAGTGATCAAAATTGCGTTTACACGGAAAGATTTACAAACCCCTGAAAGCCGGTATTCAGATACAACTGCGGATTTAAGGTTTTTGAGGATTATTCTCCCCGACTAAACGTTCTTATACTTTAGGTAATGCTGCTTAATCATCTCAAAGCTCGTCTCACTGAGATCGTGTTCAATTTTACAGGCATCCTTATAGGCGGTCTCTTCATCAACCCCCAGGTCCATCAGTAAGCTTGATAAGATTACGTGGCGTTCATATATTTTTTCTGCGATCTCAGTGCCTTTCGGGGTAAGCGAGATAAAACCGCCAGAATCCATACTTATATAACCGTTTTCGCGAAGTTGTTTCATCATGATACTTATGGTTGGTTTTGAATAATTCAGTGCATTGCACACATCAATAGAGCGCAGCTGACCCAACCTGGCTTTTTCAACCAGAATAACTTCAAGATAATTTTCCGCAGCCTCCAGAATCCTCATCATTTTCATCTCCCCTCAAAATATGATAACCTTCAGGGCCGCTTTTCCTTACAGGACAGCTGCTGTCGCAACAGGTCCCGCAGCCCCGCTTCTTTGCTCTCCGCGTATAATAAATTGATGCTGTCAGACAACTAATGACCATCGCAATTATTAGATAGTCCCAGAAATTCATATTGCCTCCCCGGCCTCCTTTCTTTCAAATTAGTAATGACATGACCTTAAATATCACCTACCAACTCTGAAGCTGATGAGGTTAATGTCGCAGTGCGGAGTTATTAATATAATATTAGCCTGCACAGATTGTAAATCACATATGATATTATCCAGGCTATTCCGCATTGTGCTGCCACTAATCCAGCGGCTTTCGGGGCAGAGCCCAGTTCTCTTCTGATTGTGGCAACAGCTGCAACACAGGGTGTGTACAGTAATGTGAAAACCAGAAAGCTAACGGCGGTAAGCGGAGTAAACATAGAGCTTAAGACTGAAGGCAGTTCCGCCGCGGTGCTTTGCGTCAAAACCCCCAAAGTGCTTACCACCGCCTCTTTGGCTGTCAAGCCAGTGATCAAAGCGGTTGAAATGCGCCAGTCGTTAAATCCAAGAGGTTTGAATATAGGCGCGATCCATTGCCCAATCGCCGCCAGCAGACTCCCATTGCTGTCACTAACTAAGTTCAATCTTAGATTAAAGTTCTGCAAAAACCAAATAACGATAGTCGCGATAAATATAATCGTAAAAGCTCTCTGTAAAAAATCCCGTGCCTTTTCCCACATTAGCAACATCACGTTTTTAAAAGCGGGAAATCGATAATTGGGAAGTTCCATAACAAATGGCACCGGTTTGCCGCGCATAAAGGTTCGGTTGGAAATAAGCGCAACCACAATACCGGTCAGTATGCCGGATAAATACAGTCCGATCATCACCAGCGCCTTGTAATGAGTGAAAAAAGCAGCTGTGAATAATGCGTAAATTGGGATCTTGGCGGAACAGCTCACAAATGGGGTAAGCAGGATTGTCATTTTACGATCGCGTTCCGAAGATAAGGTGCGGGTAGCCATTACCGCAGGGACAGTACAGCCAAATCCGATGAGCATTGGAACAATACTTCTGCCCGATAGACCTATTTTGCGCATCAGCTTATCCATTACAAACGCTACCCGGGCCATGTAACCGGAGTCTTCCAAAATAGAAAGGAAGAAAAACAAAGTTATGATAATTGGCAGGAAGCCTAAAACACTGCCGATACCCGCGAATACTCCGTCAACCACCAGGCTTTTGACAACCGGGTTAATACCTAAGAAGATTAATCCATGATCAACCAGATTAGTCAGTGCAGTAATGCCAAGAGCAAGCCAATCGCTGAGATAAGCCCCGATGAGGTTGAAGGTCAGCCAGAAGATCACCAGCATTATTCCCAAGAATAAAGGAATGGCAAGATATTTATTAGTGAGGACTGAGTCAATTTTTACACTGCGCAGATATTCACGGTTTTCTCGAGGGCGGACTACCGTGCGCCCGCACAGTTTCTCGATGAAGCTGTAACGCATATCGGCCAGTGCCGCATCCCTGTCCATCCCATGCTCGGTTTCCATTTCAACTATGCTGTGCTCGATCATATCCAATTCGTTTTGGCTGAGTTTTAGCCGGGATACGATATGGGCATCACCCTCAATAATTTTGGTCGCTGCAAATCTGGGGGGCATCCCAAGTTTTTCCGCATGGTCCTCAACTATATGTGATATGGCGTGAATACATCGGTGAACCGGACCCGGCTCGCAAAAATCGATTCGCTTGGGATAGTGCTTGTTTTTGGCGTCATTGATCATTTTATTGATCAGTTCTTCAATCCCTTCATTTTTTGCTGCGCTGATAGGCACGACCGAAATTCCCAGTTCACGAGACATTACGCGAATATTTATGGTGCCGCCGTTGGCCCGGACTTCATCCATCATATTAAGGGCTAGAACTATCGGTATCTGCATTTCAATCAATTGCAGGGTAAGATAAAGATTACGTTCTATATTGGTTGCATCTACTATATTGATAATACCATCGGGCTTATTATTCAAAATAAAATCACGGGTTATGATTTCCTCGTTGCTATAAGCGCGGAGTGAATAGATGCCGGGCAAATCAACCACGGTGCAGTTCTTGGCGAAGCGGATTTCCCCGAACTTCTGATCGACGGTAACGCCGGGAAAATTGCCGACGCGTTGATTGGAGCCGGTCAGTTGGTTAAATAGCGTTGTTTTGCCGCTGTTCTGATTTCCCACCAGTGCCAATATCATGCCCTATTCCTCCACCGGTTCAACTTCTATTTTTTCAGCGTCTTCCCGCCGAATGGTCAGTGTATAATCCCTTATGCGTATTTCTAAAGGATCCCCTAACGGTGCTATATTGCGTATTGTCACAGTGGTTTTCGGTATTATTCCCATGTCCAGCAAGCGGCAGCGGAGGGCGCCTTGACCGCCGACCTTGGTAATAACTGCGGTTTTTCCCTGCTTAAGCTGATCCAGCATCATTATTCTATGCGATCTCCTTATCAGAATTATTCTTTGCTCGGGGTTAGCATCAACTAACTACTAAGTTAGTATATGCTAACCATCGCCGCTTGTCAACATTTTTTGATTTCATGACTTGAACGATCACTTTTATGGAAGCTGCCAGAAATGAATAGCTGCTCGGATTAAATCATTTTGGATAGTTCATACGCTAAATTGGCGATTATGATGACGAAGATGGCGCGCCACCTTATATGCCGGATCATGGAGAAAGAGCCGCCCGCGATGTCCATTTCAGACATACGGGACAGCCTCTTTCTTTAAACCCAGAGTAAGATGATATATTTTGCGCTTCCTAAATAATCATCCGCAAGCTTTAGAATCCGGTTTCAAGGCCTTTAGGCAATATGATTGGCTTATTCGGTTTGATCTGATATGTCACCGGTATTACCGGCCCTTGATCGCTGTAACCGTTGCCTGCTGCATACGCGCTGGACGGCAAGACTCGGCGCACCTCGATGAGGCTTTCCCCATACCAGTAGGAAAAACTGTTTATTATCCCTATTGCGGTGGGGTTGCCTGAACAAGTATTTATTATGCATGGTTTGCCATTGATTTCCCCCATGTATATGGCTACATGACCTATATGGGTCCGGGCCGGCTGGTCAGAGTTCCAGAAGGTAAAGATGTCGCCGGGCTTCAGTTTGTCGGTGCCAACCAAAGTATATTTCGACGTTCCGGGGATTTTCGCCGCATAAACTCCTTCAACCTTAGTTCCCACCGAGCTATAATTCTTGGCCGCCGAAGTGATTGCATAGCCGAAATCCCTATAAACCAGTGAAACAAAATTGGAGCAGTCAATATAACCAGTGGCAGCATATTTAGTATGCCCGTATTTCATATAACCATATTCCATATACCATATTGCGCGTCCCACCAGGGCTTGAGCGGGACTGCCGTCGTAGTTGGCGCGGAAAGTGTCAACCACCGGTTTTTCATGGCTATCGTAATGGCTTAGACTGGCTGCTGACGGCAGCTGGGCCGAGGCTGCCACTTGAGGCACCACAATCCATTTCAAAGCCTCGTTTAAGGCTTTTTTGGTTATCGNNGGCCACGCCGTCGGCTTTCAGCCCCTGGGAGGCTTGAAAGCCGACTACCGCGTCCCGGGTTTTGGGCCCGAATGATCCGTCAATGGTGCTGGAATAGAAGCCTAAAGCGGCAAGTTCCTTCTGTAATTGAGCGACGGCTGCACCCTGACTGCCCAGGCTTAAATCTTGCGTACCGACACTGGGTTGTTCAAGAGCATCGTTTAAGGCTTTTTTGGTTATCGGGCCAACCACGCCATCCGCTTTAAGGTTTGCAGATTTTTGGAAACTTAGCACCGCGGCTTCAGTTTTCGGTCCAAAATATCCATCAATGCTATTGGTGTAAAAGCCCAGAGTGCTGAGATCTTTTTGCAATTGGGTGACTGCAGTGCCTTTGCTGCCCGGGGAAAGGTCATGGGCGCCATAATCGCTGGCTTGCGCTGACAATGGTAATAAAGCCAGCAGGAGCAGGACTAATATCGGCCAGAAAAATAATTGTTTGCGGTGTAGTATCAGCATAGATTCTCCTTTCTTAAGTCGGGATTAAAACTACGATTCAATCGGATTGGGAGTGAACCTTACAACACTGCGGCTGGGTGTTCATATATTAACATTCGCCTAAAAATAATTACTACCTTTTGGTAAATTTGGGTAAATGAATCAATGCAGGCCTAATNNGCTATTACTATAAAGTATAAAAAAAGGGCACCTTCATTAAGAAGAGGCCCTTTTAGGAATCGTTAAATCAATTGCTAAAAACCGTAAAGTTTTGCTGTTTCCTCCACCGACCGGCGTTCGGAACGGTAACGGTTATGTATATTATCCGCATCAGCAAAGCCAAGAGCAACACCCATCACGATAGCCTTATCCTCGGGTATAGCCAGTGTCTTACGGATGATTTGCGGATAGAGTACCAGCATGATTGCCGGGGCGCTATCAACCCCGTATTCCTGAGCAGCTAGCATAATACTCTGGCTTACTGCGCCTAGGTCAAACATGGAGTAGGGGGTCAGACTGCGATCCATGCATAGATACACTACTGCCGGAGCGTCGAAGAAACGGTAGTTTCTCTCCTGTATAATCTGTGCCAGGGTATCCCTGCCCAGCTCCTCGCTAAGCAATTTATAGCGAGCTTTTCCCAATGAGGTGTAGCGGTCTTTGAGGGCTGTCGGCCAATCCTGGGGTAACGGCAGATCGGTAGCACCAGGTATGGTATCGGCCAGATTAGCCAGGAATTCAGTGCGAATACCTCCCAAAACCTCCCCAGCAGCCACATAAATGTCCCACGGCTGGGTATTACCCCATGAGGGAGCGCGGTTGGCCGCTTCTAGGATTTGAACCATGGTTTCCCTACTTACCGGGTCTGATTTAAAGGCCCGGCAGGTAAAACGGGCATTTAAGGCATCGATTACGTTCAAGGCATTTCCTCCTTTTTGATTTGATAAGGTCATTTTCTCACACCATGGTCCATGAATCTATGAATCTCGATGTATTTTTTATATGGCAGATGCAGATCAGGGATTAAGGAGTGCGTACGTTAACTCTGAAGGGGGGTGAAGTGCACAGCAGAGGCACCGCCATCTAGCTCCACTCCGGGTTATATCATGGGTAAGAGCAGGTAGGTTATGAAAGTAGTGTGCGGATAATCAAGGAGTTTGAAAACATAGGATTTGGCACCATACTGGTTGATCCACCTGGCCTACATATCTTATCAAAGAAGATGTACGTCAAGGTTTTAACTATTCAGCCTTTCCGATTGACAAAACCCCTCTCGGCTTAGTATATTAATTGTAATTCAACACTTCAAAGGCCTTGACGGAGAGAGTACGTTTCAGCCGAACGTCTCAGCGAGCTGGGGATGGTGTAAGCCCGGCACTAGTCTGAACCCGAAAATCACTCCTGAGTTGCGGACCGAACGAGAAATCCAGTAGGCTCCGACGGTTTTCCCCCGTCATCGGGAACGCATATGATAGTATGTCGTACTATGGGTGGTATAGCGAATGTCTATTGAGGCTTTCGTCCCTTAAAGGGACGAAAGCCTTTTTTAGTTTTCGGTCCGGTTGAATGCCGTATTAAACGGCAGAGAAGCCGTTGTCATAGC
>DHGD01000091.1 GCA_002402575.1 Syntrophomonas sp. UBA4807
CCAACACCTTCTTCCTGGGCTATGCTGCCATGCTGATAAATGAGGGCCTTCCCAACCATATCCTTCAGGGCTTGAAGCGGCAAACCGATTTGCCGAATAAAAAGGTGGGCATACTCGGGATGGCCTTTAAAGCCAACTCCGATGATGAGCGTGACTCCCTCTCCTTCAAATTGAAGAGGCTGCTGGAAGTGGAGGCCGGCAGGGTCTACTGCGCCGACCCCTATGTGAAAAGGGACTATTTTATCCCGGCTGAGGAGCTGGTTGAGATCTGCGACATAATCATCNNCATTGAAGATTAAAGAGGATAAGCTGCTGGTGGACATCTGGAATTTTTATAACAGGAAGGGGGTGCTTGAATGAAGGTACTGATCACCGGTGCGGCCGGCTTTCTGGGGGGCTACCTGGTCGAAGAGCTGCTCAATCACGGCTATGAGGTGGTCGGGCTGGACAACTATAGTAAATACGGGAAGGTCAACAGGAGCTATGGCGATCACCCGGGCTATCGCTTTGTGGAGGGCGATGCCAAAGATGTGTCATTGCTGAAGGAGCTGCTGGCCGATTGCGACCAGTTTATCGCGCTGGCGGCGATCATCGGCGGCATCCCCCTTTTCCATGAATATGCCTATGACCTGCTGGCTGAGAATGAGCGGATCATCGCCTCCGGCTTGGATGCTGCCGTCCGGGCGCACAAAAACCGGAAACTGAAGAGGATTATCGTCATCTCCTCCTCCATGGTCTTTGAATCCGCCAGTGTTTTTCCCACGCCGGAGGGTGAACAGCTAAGATGTCCGCCGCCTCAATCCACGTACGGCTTTCAAAAGCTTGCCTGTGAGTATTTTGCTAAAGGCGCCCGGGAGCAATACGGCCTGCCGTACACGATAATCAGGCCCTTCAATCTTATTGGTATAGGTGAGAAAAGGGCCAGGGTGGATAAGGAGGTTATCTCCGGCAATATAAAGCTCGCCATGAGCCATGTCGTGCCCGACCTGGTGCAGAAGGTCTTAAAGGGGCAGAACCCGCTTCATATATTGGGCGATGGCTCGCAAATCCGCTGCCTGACATATGCCGGCGATGCCGCGCAGGGGGTCAGGCTTGCCATGGAAAGCGACAGGGCGGTAAACGAGGACTTTAACATCTCCACCGCTGAGACCATCACGATATTAGAGTTAGCCCGGCTTATCTGGCGCAGGATACGGGGAGACGAGCCGTTCCGCTATGTATGTGATAAACCTTATCAGTATGACGTGAAGAAGAGGATACCCAGCGTGGAAAAAGCTAAAAGGGTGCTGGGCTTTGAAGCCACCACCGGGCTGGAGGTTGCCCTGGATGAGGTCATACCCTGGGTGAGAAAGGAGATCGAAGCGGGGGGCATATGAGCTCCGGCTCAATTCAAATCGTCATCCCGGTCTATAACGAAGCCGGGAATATACGGCAGACATTGGGGCAGATTGAGTCTGAAGTTGCCACGCCCCACCGCATCTACATCATCTATGATTTTGAGGGCGATAATACAATGCCGGTGGTACAGGAATTTATCAGGGAGAAAGGGGTGGAAAATATCCTGCCCCTCAGGAATAAATTTGGGAGCGGTGTGCTCAATGCCATCCGCACGGGCTTCGACGCAGTTGACGATGGGGTANNCCGGGGTTATGACATAGTATGCGGCTCCAGGTATATGAAAGGCGGCAACCAGATAGGAGGTCCGCGATTTAAGAAATTCCTTTCCAGGACGGCGGATATTTCGCTCCACCTGCTGACCGGCCTGCCCACCCATGATGCCACCAACAGCTTCAAAATGTACCGGAAGCGCGTGCTGGATGATATAAAAATAGAGAGCAACGGTGGCTTTGAGATCGGCATGGAGATTGTGGTTAAGGCGTTCTTAAAAGGCTATAAGATTACAGAGATTCCCTCCGTCTGGCACGCCAGGACGGCCGGTAAATCCAGGTTCAAGTATACAGCCTGGCTGCCCAAATACATTCGCTGGTACCTGTATGCCGTCGCAGGACGATTGAAAAAAGCGGTGGGAGGTAATTAAGTAGAATGGAGACCAGGCTATACAGGGAGCGCTTTGATGCTGACGAGGTAGCGAAGAAGGACAGATTGTGGAAGGTCCTGTGCGCCGATTTCTTCCAGAAATTTGTGCCTGAAGATTCGACCGTGCTTGACATCGGTGCCGGCTACTGCGAGTTCATCAACAACATAAAGGCACGTCAGAAATATGCTGTTGACCTGAATGAAGATGCGAGGCGCTTTGCCAGGCCGGAGGTGGAGGTTTTCGTCTGCTCTGCCCACCGTCTTGATTTTCTATCCGATAATTCCATAGATATTGCCTTCATGAGCAATTTTCTGGAGCATTTGAAAAGCAAGGAAGAGGTACTGCAAGTGCTACAAGAAGTGCATCGTGTTTGCAAGATCGGGGGGGGTATTCCGATACTCCAGCCCAATATAAGGTATGTTTATCAGCAATACTGGGACTTCTTTGACCATCATATTCCTCTCAGCGATAAGAGCCTGACTGAGGCGTTAGTTGTAACCGGCTTTGAGATTGATAAGATTTACCCTAAATTTCTTCCCTATACCACAAAAAGCAGATTGCCTCAGTACGATTTCCTTGTGAAACTTTACCTTAAGATTCCGCTGGCCTGGCAAGTAATGGGCAAGCAGGCCCTGGTTGTGGGGAAAAAGCTTTGACGATAGCAAAGCACAATTTTACCTGATTATCTATCTAACCTCGAGGATGATCTTCTGATCGGACTCATAGTAGCCTTTTTTATCTGCGGTGACAATTTTGACTGATAAGTGCCTGGTGCATAATGTGAAGAAGATCGTCAAGAGAGTGCTCGATGGTACAGTCAGTTTGCCTGGGAAGTATAACAAGGCTGAAGAGGCTGTGTTGGGGTATAGGGAAAAACAATTTGAAATCTATACTAATGGAAATAAGAGGTTAGCCCCCTCACGTAGTGACGTTTGACCTTTAATGGTATACTTTCCGCCAGGCATTACAGAATTTATCAAGCATGCGTGGATGTCATTCAGACGGAGCTAGGATGAAATTTGCATATTTTAAAAATAGACGTCTCTGGGGTTTACTATCTGTCATCTACCTCGTACTCATTACCTTCCCAGGGTACTATAGGCCTATCCAGGCGGGTTTGGACCCTTCTTGGGTATACGGGCTTAACTACTTGGCTCAGTCCGATTATGTCTTTGGGCAAGACGTAGTATTCACATATGGTCCATTAGGCTATTTGATACACCCGTTAAACATAGGACCAAATCTGACCTACTGGGTGGCACTTTGGGGTATAATTCACAGCTTATTTGCATCTATATTGTTTTATTTTTTATTTAGAGCAAAGCGATTGTTGCCGTTTTTCCTATTTATCATTGCCTATATTACTACAAATGTTATTGGTTGGATAAACCTTTACGAGTACCATTTTTTGTTAATACTGGGGTTATTGTTTTGTGCCTCCTTTGTGGATAACAACAAAATGTGGTATGTCGCTGCCCCCTTGGGAGGACTGCTTGCTGGTTTATCCTTATTTATGAAACTTAATCTAGGCTTGGCAGCCCTTACTATGATTATTGCCTACGGATTGATTTGGATTATCAAAAACCGGCAAAAAGCTTGGCAAGTTATTCTTTTAAGCGGGGGCGCTTATTTGCTAATGGTAATCTTTTTGTCAAAGGTTTATTTCCAATCCTTTCAGAATTCTATTGGATGGATCAAAGCTTCACTTGATATTGTTAGCGGCTATAGTGCAGCGATGAGTATCATCGGACCAAGGATACTTTTATTTTTAGGTGTACTAGCTCTGGCTATTTATATTGCTCTAATGTTCTTGTTACTAAGAAAAAGGTCAAACCTGTTCTACGCTGCATTTATATTTATTGTACCTATCTTTTTTGCCTTTAAGCATGGTTTCGTTCGCCAAGACGGGCATGTCATCTCCTTTTTTCTATTTCTTTTGGCGGTGTTTAGTGTACTGATTCTTAATACGATTGGCAGAAAGGAACTAAGAATGGTTATCAGTGGTTTTTTGGCTGCGTTGATTTTAACCTTGCCTGGCGTTGCTGCCTATCACAGCACTAGCTTTTCTATGGCAGGAGCTATAATTTCGGGAGGAAGAGGCTGGTCTAACATTAATTCAGTAGTCCGCCTGGAAAATGTCCGAGCTCAGTTAGATCAACAAGGTCAACTTAATTTAGAGAAAGACCGCCTACCAACTGAGTGGGTGAACGAGATCAAGAACAATGATAATGGCATGGCGGATGCAGTTCCTTGGGAGATCTGTTATTGTCCGGCAAATAATCTTAGCTGGAATCCAAATCCTGTATTACAGACATATTCCGCCTATACCTCTTTCCTGGATAACTGGAGTGCCAGCCATTATGCAGGAAATAACGCACCTGAGTTTCTAATCGCTGAATTTATGGATATTGATGGACGTCATCCTTTATTAGGCACACCTGCTACTTGGCGTAACATCATTTTAAATTATGAGCTGACTCTGAAGGACTCGGATGCCGGTCGTTTACTCCTAGAGAGAAAGACACAACCTTCTAAAGAAAATGTCGTAGTTATTAATCGAGGGAAGGGTTATACCAATCAATGGATTTCGGTGCCTCGCTCAAATACTCTTCTTTTCCTGGATATTGATATGCAATTAACATTTTGGGGGGCTGGCATTAAAACTTTGTTCCGAATTCCGCCGGTATATATGGATTTGGTTTATGATAGCGGCAGAAGCATGTCCTACAGAATTATCCCCGACACTGCCAAAAACGGACTTTTAATTAATTTTCTCCCCTCAAATGCTGAAGAGTTAAGTAAGTTATTTACAGGTGTTGCTAATGACAGAGTGGCACAGTTTAGAATTTCTGGTCCAGGCACAATTTACTATGGTAAGGAGATTAGTCTTACCTGGAAGGAGATATCTTACGCAATAAAATTCGAGGGGTTGTTACAGTTTCTAAATTGTCGGTTTTGAAGGGAGGCATGCCCTTTAAATGGGCGCAGATCTCACTGAAAACGTCGGGATAGTAGGCATGGACCACCACGGCCACCCGGGCCTTGTCCGGCAGCAGGAACTGCTCAGGATTTATTTCAAAGACCTCCTGCTGCCGGATGCCCTGTTTCAGCCGTGTTTTCCACAGGCTGATGTTCTTCTCCGCCTTCCGGTAATGCTGGAACCGCCGCCAGAAGGTGCCCCAGCCGTACAGGATGATGATCTGAATACCGGCCACGGCCAGGCCGTAAAAATGACGCACACGGAGAGGACATATCCTGCCGACCAGGTCCCGTGGCCAGAGCATGACCGGCATGAGAATATCGTGGATGCGCCAGCGGATGCTCTTATGTGTCATATGTGAATCAGGGCGTTTTTTCATGAGAGCTACCTATCATATTCAACTGATCTTACCTTAAATCTGTTCGGCGAAGCGGCGCTGGAGTTTATTGAAGGTTAGAAGTCCGATGGCCATGGATATGGCCGCAGTGACGATGATGATGGTCAGGCTGTAGGCTGTGGGGAGGCGGCCGTAGACCATGAGGTCACGAAAGATGACTATGTACTGCGTCATGGGATTGAGCAGGTAGTACCGCTGCATCTGTGCGGTGATCGCCGCCATGGGGTAGAAAATG
>DHGD01000025.1 GCA_002402575.1 Syntrophomonas sp. UBA4807
TTACACAAAAGAATTTACAAACCCACGGAACCCCCGCTTAACTATAGCATGGTCACTTCTACTCCCGGGATTAGGGCAGCTATATAATGCTGAAACCATTAAAGCTGTTTTCCTGCTGATAGTTGGGGAATCTATTATTATTTCATCTCATGCTCTTCAGGCTATTGAATTCACTGCGTTAGGAGATTTCCAGGCAGCAAAGGCTATTATAAATTGGCAATGGTTTATTAATATTCCCTCTTTTTTCTGTTTTGCAGTATGGGATGCTTATACATGTACAGTTGAATTGAATAAGCTATTTGATATTGAACAAGCCCAGTATCTAAAAAACAACTTCCAGAGCATCAGTTTTAAAAAACCTATAAATTACATAGGAGGATAAAAGATGTTTGTAGTTGCTTCATTTGATTACTCTACATACACTGAGCTAGCCGTTACCGAAATAATTGAAAAAGGATTGAAGAAAGAACAGATTCTGGCATTGCCTCTCGAAGTTAGAGGTGAGTCCAGAGAAATCTTGGACACTATTCATCATTCTGATGGGGTCAGTATGGTCGATGGTGGATTTATTCTTGGTGCCGCCTGTATGACCTTAGGGGTTCTTTATGGGTTCATATTGGAATGGGGTCCAATAATTTGGGGTCTTATTGGCTTGATGGGAGGATTCCTTATAGGATGCCTGATAGATTATTTCTGGGGTAAAACCAGGCATTCAAAAAACAGGCGAAAAGGTCCGATGTCTGAAGTAATAATTATGGTAGAATGCCCGGTAGAACAGGTCGAAATGGTGAAAATGACAATGTGGGGGCATCGATCCTTAGGCATTGCCACTATTGAGTAAAATAGGATTTACTCAATGAACTGGAGTCATAAGTTGCTAAATCGGCAAATGATGCCAGCCTTGCTTTAGATGAAGCCAGAGAAAAAGACCATAGTTTGGATAACAACATTATTTTTGCCCCTGACATTCATAACACCATATTATACTTGGAAGTACAGTGTTAGCGGTGACTTAAATCGTCCAGAAGTTGACGGGATTGCCTGGCCGAGAATTGCTGGATATAATCGTTCATATTCTTAACATCAATGGAGAGAGTTTCAGGTTTAAGCAAGCACTTGCCAAGCAAACAGATAATGACTAATTTTTTATTATTTGGTAGCCTAATTTCTAACCAGCTGTTAATGTGCAAAATAGATGTCG
This sequence comes from Syntrophomonas sp. UBA4807, assembly GCA_002402575.1. Lineage (GTDB taxonomy): Bacteria > Bacillota > Syntrophomonadia > Syntrophomonadales > Syntrophomonadaceae > DTU019. The sequence continues at coordinate 1,202 of DHGD01000025.1, forward strand.
GGCCTGATTGCACGATATTTGGGAAGAAATCATGAGTTACCAAAAGAACAATGATTAAGGAAATAAAGAGGCTGTCTCATATGTCCAAATTGACATTGGGGGCAGCCCCTTTTGTATTCGTTCGGTTATGAATTTAATTACACGATTAAAAATGGCCCCATCAGGTCGTATCCGTGCACAAAATGCTATGTTTAAGGCAACTCCGTTCACTATATGTTTTAGTTGGCTCGAATTGCGCTCTAGATCTTATGGTTCTGTGCACCAGGTGTTATCTATAACATCGTGCACTAAAATATTTACATTGAGCGTAATACAAGTGTAAGATTGTGGTGTTAAGGAGAGAGGCTGAGTAAGGTCACCGGCCTAGGCTTGTTAGCATTACGCCCAGGGGGTAATTATAACCCCTGTAAAACGGCATTCTTGAGGTTTGGATAGATCACCGGCCTCCGGAGCCGGGTGCGGAGGTTCGATTCCTCTCAGGCGTACCATAAGAAAACAAAATCGGGGCTAACCCCGATTTTTGTTTCATTAAAACAAGTCAGTACAAATCCCTGTTCTAGCGCCTATTTCTTTAATCCGCACCTACCCGCCAAATCCCGATTGCAAAATGTATTGTCCCAGCTATTCAATTCATTATTGCATGGTTATGAGCAATCGGCAGGGGAAGAGCTAACTTAGAAGCAGCCATGAAACCGTTATATCACTACTTAGCCATTTTTTTACTAATCTTTCGATTTTAACGTATATGGCTAAAGCCCTGGCGGTCGGTTTTAAAGCTGCCGGGCTATGCGCGTTTACGGCAATACTACCGGGATGATAACCTTGTTGATGTCGCTGCCGTCTTTCATGCTGGTCTCAAAAACCTCCAGTTGCCCGGTGCCCGGCTGTCCGGAAGTGAAGGCCAGATCCGCAGAAAACTCACCGCGCTGCGGAGCGCCTGCTGTAGCCATGGTGTTTCCCGTAGCGATCACATTGCCACTGGCGTCTTTCAAGCGGTAGCTTACCACCGCCTCGAATATCATGGCGGTGCCTCTGATCTTAAGCGGGCTGCTGACAGACTGTCCGGGAGTGGGACTGGTAACCCAAATGACGGGTTCATAAACTGAATTGAGGTCACGCTTGAAGGGCTGGTCATGCAGGCCCACATGCCCCCACCAGTCAATCCCTTTATCCACTGATCCGTCAACGGTGAACTGTACCTTCTGAATGGTGGGGAATTCGGTCAGAGTGTTGACGATGCTGGATATGCCCAGTGCTTCCCCACTGGCTCCCACATTGGCTTTCAACACCTCAGGCGAGAAATCCACCGTGGCCACGCCCTGATCGATTTTGATGCCTAATACTTTGGTGTCTGCGGGCAGCACCTTGTAAGCCCCCGAAGTCTGCGGGGCGCCGCTGATCAATTCATTCAATGCCGCTGTGGCCACGCTTTCGCTCTTGGCAACTTTGTGCACCTCACGCACCAGGAACATATTGTCGGCGGTGGTTTTCACATAGTATACCGCAATGTCCATAGTCTGCGGCGGGGTCGCTTGCGGAGACTCTCCCTGGGGAGCCGCGGGTTCTCTTGGGGCACACCCCGCCACAACCGCTAGCAACAGCGCCAACACCAGCACCAGGCCGGTTTTCTTTGGTCTTACCCATCTTGCTTTTCCGACTTTTTTATTACGCCACGGGTATGTTTTTAAAATACTCATCTTACTAACCTCCTTGTCAGCAATTACGAAGCTGATTGGCGCTGCTTTCAGAAAAGCACCCTGACTCAGCTGTTTCGGTATAGTAAATGTTGGTTAAAGCCTGCTTATGGAGTGGGCGGATAAAATCCAAAAACAATTTACAAAGTAACAATTTCCAATACTTCCGCATAGGATTGTTCCTTAATGGCCGATAAGTCCAGATCGCTTCTGGGTCTTACTATCACCTGCCTGGAACCCTTTTGCCATCTGACCTCGGTCTCGCTGCCGCTTTCGTGGAAAGAAAACCGGGGCGGATTGGCCAGCCGGGCACGGGTCAAGCCCTGCACTGTATCAGCCAGGCAGGAAGGACCGGTGACAGAAACAACAACATCACTGGCAGTGAGCTGGCCCAGTTCCCTTTCGGCGGCTAGGCACATTTTGATCCCCAGCAACAGAGGAGGACATTCTTCCTGATGATGATACAAGGCCTCTTTCATCATGATTTCCTCCAGCATGAGGGCTTCCTTGGGCTTGATGTAAGGAGTCCTAGGGGAAAATATGATATCTTGCTCAAAATAGGGTTTGATATCGATAATGGGAGTACCGTCAATAAAATCCAGTCTCTGTACATAGAGCAGGTTGTCCTCGACAGCCTCCAGTTTTGTGACTGTCAATCCCACTGGATTAGGCCGGCTGGGGCTTCTCATACCGAAAACCCCGTATTCAGGCAAGTCCAGATTGATTCTGGGCCTGACCCTTAAAACATTACGCACTGCCGCATGGAACCATCCTAACACCCAGATATGGGAATGTTCCCCTAAACGCAGCAAGGCGTCACTGTACTGAGGGTATATCTCGATTACCGCACCCGATTTGCTCACCTTTTTCTCATGGGGATCTTTGAAATCGCTGCGAACTATGCCGATAGGTTCGATGTTTATCATATGATACCTCCCCGTCCGGGCTAAATGATGGGCTAACGCCGCTCAAATGCTATTCCCAGTATAGACTATAATTGATTTAGCTCCAAATTTTCTGTTTTGGTCCATAATTTAGGCAAAATCAGCTAATGGGCGCAATTTTCATGCTAAAAAATAAGGGTGATGGCAGGATTTACGGAAATCGTGGCGAACGTATAAAATCATAATACAATTAATATTCTCCGAGCTGATTAGGCCTAAAACCTCTGCGGCTATGGCCTTCAGCCGATGGGTTAACCTGGAAACGGGCTGGCCTCCCATGTTTAGGAAAGGAGAGTAAACAAAAGCAGCCCTTGCTGCTGTGTTAACTTTTCCTGGCATGGCCAGGATTTTTTCTGGCCAGGACGCGTTGTCTGACCTGCAGCCCTCTAGCCCGCTGGAGTATACCTTAGGCCCTCCAAAGGTTCCAGCGTGAGAATCCATAACTATGGGAGTCTGCTGGGGCCTTAGCCCCGCCCCGGCAGATTGCTCCTGAACATTTCATCAAGATGTAGGAACGGCGCCCGGAGTGAATCTGCGTTTTCAGGCGCCCCAGGCGTATTTACGCAGTTTCGACATATAATGTTATATAGCTTTATAGCGCCATATTTAATCCTGGGGGTATAGAGATGATATTATATATATGTATTGATGACACCGACAATTTGGAGAGCAGAGGCACCGGAAAACTGACCGCTCTATTGATTGAAGAACTGACAAAAAGGCACTGGGGGTTTGCGCAGCCCATAACCCGCCATCAGCTTTTTGTTCATCCCGACATCGCCTATACGTCGCATAACAGTTCGATGTGTTTCGAATTTGAAACCAAAGAATACCTTGTCCCGGCCATAATCCGACTGGGCGGCGACTTTCTGGAGAGGGAGAGTGCCCCTGGCTCAGATCCCGGTTTGTGTGTAGCTGCCTTTTCCAGGATAACCCATAAAGAAGAAGTCATGAATTTTGGCTTCCGGGCCAAAGAAGAGGTTTTAAGCAAAGCCGAGGCTTATGGATTGGCCCGGCTGGCCGGCATTCACCTTTCGGAACACGGCGGCACTGGCATCGGGGTGATAGGTTCGCTAGCCGGTGTGGGTCTGAGGATGGGCGGCAATGACGGGCGCTTTCGAGGTAAAATAGAGATCGAGCCCGCCTGGACAGCCATAACCGTAGCCAGCCTGATCGAGCGCACCAATATTGATGAAGTGCTTACCCTGGACGGGTTGCGTCTGCCTGACCGTGAACTGATTCTGCTGGGTGAAACGGTAAAGCCAGTGCTTCTTAACGGGCGCTGTGTGCAATTGGTCTACCCAACCGAAAAAAACGGCCCTGGCGAACCCCGCTGGCAAACCTGCACCAAGAGCCAGGTAAAAATGTATTAGAGTGATCAGCCCGGATCCAGATTTCTTGTTTGGAGTTTCGGGCAAGAACCCGACTTGTCTTGAAATCATAAGGTGTACAAGGACAGTATGAGGCTTGCTTTGATGGGGATAATCCTATTCGCCAGCTGGGGAATAGGATTATCCCCTTGGTAACCGCGGTGTTTGCGCTCAAAAACTCCATTTTCCGGTAAAGTCTCCAACAAATGAGGATTTACTGGTTTGGTAACACCAGCCCCTCGATTTGAATATTCTAGCACCAGAGTAGTTCTAAATCAGAGAGGTTGATGCATATAATGGATTTTTGGGGAGATTGGTTGGAATCTTATCAGAGACGCTATCGTTTTAATAAAAGGAAAACCGGCCGCCGCCGAGTTGGCGGGGCGGCAGCCCCGGAGCCCACGGCTGAACCGGGCATGGCTCCTGAAGCAGTCGAGCGTGTCAATCCAGAACCTGAAATGATCAGCAGCCTTAATGCCTGGGGATATGTATTTCATGTCAATACCCAGCAGATAGCCACCGGAGCGCCGGTTAATTTTAGCGACAACGGCCCTTTGACGGGTATTGTCCACCAACCGGGAGGGTCCAATATTGAAGTCTCGGCGACAGGTGTTTACAGCGTTACCTTTGGAATATATACTGCGCAAAATAATCCTCAGGATTGGGCCGTGGTAGTAAACGGCACCGTCAGGTCACGTTTCAATTCCGCCGGTCAGACTATTCAGGGTTCAACCTTGCTGGCCTTGAATGCTAATGACAGCGTTACCATCCGTAATGTCAATACCTTGCCTAGTCCTGCCACCTTGAGGTCCGGTACTTTCACCACCGCGTATGTACTAATACTGAAAGTGGATGGTTGATGTAATCACTTCTGGGAGCGAATGCTTATAGTGGGCATAGCACGCCTCGCATAGATAAGACCCAGAGATGAAATGAGGAACAGCAAAAGCAGACAACTTAATGTGTTGCCTGCTTTTGCTATGCTTCCGGAAAGCTCAAGTCATATACCTATGAATAAGTACTATTGCTCTAGTTTTTCGGGTAGCAGAGTAGTTACTGAGGTTCCTTGCCTTGAACAGAGTTGGGGAAGAATAAGGGGCGATCTTTGAATCCGCAATCCTTAACCGACTGTTGACTCACAATCTCACCGTCTTCCATGTTATAGATGATATCGGTTAGATCAGTAGCTTCCCTGATGTGATGGGTGACCATAACCGTAGTGATTCTTAGTTCCCGTAAGATCCTGCCGATATCCTGTTTGAACTCATCGCGGGTCTCTTTGTCCAGATTGCTAAAAGGTTCGTCCAGGAAAAGGACCTCCGGTTGCAACACCATGGCTTGGGCAATAGCCACTCTTTGGGCCTCTCCCCCGGAAAGTGATCTAGCCCTCTGCTTGACCAGGTGGGTGATGTTGAATCTCTCCAGCCACGGTGTCACTAATCTTTCGCGTTCTTTGCGGCTCAGACCGCGGAACTTGAGTCCCATTTCGATGTTTTCCATAACGCTTAGATCAAGCATCATGGGCTTCTGAAAGACCATAGTCATTCTGCGTCGCAATTGCAGCACTGACTGCTCCTTTACCGGTTTGCCAAAACAGCTCACGATTCCGCTGGTCGGCTCCAGCAATGTCGCCATGACAAGCATCAAGCTGCTTTTCCCGGCTCCGTTGGGGCCCATCAGGCTGACGGCCTGCCCTTCTAAAAGAGCGAAATATGGTATACTCAGTATGGTTCGCCCCCCCAGGATCAGGGTCATATCTTTTATTTCTATAACTACCTTACTCATAGTTGTTTCTCCATTGCTGCAAGGCGGTCAAAAGAGCGGTGACCCCGTAAGCTAAGAGGAGCAATATCACACTCAAAGCTATGGCTACATCGAAGTTGCCTTTGTTGACCTCCATCACCGTAGCGGTGGTTAAAACCCGGGTCATGCCTTTGATGTTGCCGCCCACCATCATGGATGCCCCGACCTCTGACACCACCCCGCCAAAACCGGCCATCACTGCCGCCAAGAGGCCTAACCGGGCCTCTTTAACCAGGCTCCACAACATCTGCATGGGGTTGGCTCCCAGTGCTAGCAGTTGCAGGCGCAGGCGGGGGTTGATCTGCTGTATTGCCGCCAGGGTGAAACTGGTTACTATGGGTGAGGCTATCACCGCCTGGGCGATAATTATGGCCAGGGGGGTATAGATAATGTTAAAAGCCCCTAAAGGGCCGGACCGCCACAGGAAGATACTGACCCATAAGCCCACTACCACTGGCGGCAGGCCCATTCCGAAGTTGGCCAGACTGACCAGGAAGTTGCGGCCCGGAAAACGCCCCAAGGCTAAGACGGCTCCCAGCGGAACGCCGATTAAAACGCTCACCAGTGTGGCCGTCCCCGATACCCTGAGGGTCAATAGGGTAACCTCCAACACTTCCGGGTCCAGCGCTAACAGCAGTTGAAATGCCTTGACCAGACCTTCCCAGATCAGTTCCACATTATCACTCCAACTCAATAATTACTGCGATTATTTACCCAAATCAGCCTCGTTCTTGCCAGCGTCGGCATAGAACAGGGGCTGGCCGAATTCCTGCACCTTAAACTCGGCGATGGTCTTCTGCGTAGCTGGCGACACCATGAATTCCACAAAGGCTTTGGCCCCGGCAGCATTCACCTTGGGGAACTTCTCGGGGTTGACCTGGGCTACATGATAGATGTTCAGCAAAGACTTTTCACCTTCAACCAAGATAGCCAGAGTAAGGTTCTTCTTCTGCGCCAGATAGGTAGCGCGGTCGGTAAGAGTATAGCCGTCCTTTTGCTGGGCGATGGTCAAAGTCTGGCCCATGCCCTGTCCTGACTCCTGATACTTATCGCTGACAACGGGGGTTATTCCTGCTGCCTTCCACAAATTCTTCTCCATGGTATGGGTCCCAGAGTTGTCTCCGCGGGAAATAAAAAGAGCGCCTTTTTCATTGATCTTCTTGAAGGCTTCGGCTGCGCTCTTGGCGCCTTTGATCCCGGCCGGGTCTTTCTCCGGGCCGACAATGATGAAATCGTTGTGCATCACCAGCTGGTAATTGGTAATGGCGCCACTCTCAACCAGGGGTTTTTCTTGTGAAGGGGCATGGGTTAATAGCACATCGGCCTCACCTTTCTGACCCATGGTCAAGGCTGCGCCGGTTCCTACTGCAACGGTCTTAACTTTATAACCGCTCTGTTTTTCAAAGTCCGGGATCAGGACATCCAATAAGCCGCTATCCTGTGTGCTGGTAGTGGTGGCCAAAATGACATCTTTGTTCTGCTCAGCAGCCGGCGGGGCTGGTGTCTGCTGGGCCTGCTGCTGGGAGCAGCCGATTATACTCAGCATAAATACCAACACTATCGCCAACGGAATTAATCTCTTTTTTGATAACATAGTCTTTCCTCCCTTAAATTACTTCCATACTATTGCAGGCGTCCTCCGTGTATATTTAGTCAAGGCCCCGTAGTATGGGCCGGCTACAGGATGATCACATCACTCTCCTTTCCAATGCGGGTGACGCAGGAGTTTCCTTTTGCACCCNNTTTTGTACATACCACAATAAAAACCGAACCCGCACAAATAAGCAGATCCGGCCTTCAAGCCGACCTATATACACTCCTTTCCAAAATGCGGGAGGCGCGGCAGTTTCCTTTTGCACCCATCGTCCTGAAATCCATACCGTTTCGGCTGCAGGAGATCAAGATCGGAGAAATTCAGTTGTATTAACCTTCGGCAAATAATGACTAATTCCTGCTGCTTAACTTCCAATTCCCGCATTAGTAACACTGGCGGCTCCGTTAGATTGGTTTTCCCAGTATAAGGCAGGAGGACCTGTCCACAAATGCTTAGAAAAAGTGGTTAATCAAGCTATGCTTGGCTTATACTTAGATTAGGACAGTAATAAAAGAAAGGATGGGGTTTTATGTCAAAAGGGATAATCTTTGTGCGCGAACGGCGCAAAGTCCAAGAGGGCGAGAAAAAGCCCCGTTTCGCGGTTGTAGGGGTAGCCGGCATGGACTTGAAGCTTCATGCCAAGCATATCCGCCGCATGGAATTGGAACAGATGGCCAAATTGTTGGATGCAGAAATCGTTTACCTGGACGCCGGCAAGGATGAAGAAGATATCGATGAGGATTAAGCCAGTGAAAACGGGGAAAGGTGGATTTTGGTTTTGGCATTGATACGTGAAAAGGATAGCAAGCGGCTGCATATTAAAAGCAAACTAATGGGCGAGTCGCTGGTAAGCAAAAGTTTCCTGCAGGGATTGGAGCAGAAGCCGCAATTCAGAGCTTTGCCTCAAGTTAGTGTTTTGAAGATCGGAGGGCAGAGTATAACCGACATGGGGGCTAAAGCGGTTTTGCCCATATTGGAGGAGATTGTGAGGAACACCCCCGACCATAAGGTGATCATATCCACCGGCGGCGGTACCCGCTCCCGGCATGTATACGCCATCGCTATGGAACTGGGTATGCCCACCGGGGTTATCGCCAAGTTGGGGCAAAGCGTCTCCGAGCAAAACGCGCTGATGATTTCCACCTTGTTGATGCCGCATGGGGGCATCAAGGTTGGCCATGACGACATCCCTAAACTGGCGGCCTATTTCTCACAGGGATGTATCCCCGTCATCCACGGTATGCCCCCTTACGGTTACTGGGAGCACCTTCCCGCCGAAGGCAGTCTGCCCCCCAACCGCACCGATATGGGAGCGTTTCTTTTGGCTGAGGTAATCGGCGCCCGGCAATGTGTCTATATCAAAGATGTTGATGGCCTTTATGAGGACAACCCCAAGTTATACCCTGATGCCAAATATATTCCCCGCATCGGAGCCAATGCATTGAAGGCCCTGGACCTGGACGACCTGGTAGTGGAATGGGCGGTTTTGGATATGTTGGCCCGCTCCCGCAGCGTCGCTGAAATCCAGATAATCAACGGACTCTGCCCCGGCAATATAACCCGAGCGTTGAATGGCGAACACGTCGGCACCATCATCTTCAATGACTCCGATAAATAAATGGGCCCAGGCGCGGTTCCGGTTTTGAATATTCAAACGCCACAATCGTCTCTGCGTTAACCTTGGTTCATTCTCATTTGATGCATTTTTATCTTGCGCTTTTTAGGTTTTCCCCGTAATCCCATATGGTATAATAAACGTGATTTGGAGATAAGGGCTATTTCCAACCTGGAACCAGGTCTTTCCTACTCGGATATCGTAGCGGAAAGGCCTTTTTGTTGGCGGTAAAGACGGCTTTCAGTTCCGTTTTGTTCAAGGAGCTTTTATGCTTCGTCCTTACATAGACATAGCCCTTCTTGTTTGAGTATCATTTGCTGGGAGGGAGAACTGTGAAGCCATTGATTCAGGTGTGCGGAGATCCTACGGTTGACTGGTTTCGCATTCATAATGAGGATATAACTGTACGCGGCGGAGTTTATTACTGGCAAGGCTATGGAGAAAATGACCGGGTGGGGCTTAGCTCGCAACCAGGAGGCTACGCGCTGGTATGTGAGGTATTGAAGGCATTGCTTTCTGAGCAGAACGCCATTGTGGATGGGGTTCCCTTGGCGGCGGATTTGCTAAACTGTCCCCAAGACCGGCAGGTTACCACTTCGTGGACTTTATGGAAGGAATTTAGCAATGTCATTGGCCACGGCAAAGCTTATCGCCTGTGGAAATGGCACGAATTCGAAACAGCTAAGTGGGACTATCAATCTGCACGTTTAGAAGGCCAGCCGGATTTGTTATTAATTCAGGACAGTGGGCTGGGTTTCCGCTTTTGTGAAGAGGGCTGGCCTGAAGCGTTAAACTTAACTGACGGACAGAATGGTACACTTCCGCTACAAATTATCGTCAAACTGGGACAATACTATAATGGTCTGGCCAACCCGCTTCTCACCCGCATAGCGCAGCTGGGGCTGGAAGATCGCACCATAGTGCTCAGTTCTCTGAGCGACTTGCGGGCTTGCGCGGTTAAGGTGAGCGCGTCCCTGTCATGGGAAAAAATCCTGGAGGAAGTGGTCAGTGCTGTCCTCAGCCCACAATGCCCGTTTCTGGATGAGAATAGCGGAATTATCAAATACCAGCAGGTGATAGTCCCTATCGAATTGAGCGGTGCGGTAGTTGTGGGCCGAGACCATCATGCCCTGATTTTTGATAGAAATGGCCAGGAAGGAGACTTTACCAATCTATACCCAGGCCAAATCATCGGTGATAATACCTGCATACTCAGTGCTCTGGCAGCAATTTGGGCCCACGACGGCCTCGCCACCGACTGGCTGGAGGCCACCCGGGTAGGTATTCAACTGGCACGTCTGCTGCAAGTCAATGGTTATGAAGTAGTCCCAAGTATGCGGCATAAGCATCTGCAGTTTCCCTTTCAGGTTATTGCATCCGCCTTTCGAGATTGGTTTGCTAAAAGGTCCGATCCCGAAGGGCTAAGCAACTTGATAAATACCTCGCAATTGGGGATATTTGTGGATAAGTCTCGTTCCGCGCTGGTTAATCCAGGCCGCTGGACCATTTTAGAGGGCACCCTGCTTCGTAACCCCGGCGCTAAAGGGTTACAAGCAGAGGACTGCGCCAACTCTGTTAGAGATTGTGCCAGAAATGTGGTAGTGTTAGGTCCGCACCAAGCCCTCCAAGGGGTACCGGTGGAGATAATAGGGGGTTGGAGCAGCGCTGACCGGCAGGAAATTGAGGGAGTACGTTCGGTTCACAATGCCATGCGCGAATATTGCAGGTTAAAGAATCCCGAAGTGCCGCTTTGCGTGGCTGTATTCGGACCCCCCGGTTCTGGAAAGTCCTTTGTAATCAAAGAGATTGCCCGTGGACTAGGTATTGAGGAGAAAGCACAGCTTATCTTTAACCTGTCGCAATTTGAATCCCCAACCGAACTGCAAAACGCTTTTCACCAGGCACGGGACATCAATCTCAAGGGCAAACTGCCACTGGTGTTTTGGGATGAATTTGACACTCCCTGCTCAGGACAACCCCTGGGATGGCTGCGTTATTTCCTGGCCCCTATGCAAGATGGCGAATTCACCCACGAAGGCTTGTCGCATCCTCTGGGAGGGGGAATCTACGTCTTTGCCGGAGCCACCCGCCACTCTTTCGCTGAGTTTTCCGGCCATGACAGTGCTGAGGACAGGGCGGCGAAAAAACCTGATTTTGTCAGCCGTTTACGGGCATATATCAACATAAAAGGCATTAACGGCAATCCCAATTCAGTGGAGGACCGGCTCTATGTCATCCGCCGCGCTTTCATCCTCAGACAATACCTGGAGATGAATGCCGCACACCTTGAAAACAGCGGAATGTACGCTATCGATCCCAGTGTGCTGGATGCTTTCCTGCTGGTCAGCCGTTATCGGCATGGAACCCGATCACTGGAGAATCTGCTTAAGATGAGCAGTCTGGCAGACAAACGCAAATATGAGTTGTCCAGTCTGCCTCCTGATCATATCGTGGAAATGCATGTCAATCTGCAGGAATTTTCCGACCTCACTAAACTAGGTCATCGCGATTTGCTGCGCATCGGAATAACCGGCCACGTCAATCTGGATCCCGAAGAAAGGGACCTTTTAATTAGATCTATCAACAAGGTGATAACTCTCCTGGAAGAACAATTCCCCTCCCATTATCTGACTGTCTTTTCCCCATTGGCAGCGGGGGCAGACCGGTTGGTGGCGCGGGAGTTACTGAGGTCTGAAACCGCACGTTTGATTGCGGTACTTCCCTTTAACAGGCAGGCCTACCTGGAGAGCTTCGGTTCCAGTGACGATTACTACCAGGATCCGGCGGGAGCGGAATTGCGCAGCGAAATCAATTATTGGCTGAACAACCGGGCCATAGAAATTATTGAGATGCCCCCTACTCCTACTCGTAGAGAGGCTTATCTAAGGGCCGGGCAATTCATTGCTGAGCACAGCAATGTCATCATTGTGGTCTGGGATGGCAACCGCCGCCAGTATGCTTCAGTCACCGCACAGGTGGTAGCCCGGGCTGAGGATCTGAAGATTCCCATATGCCATATATGGGCCCAGAATTTCCGGCAAGAATCCTGTCAGGCCAATGTTAAGCCCCGCCAGGGAGAGATTCGCTATAAGAACTTTCCCGGGCAACCTCTGGATGTTTGGACCAGCATTGTGGATGATTAGGAGCTTCATACCCCTAGAATTCACAGGAGCGTACCGTGCGGGGGAAGGGAATGACGTCGCGTATGTTGCTCACCCCGGTGAGGTACATGATGAGGCGTTCAAATCCCAATCCGAAGCCAGCGTGCTTGACGCCGCCGTATTGGCGCAGTTCAAGGTACCACCGCATCTCCGCAGCATCAATATGCATCTCCTTCATGCGCCGGAGCAGCAGGTCGTGGCGTTCTTCCCTCTGACTGCCCCCGATTAATTCCCCTACCCCGGGAACCAGGAGGTCCATCGCGGCCACAGTTCTGCCGTCGTCGTTCTGACGCATATAAAAGGCCTTGATATCGTTGGGATAGTCGGTTACAAACACCGGGCGCTTAAAAATATTTTCGGTTAAATAGCGTTCATGTTCGGTCCGCAGGTCATTTCCCCAGGCCACCGGATATTCGAATGCCTGCCCCGATGCGGCCAGCAGATCTACCGCCTCGGTATAGCTGACCCGGGCAAACTCGTGCGCTATTAACCCCGCGAGCCGCGATTCCAGTTCCTTGTCCACAAACTTATAACAGAACTGTATCTCCTCAGTGGCATTTTCTAATACATAGCTTATGATATATTTCACCATGTCCTCGGCCAGGCGCATATCATCATCAAGGTCAGCAAAAGCCATCTCCGGCTCGATCATCCAGAATTCCGCGGCATGGCGGGCGGTGTTGGAATTCTCGGCCCGGAAAGTGGGACCAAAGGTATAGACGTCGTGAAAGGCCAGCGCAAAAGCTTCGGCTTCTAATTGCCCGCTAACGGTTAGGTTGGTTTTGCGAGCAAAGAAGTCCAGGCTGAAGTCAACCTCGCCGTTATCATTTAGAGGAGGATTTTTAGCCGGCAGGGTGCTGACCCTGAACATTTCTCCCGCCCCTTCGGCATCGCTGGCGGTTATTATGGGGGTGTGCACATAGACGAAGCCGCGCTTATTAAAGAAATCATGGATGGCATAGGCGGCCAAAGAACGGATGCGGAATACCGCCGCAAACAGGTTGGTGCGGGGGCGCAGATGGGCCACTTCGCGCAAGAACTCGCGGGTGTGTCGCTTGGGCTGAATGGGGTAATTCTCCGGGGCATCCCCTTGCAGGATAACCTCCCGGGCTTTGATCTCCAGGGGCTGTTTGGCCCGCGGAGTCAAGACTACCTCGCCCCGCACCGTAACTGCGCTGCCCACCCGAAAGCGCGCTACTAAGTCAAATTCGCTAAGGATTTCCTTTTCATATACCACCTGTAAGGTATTGAAATGAGTGCCGTCATTTAAAGCTATAAAACCAAAGCTCTTCTGGCTGCGGTTGCTGCGCACCCATCCGTCGATTTCGACTTCCTGAGCGGCAAACCTCTCGCTGTCCCGCAGCAATTGTCTGACCAAAACCTTTTCCATACCTGACCCCCCAAGTAATCTTCTGGAATGTGGTTTCCATTTATGCTTTTATTATGACTTATCGAAGAGATTTTAAAACCCCCCGCACGGCATTAAGCCCTGACCTGAATAACAGCCGGGCTTAGCACTGAATAAAACAAGAGCTGGACTATGCTTATTAAGGGTTGGGCACTTCCACTGTTTTGCCCTCCCAGGTTTTAAGCACCGCTTTTTCCTCGTCAAGATGGACGATGTGATTAGGCATCAGGGGAATTTTGCCAAGACCCCCGGGAGCGTTAACTATATAGGTGGGCACTGCCAGACCGGAAGTATGTCCGCGCAGTGAGTTGATGATGTCCAGGCCTTCTTGAATAGTGGTCTGGAAATGGCGAGTGCCTTTAACATCCTTGGCGTGAAAGATGTAATACGGGCGTACCCGTGCCTGTAAGAGCTTATGATTCAGTTTTCTCATGATGTATGGCCGCTCGTTGATACCGCGCAGCAAGACGGCCTGATTGCCCAAAATTGCCCCGGCTGCAATCAGCCGGTCACAGGCAAGTTTGGCCTCAGCGGTCACTTCCAGGGGATGGTTAAACTGAGTATTGATATATATGGGCGGATATTTACGGATGATATCACATAATTCCGGGGTAACGCGCTGGGGCAAAGTGACCGGAGTCCTGGTGCCGATACGGATAATCTCTACATGAGGTATATGGTAGAGCTGATTCAGGAGCAGGTCGAGCATGCGGTCACTCAACAACAAGGCGTCACCGCCGGTGATCAGCACATCCCTGATCTCGCTGTTGCGAGCAACATATTCCAACGCCGAGGTTATGTCTTCACGGCAGGCATGCTTATCGGTTTCACCTATATTTCTTCTTCTCTGACAATGGCGGCAGTACATGGCACATTGATTGGTGACATTGATGATCAAGCGATCGGGATACCTGCGCGTTACACAAGGGGCCGGTGAAGTCAGGGCTTCATTCATGGGGTCGAGGCTGCCCCCGGGCAGGAGCTCACGGATATCAGGCACAGATTGACGAAAAATGGGGCTGTTCTTATAATCCTCATCCACCAGGCTGAGGTAATAGGGGGAGATGGCCCAGCGGTATACCTGGCTGACCCGGTCCACCCTTTTTCGTTCCAAATCACTCATGCCCAGGATCTGGGCCAGAGTGTGGCTGTCGCGGATGCGGTGCGCCAGCTGCCATTTCCAGTCATTCCACTCCCGGTCGGAGCCTCCCACAACGTCCTGTATCAACCTTCGGCGCCGGGCTATAGCTACGCTAATGGTTTGTTCATCGGGGCATTGGCTGAGGAATTGCTGGTAAGCTTGTACATCATCCTTCAGTTCACTAGTCCTCAGTAGTGAGTAATATAAGTTGCTGATGTTCCCTGTTTCTCTCATGTTGACACTCCTTTCTACAGGTTAGTGGCAGGAATGATCACATTGGAAAAGGGCCGAGAATCAAACAAGACCAAAGGAAGGCCTTCGGTCTTGAATAATGTTAACCTCGGGTTCCCTTTCAGCGCTTACGAGGTTAGCTGACGGGTTCGAGGAAAAGGGATATCCCCTACCGATACCGGATTCACCCCAAAATAATGGTTCCCCCGTTTCCCCTCTGCGGGGAATTCAGCGCAAGATTTCGGCTGATTTCATTGTGCCGGTGTCGTAATTCCTCCCTCTGAACCAAACCCCGGGTTTTTCTCCCTGTTATCAAACTGTGGTTGCGTCTCTTTTCATGCTAAACTTAAAATGTGGCAGATTTCCGGCAAAACTTGCGCGCTACCGGCTGGGTATAAATGGCAGCCATTGTCCATATTTCTGCCATATAAATATAGTATGCTAAAATTGTATCCTGATTGCACCGGTAATTAGAATTTTATGGGGAATCGCTATGCAGACAGTATATGTAGTTGATGATGAAGAGAATATATGCCAGCTGATCCGCCGGTATCTGCAAAATGAGGGCTATGTAGTGGAGTGTTTCAGCAGTATTGAGGCGCTAAAAGAGCGGCTGCTAGTTAGCTATCCAGACATGTTTATCCTTGATATTATGCTGCCCGGTGAAGATGGGCTGGAGTTCTGCAAGGATATTCGCCGCCACAGCAAGGTACCGGTTATTTTTATTTCAGCCCGCCGCCAGGCTCTGGACCGCATCGCGGGCCTGGACATAGGCGGGGATGACTATTTGGCCAAGCCGTTCAGCCCGCGGGAACTGGTGGCACGGGTGCGTTCCGTATTTCGCCGCACTCTGCCTCAGGAACCTATGCCCTGCAGAGAAAACGGCAATTTGAAGCTGTATCCGGCTGATCGTCTGGTTACGGTCAATGGAAACCTGCTGGAAGCCACCACCCGTGAATTCGACCTGCTGTCACTGCTGCTGCAGCACCCGCAGCGTACTTTTAACCGTCAGGAACTCCTTGACCGGGTATGGGGCTACGATTATGAAGGTAGCGAACGAGCGGTGGACGACCTTGTGAAAAGACTTCGTAAGAAGCTTAAGGCTGCTGGTTCCAGCACTACGGTCAAAACCATATGGGGATACGGGTATCGATTAGATGGTCAGATTAAAAAGCATCTCCGGCAGGGTACTATTTAGCTGCTTGTCAGTGGTTTTAATAACCTTCATCATGACCACCCTGGCCTTCTATCCCATTATGGTAGGAGTGTTGGAGACGCGTGCCCAGATCAGCCTGGAAAAGCAGGCCTGGGAAATAGCCTATATCGTGGGCAGCCGCCAGTCTGAGGCCTTAAATCCGGAGGCTGGTCTGCCTGCTTCAATTCTTCTTTTGGGACGTTCCGTAGAAAGCAATTATATGGTGGTTGGCGCCGACAGCCGCATCGTCTTCAGCAGTCAGCCCCAGGACTTTCCAGTGGGACAGCGCCTCTCAGACCTCTCCTACCACCTGCGCCAGCAGCCCATGGATCCCACTCGGGCCAATATCTACAGCAGCCGGGACTACCTGGCGGTTGAGGTTCCCATCGGAACCGCCCCCGATACCAGCGGGACTGTCATCACTTTTGTGGCTCTGCAAACCCTGCAAGCCATGTATCTAAAGACCTTATATTCTATATTGGGCAACCTTTTCATCGCCCTGATAAGCGCTCTGGTGATTGCCTATCTACTAATCGGCTATATCGCCCGGCCCTTAAAAACTCTGGAGGCTTATGCCGAAGCAGTAGGCAACCGTCAATTTGACATTAAGCTGGATACCCTCTCCAGTGAGGAGTTGTCCAAGCTAGCTCAAGCTTTTAATCAAATGGCAGAGCGTCTCAAGCAATATGATGAGAGCATGCGGCAGTTCTTTCAGTATGCCTCCCATGAAATGAAAACCCCCCTAATGAGCATTAACGGGTATGCCGAGGGCATCCGCGACGGGCTGTTCGAAGGCCCCGCAATGGCGGAAGCCGTCGATATAATCCATAAGGAAAGCCTGCGGCTCAGAGATATAGTGGACAACCTGATCGATATCACTATTTTGGATCAGCCGCACCGCAACTATTTTCTGCCCCATTATCTGATCTATATAATGGAAAATGCCCTGCAATCTGTAGGGGGCTACGCCCTGGACAAAAAAATCGAGGTGAAGTCGGAAATAGCTGAAAATGTCATGGTAGTGGGTGACTGGGACCGCCTGCAAAGCCTTTTGGTAAACCTGCTTTCCAACGCCATACGTCATGCCCGCCAGTCCGTCAGAATATGGTCTCAGCCCCTGGAGGGCGGAAAGCGGGTGGAGATTACAGTGGAGGATGACGGCAGCGGTTTTAAGCAAGAGGATTTGAGCCATGCCTTTGAATATTTCTACAGCGGCGCCCAGGGTTCAGGGCTGGGTTTGGCTATAGCCCGCAAGATTGTGGATGAACACGGTGGCGAGATTAAGCTGAGCAACCGTCTAGATCGGGGAGCCGTGGTTAAGGTCATCCTTCCGGGGGTCCCCGATGACGCGGCAGGCCTGGTTTAATCTGCTCAAGACCATTGTCAGGCATTTATCCCGCACCCCGGGGTAAAGGTGTTGATCAGCATTGAGGAGGCCTTGCAATGCCTTTTGGGAGCCTTCGACTTGCATTTCTAAGGAACATTTCATCTAAGAAAACAAGAAGCGTCCCTCAGGCTGTCATTAGTCACATCTAATCCCAAAGCCTTTTTCCCGAATTTAACAGCCCCTGACGAAAAATACAAACCTCACGAAGTTGAAACCATTTTCGAACTGGCTTGCATACTGGTCGTGTAACAGGGCCGGGACGCGTTGAATTACCCTGGCGCCGCGATTTTTCAGCAACTGCAATCATGCCTGCGACTATGTACGCTTTTCCCCGCCTAAGCACTACGGCTTCGCCATGCTGGCGGCATAGTAACCGGAATGTCACACATACTTATTAGCAGGGATTTGCCAGACGCGCAGCGAAATCTGATAAAATTCAGCAAAATCAAGGAGGAAACATTATGGTCGACCCCGGCAAAGGGCGGCTGGCCGCCATCCTGATGATAATCATGTCAGCCCTGGCCCTGGGGGCGGCACTGAGCGGTTTGATTTCACCGCGCTTTTATGAGGGGGTTCTGTCGGCGGCTCTGCTTCCCGGCGCTTTTGCCCAGGATGTGATTTCTGTCCCTGCGGCTGTGGTGCTGGCTCTTATGTCAATACAGTTCTTAAAGCGGCAGCGTTTCAAAAGCTTCATAATCATGCTGGGCCTGTGCGCCTATTTTTTCTATGCCTACGGTCTGTTCACCATCAGCGGCCATTACAATCAGCTATATCCCTTTTATCTGCTGATATTCGCCCTGGCAATATACAGCCTCATACTGGGTCTTAGCGGTTTCTTCCCGGCAGCGGTGGCGCAGACGCAATTGCCTGCCTGGCTGCGCCGGTCCCTGGCGGCTTTCTTCATCTTGGTGGTGGTGGTATTCGTGCCCCGCTGGCTGGCCATTCTTCTCCCCGCAGCGGCTGCAAAAGCCCGTCCTGACGCTTACGCGGTTTCGGTGCTGGACCTGACCGTGGTTATGCCAGCGCTGATAATTACTGCCTACATGCTGTGGCGCAGTATCCCCTTCGGCAATATATTGGCTGGAGTAGCCCTGCTCAAATCCATGACCCTGATATTTTCAATTGCTCTGGGTACAGCCGTGGCCCCTTTGTATGGACTGCCCCTAAATTATCCCATGCTGGGTATATACTGTCTGGCGGTGCTCTTCAGCCTTTTCCTGGGTACCTTTTATATGCTCAATCTGATACGTAGATGTTGATTTAAATAAACCCGTGCCAATTTTTCTAAATGATCTACCAGTGGCGACGGGGTCGCCACTGGTTATGGGCGGTCTGGCATCCGGGCTGAGGCCAGAATCAACAACGCTAAGAAGGAGCATTCTGGTTTTCATGCCCACCGCCTCCACAATTTACCTAATCATAGTATTAGCCTGGCTCTAAGTCTTATTGTTATTCTGACGGCTTGGCTTGCCACCGGGGCAGTTATCTCCAGGAGCAAATCTTCCTTTCGGCGTAATCGATGGAAACAAACAGGCAGAAGCCTATAAAGCTCAACACCACTATGCCGGCGTACATATCCAGATAATTGACCCGCAGCCAGGAATCCATGATAAAATAGCCCATGCCGTATTGGGTGCCGAAGGTTTCAGTGAAAAACAGAATGGAAATGGCCGTGCCCAAGGCCAAGCGTGTGGCAGTCAAGACCTCCGGCAAGGCAGCCGGGGCGATTATTTCTGTAAATATCTGCATCCTACCCGCACCCAGGGATTGCAGCGAGTAAAAGGTCTGGGCGGGTATGTCTCGGACCGCGTCGCGGGCGGTAATGATGATCTGGAAAACGATTATCAACACTATCATTATTACCTTGGAGGCCTCACCCAGGCCAAACAAGACCATAATTACAGGCAACAGGGCGATCTTAGGAATAGGATAGGAAAAGTACATTAAAGGAGCCAGGATGCGATCCAGTTTTCCGAAATAGCCCATCAAAAACCCCAGAGGCACCCCAATGAAGAAGGATATGGCTACTCCCTCCACGATGCGCACCAGGCTGTAGGCTACATGTATAGCTATCTTTGATAGAAATATATCAATGATTTGCATAAAAACATCAATAGGGTTGGGAATTATCGGCCGGTCCAAAGCAAGGGCCAGCAGATACCAGGCCGCCATCAGAATCATGCCGCCCAGCAAAGCCCCGCGAGTTTTTTCCCGTGAAAACATATTTACTCACCCACGCATGATTTTAATACATAACCGGCCATAAAACCAGAAATTTTGACCCGCCCCTTAAAAATCGTGTTACACAATCAAGACACAGATAATTACCGCAACAGTCACAAAGCGGTCACATTGCCTGCGGAAAATTAATTAAGGGCAGATTTCCAGCATGCCTGTGCCTTTACACTATTGCCAAAGGAGTTGTGGCGGAATGCGAAGTAAGACCGTATCTAAGCTGATACTGGACATAACCATGGCGCTGTTGTTCACGGTTCTGATCTATCCCCGCACCACCGGGATGAGCTTCCACGAGATAGCTGGTTTGGCTATCGCCCTGTTGATGATCATCCATCTGAGTCTAAACTGGGCATGGATTAAGGCCATAACCAGGAACTTCTTCAAACCTGGTTTAAAGGCAAAATCGAGATGGTTTTATATTCTTGATATTTTTTCATTATTAGCGGTTATCGTGATAGTCGTAACCGGAATTGAGATCTCCCTGGTGCTGTTTCCGTCAACCAGGGTTGAAAACCGCAGCCTACTGTATACTCTGCATAAATGGATTTCTTATGGCTGTCTTGGTCTGTTGGCAGTTCATGCCGCCCTGCACTGGAATTTTATTGTCAATACGGCCAGAAAGCTACTCCCTTCCCGGCCATGGCCGAAGTTGGGCAAAGCAGCTACAGCACTGGCCAGCGTAGCCCTGATACTAGGTCTGGTCTATGTTCAACCGCCCTCTCCCCTAGACACTGATCAGGAACAGGTTTATCGGCGGGAATCCCAGGCGTATCCTGATCAATCCACCGTCAGCCTGAATACAGTTCAAGAGCAGCCCAAAGCAGTAAGTAAGGGAGCTAGGCGTCATGGTCGTACCTATGATAGTTCAATTTCATCCGCAGTCCCCGCCCCCAGCCAGCCTGAAAAGCAGATTGTTAAGTCTCCTTACAGTTCCGCCACCGATACCATGTCGTTGGCCGATTATTTAGATAATTTGTTTTGCACCGGATGTGAAAAGCGCTGCTCGCTTTTAAAACCAGAATGCGGCATAGGTGTACAGCAGGCTCAGGCAGCAACTCAGAAATACCAACAGACCTACGGAGCTGATAAATAAATGGCTCTGCTCGAGTAGCCCCCGGCGGTCTAGTCTGGGGCGGTTGACTGGCTGCAGTATAATGGCTTTATGAGAAGCGCCAACCGAAGCAATTTGAAACCTCTACTGCTCTTAATGATACTGACTGCCCTGCTGGCGGTTTCAGGGTGTTCTGGTCCGGGGCAGGGCAAATATTCTGCCCCAGCCGAACAGCCTTTACATTCGTCCTTATCGGAAGGTGTTGCCTCTCCCATAGGTACGGCTGACCCGGACAGGCCTAACCCCTCTCACCTGCAGACCGCGCAGGTATTAGAAATCATTGACGGGGATACGCTCAGGATGAAACTGGACGGCAAGGTCTGCAAGCTGCGCTTGATTGGGGTAAATTCACCTGAGCTGAGCCACCCTACCCGTGGCGAAGAACCGTTTGCCGCTGCGGCCAGGGACTACACCCGCCAAAAGCTGGCCGGGCAAACGGTGTTCCTGGAATTTGATGTAGAGAAGACCGACCAGTACGGCAGGCTGCTGGCTTATGTGTGGCAGGGTGAGGAAATGTTCAACGCGACTCTGCTCCGGGATGGCTACGCCCAAATGGCGACCTTTCCCCCCAATGTCAAGTACATGGACTTCTTCCGCAGCGCGCAGCGTAATGCAATAGAGGCCGGGCGCGGTTTGTGGGCTGAGGCAACTGAGGTCAATCCAGTCGCGGGCGGCAATGGTGCCTTCGTGGCAAGCAGCAACTCGAATAAATATCATTTCCCGGAATGCTCCTGGGCCAAGAAGATTGCTCCTTCCAAACAAATATGGTTTAAGTCCCGGAGTGAAGCTGCCCTGGCTGGATACGAGCCCTGCGGCACCTGCAGCCCCTGACCCTTATGACAGCCTAAAACTCTCCTTTTACTGTGCCGAGCAGGATCACAAAAGGGCTTTCTTATACAGAGCGATAATAAGAGCATCTGCGGCAAATTTTGATTGAGCGGGGTACCGTCGGTACCCGTCTTATGATGCGATAAAAAAGATAACCCCTGCATTGGCTGCGACTACCTCGCTCCTACTTTCTCCAAAACTCTTCACATAGTTCGCAGTCATCACCGAAACATCAATCGTGATATAATTTAGAAGGCGTTTCGCGCACCGCAGCGGCGGAATATATTCTTGGTTTGGAGCAGGTAGGATGGTATTGCCGAAAATAAAAAACCTCAGTGGGGAGCTGTCCGGTTCAATCGCAGACCTGGGTACTTTTCTGCCTTATGTAATCGGGGCTATCACTGTAGCCAGCCTGGACGTAACCAGTGTACTGGTTATGGTTGGGCTGATGTACCTTTTTACCGCCTGGTATTATCGCCTGCCGATCCCGGTTCAGCCTATGAAGGTGATCGGCGCCGCCATTATCGTACATCATTTTACTGCCGCAGAGATAGCGGCTTCTGGTCTCCTTATCGGAGCTATCATGCTGTTCATCGCCCTGAGCGGTCTGATTGAAAAAATAGCCCGATTGATCCCGGTGGCGGTTACGGCGGGAATCCAAACCGGGCTGGGTATCAGCCTGGCGATGCTGGGTATAAAGATGACCGGTAGCGACTGGAATCTGGGACTGCCCATTCTTCTAGTGATGCTGCTCTTGATGAATAACCGCTATCTGCCGGCCTCCATAGTGGCTCTGCTGGGCGGAACCGCGCTATCCTTGTATATGCATCCGGAGATTAATCTCCCTGTGGTGACCTGGCGGTTCAACCTGCCCCAACCTATCTGGCCGACCTGGGCTGAGTTCAACCGCGGCTTCTGGCAGGGAGCCCTCCCCCAGCTGCCATTAACCCTTACAAACTCGGTTCTAGTGGTCACTTATCTGGCCAGCCAGCTCTTCCCCGACTCCTCCCAGCGGGTTACAAATAATAACCTCTGCCTGACCCTGGGAATTGGCAACCTTATCGGAGCTCCCCTGGGAATGATTCCCATGTGCCACGGCAGCGGCGGGCTGGCAGCCCACTATCGTTTCGGGGCCAGGAGCGGCTACGCGCTGGTATTCATCGGTCTATTGCTGCTGTTCATGGGATTGTGTCTAGGATCGTCGGGACTGCAGATTCTGCAGGTCATCCCCCAGGCAGTTCTGGGCGGAATGTTATTTTATAGCGGGCTGGACCTCATCAAACCGGTTAAAACCGATGACAATAAAGAAATGTTCGTATTCGCCGCAGTGGCAGTATTGAGTATTGCCTTAAACCCCGCTATCGGGTTTGTGGCCGGTATAGCTATATTCTTATTCTCCAGAAAATTTGAGGTTAGCTAAAAAGCGTTTCTCATCTCTGAATGCACTACTACCAGGTTAATTGAGCCGGCAGGAAGCAAAGGGGGCCGAAAGCTTGTCTCTGAGATGGCCGGCCATGAGATGGTATACCTCCTTAGAGCGCAGATCATCCATCATGAAACAGGGATTTTTGATATTCTCCAGGACCCTGCCCGGGGCTGGCGACAAAACCACGATGTTGCTACCCAGGTAAAGAGCTTCGTCCACGCTGTGGGTGATGAAAACCGTGGTCACCTGGTGCTCCTTCCATATGTTTAAGAAAAGCTCCTGGATCTCTTCGCGGGTAATGGCATCCAGAGCCGAAAAAGGCTCATCCATGAGCAGCAAATCCGGCCGCATCACAAAAGCCCTGGCGATGGCCACCCGCTGCTGCTGCCCGCCGCTCAGTTCCTTGGGATAGCGTTTGAGTAAATCGTTTATACCCAGCTGCTCAAATATATAGCGGCTGTAATCATCTAACCGATAGCGGTCTTTTTTTATCTTCAGGCCCAACATGGCATTCTGGTATACTGTTTTCCAGGGTACCAGTCCGTAATTCTGCAGGATAAGACCGATGCGCTGCGCCTTGGGGTCGATGCCCCTCCCGTCGATTGTTACCTCGCCCCCATATTGCTTGTTAATGCCTGATAAAACATACAACAAGGTGGATTTGCCGCATCCCGAGGGACCGATGAAGGTATATATTTTCCCGTTCTCTATGTCTATGCTGAGATTTTCCAGGGCGGTGATATCCTGGTTTTGCCACTTATAGCAGACTGACAAATCCTTGATCTCAATCATGAATGCTTACCTCAACACCGCATCATCTACCAGGTCATTATACTGATAGTTTCCTTTTACGAGGTTTTTGGCCTTCATCCACTGCACCACCTGGTTCACAATCTGCTCGTCCGGCTTGGTGGCGTTTGCATATTGGGGCAGGGCCAGCGAATCTTTGACGGCCGCAGGGAATCCCTGGGACTGTATCACGAAGTCTACGTAACTGTGCTGCGGTTCGTTTTTAAGGTAGGCCACGGCGTCGTTGTAGGCATGGAATATGGCTCTTATCGCTTCAGGGTTTTCATTTAGGCATTTCTCAGTGAAGGCTACGGCTCCGGGCTTATTGCCCATTTTATCCGTGCTGTTCAATATCCTGGCGCCATCTTTAATAGCCACCCCGGCCAGCGGATCGGGCAGGATGCAGGCATCAATTTTCCCTCCTTGCAGCATCTCCAGCCTGGTTGGCAGCGGTGGGATTACCACTTTGCTAACGTCTTCCGGTCTCATCTGGCTGGAAGCCAGCATCTGGTCCGCTAAATACTCCATAATGGTGTTAGTGGAAAGGCCGACTGTCCTGCCTTTCAATTCCTGCATTGAATTGATACCGGATTTTTTCCCGGCCAGAAACTGAATGTTGCCATCGTTCCGGGCTACCATCTTCTGCTTGAAGCCGCCTTCATTGGCGAATACCACGGCCAGGACATCAGTCACCATGCCGTCCAGCTGCCCGCTCTGCATGGCGCTGTCCCGATCCTGCGCGCTCTTGAAATGTATGATATTGACCTTTACGCCCCGGTTTTCGAAATAGCCATTCTTCTCTGCGATAATAAATGGTATGGATTCCACATCCGGCATTACCCCGAAATTGAGCGCCTTTGGTTCCGTCCCGGTGGGCGGTTTGTCCGCGCAACCAACCAGATTAAAAGCAAAAACCAGCGCCACCACAAACACCAGCGTTCTCTTCATATGGATAACCCCCGCATTCCTAATATCTAGGTTGACTTTTTCCATTCACGCTGATTTTAATATATAATCCCATTTAAGGCCATAGTTTTAGAAAACTAAATTTAATATATGATAAAATAGCTGAAATCAGGCATGAGGAGAGAGATAATGATTACTGACGAATTGATCCGGCGCATAAATGAGCTGGCCCGCAAGAAGACAGCCGGGGGCTTGACCCCAGAAGAGCTGGTGGAACAACAGAAACTCTATCGCATCTACCTTGATTCAGTGCGCAGCCAGCTTAGCACTCAGTTAGACGCCGCTGGCGTCAAACCGCGAGACCATGTCTGCGGTGATGGTTGCGGCTGCCGCCACGAACACACCCCCGATGGCGGATCGCATTGAGGCACCGTTTTACGGTTTAAACACGGAAATAATTGGTGAAGTGCGTAATGTACGGAAGAAGGGCAAAGCACAAGTTAATTGACAGACCCTAACCACAGGAATGCTTCGAGCATCGCCAAACACCCCGCGCCTTAGCAATTCGTAATGTTCATGGGGACACACTCCGTCCCGGAGCAGTATTATCACTACTGAAGCCGGCCCCGTCCCGGGCAGGGAGATAATTCGTCCTAAGGTGTCATCGTGGATACAGAAAGACCGGGGGTTTTTCCCCCGGCTACATACAATAAGTAAGCTCCAACGAACCTTTATCAACTTCCTCCCAGCTTCACCTTCAAACTTCTGTTTCCCCTTCCATCTTCCTACAAGCCCTTCATCCGTTCTGACCATCCTTACTCATCGTCTGCACCAGCTTTACTCCACCTCCGCTTTTACCATCCAAACCCTTTCGGACCGGACCCTTTGTAATCACTTCAATGTCGCCAAACCTACTACACACTACTTTCTGGCATTCTCCCGGGTATAGTGAATCACTTAATCCACTGGCACTTGTATTCCGATTTCGTGTCCCGTTTCCGTTCTCCGGCTCTGTTAGGATTCCATCTTAGGAATTCCTTGGAGCTTACTTATATAATACATTGCCATCCGCTATTAATCCAGGGTCATTTCAAACCGTATAAGGCGTTAATATGTCTTTATTTAATATTTTGCATTAATTGCTAACTGTAGCTCACTATATCATTTATTTTAACATTTTATTAACGCAATCATAACAAAAACGTCCATATATTATCAACATCCCTCGGTTTATGCCAATGCTACCCCGGTTATTTATATAAATTCCCGGGCGGGGTAAATATAAGCCAGACTGAGTCGCCTCTCTTTCAGCTGCTCAGGCCCTCAACCACTCTATTCCGGAATCAAGCATAGCTTGCGGAGGTGGTTTTTACCACCCCCCTTGACCGTGAC
>DHGD01000169.1 GCA_002402575.1 Syntrophomonas sp. UBA4807
TTTAAGTAAGTTTATTGAGATAGGGATATTACATAATGATTTTAAGCGCTACGGCTGGATGGGAGTGGTATACCTGTTGGCCTGGCTGGCTGCCTTGCCTCTGCAATTGGTTATGATTTACAACCGCCCGGAGGAAATCAAGGCGCACTATAATGCCTCCACTTATTTGCAGGTTTTTCAATTCGATAACTCACCGCTATTATTATTTCTTTTGTTGATTGCTCCTGTTCTCACCGGGCTCTTGGTATTTCGCTATTTACAGACCAGCCATGCGGCCGATATGGAACACTCTCTTCCCATCAGACGGGAAACCCTGTACAATACCCATCTCTTATCGGGGCTGATCTTTCTATTGGTACCCATTGTAATAACTGCTCTAGTGACCTGGGCAGTGGTGAACGGACTAAAGATCGATTTCGTAACAAACCAGCATATAATCGACTGGTTGAAGGTGGCCTTGGTAGCCAATCTGTTTTTCTTTTTCAGCACCGTGACGGTGGGCATGATCACCGGCCTTTCTATTCTACAGGGACTGTTGACCTATATCCTGCTACTGGTACCCGCCGGTCTTTCGATGCTGTTATTTCATAATCTGCAAATGTATGTTTACGGTTTTGCCGGTAATTTCTATATAGGTGGCCTTAACAGTTTAATACCTCTGGTGGGATTGCTCGAGTCACCTAATAGTAATGAAATCATAGTCTACTTATTAATCTGTGTGGCTTTATATTTTATCGGCAGATTCCTTTACCAGCAGCGCCACATAGAAGCTGCGGGTGAAGCCATCACTATTGGGGTATTGCGTCCCATCTTCAAGTACTCGGTCACATTTTGCACCATGCTGCTGGTGGGAAGTTATTTCTACCGTACTCAGCAAAACATAGCCTGGACCTATCTGGGTTATTTCCTGGGTGCCGCTCTGGGCTATATCCTGATTGAAATCTTGTATAAAAAATCGGTGCACGTATTTGACCGGCGGAGCTGTAAAGGTCTAGGGATTTATGCGGTAATAGCAGTGGCTCTGGTTGGGCTGGTTCACTCAGATTTTACCGGGTATGAAACCAGGATGCCGCAAATTGATCAAGTGGAATATGTATATATGGATACATATTATAACCCTTGGTTGCGGGCTGAAGACAGCGATGTCATAAATCAGTCAGTGCGGGGGATATATTTGGATTCCGATAATGTAAACAATATTATGGCTCTGCACCAACAAATAATCGCGCAAAAGGAAGGGGCCAGATCAAACCCCCTGATTAGCCCATACAGAAGGTTAGAAAATATCTGTTTGGCTTATCAATTAAAGGATGGTAAGAGACTTTATCGCAATTACGTTATTGATGCTAAACAATACAGGCAGCAGCTGAAGCCTATTCATGAGTCATTGGAATTTAAAACCCATCACTTTGACGTACTGAGGGTAAATACTGCGGATGTCAAGCTAGTTGATATCAGGAGCGAGGAGGGTAATAAACGAGTCACCCTTACAGATCCTCAATTGATTCAAGAAGCTATCGTAGTTTTGCAACAGGATATCAAAATGCAGACCTACGAGGAAATGAACGATAGCAGACCACCCTGGGGACATGTCGAAATAACTCTGCCTAAGCCACAGATTGCAGATGCTGACGGGGTAATCCAGCCTGAAGCGGCGACGACACGCATCATGGTGGAACCTAAAGACTCGTACTACATCTGTTCTGTAAGCTGGCAAAAATCTTACACCGGTTTCCAAGCCTGGTTGAAGGGTACACGGCTATTGGATCGGGTCCGCCTGATTCCCGGTGAAGATATTATCCATGCCATAATAGAGTATTATCCTGAGGGTCTGGATGAGAATGAATTTCGGACAATGAGGGCGGGCCGAAATCCCAAAGAAAAGCCAGAGCAGATGAAAATTACCGATGCGGACAAAATTGAATTATGCTTGTTTAATTATTGGACGGAATACACTTCCGGACCAGTATATAAAGTCCTATTTGAGCTTAAAGGCGGGGGAAGCCTTATTGGTATTCTAACGCCCGCAACAGCCCCTGATTTTGTTAAACAACACTTTGCCGGGTGATGCATCCGTGACAAGGCAGCGCGGCCTGGGGGACCGCTCCATACTGCGTTGAAATCAGGTATAATACACCCATACCCATAAACTCGAAGCAGGCAGGCTCACCGCTCTCATCCCCGGCATAAACCGGATCGCCAACTACTGGCCGGGAACCGTTATTAACTACATCTACTTTCTGCTGTCGGTCTTCTTTGTCTATCAATTGTTCAACTGGCTCACCCGTATCCCCATGATCAAAAAGCTTTTCACTTACACCTCCCTTGCTCATTACTACCGGCGTTACCACGAACCGGGAACGCATTGGAGGGATTTGCAGGGAGGAGAAGGAAAAGGATTGAGGAATCGGCAGGGAAGCGCGGCTACGGCCGTCGTGCTTTATTGTTAAAGTAAAACTGAAATATCCGACAATGAATGCAGCGAGGCGCTTAGCTCGAAATCGAGAGACGCTCCGCTGCATTTTTTAAATTGACATGTTATTCTTAATTGAATATATTTGTACTATAACAAATAGTACAATGAAGGTAGTCTATGTGGCTTGATATTAACCCGCGTTTGAGTACACCTGTATACCAACAAATTGTGGATGGGATAAAAGAGGCGGTGGCATTGGGAATATTGGCTGCCGGGGAACGTATGCCCACCGTGAGAGAAATGGCTGCCGAATTAGCCTTGAATCCTAATACCGTTGCCAAAGCCTACCAAAGACTGGAGCAGGAAGGGATAATCGTTACCATGCGCTCGCGCGGCACATTTGTGGCAGATCGTTCCAGTGTGGACTTGGATTTCGCGCAGAAAAAGCTGAATGTGCAGATAGAAAAGGTATTGATAGAGGCTTACCATCTGGGCCTGAACCGAGAGCAAATCGAGCAATTATTTGCTGAAAGCCTGGATAAATGGGATAAAAGGGGAAGGGAATAATTATGGATTATGCATTGCAAACCCAGGCATTATACAAGTCGTTCGATGGCTGTAAAGCAGTTGACGGACTTGATCTGACGGTTCCTGCCGGTTCCATTTTTGGGCTTATCGGTCCCAATGGAGCGGGCAAATCCACCTTAATTCAGATGTTGATAGGCATAATTCGCCCCGATAAGGGTGAGGCCTATATTTTGGGACGCAGCATCCGCGAAAAGGATGGAGGCATCAGAAACCAGGTAGGTTATGTGCCTGATGTGCCGGTAATGTACCCGAGTTTTTCGGTTGCTGAAATGTACCGCTTAGGCAGCAAGTTATATCCTTACTGGGATTGGCAGCGTTGCCGGGATTTGCATCACTCTTTCGATTTACCTGCCGCAGGACATATCCGCAGTCTTTCCCGGGGTCAAAAAGTGCAAGTAGCTCTGGTTATGGCTTTGGCCTTGCGCCCGCGTTTATTGCTGCTGGATGAGCCTACCGCAGGACTGGATCCGGTAGTGCGCCGGGCTTTTCTCCATACCATTGTTGAAGAGGCCGCCAGTCGGGGAACCACCATTTTTTATTCCACCCATAACCTAAATGACCTGGAACAAAGCGCTGACCATATCGCTGCTATTCACCGAGGCAAACTATTGTTCAGCCGGTCCTTGGATGAGTTGAAGGAATCTATGCACCGCGTGCAGGTAGTGTTTACGGGAGAACCTCCCGTGGAGGCCATAGCCTCACTGCCGGGGCTGTTCAACTGGCAAAGCAGTGGCAAGGTCGTCATCATCACCATAAACGGAGAGCTGGACAGTATTTATGCCCGGCTAACCGTACTGGGAGCAGAAATGATCAAAGTGATGGACTTTGATTTGGAAAGTATGTTTGTGGAGCTTATGAAGGCTGTGGGATACGGGTTTGGCATGTGAGAAGGGTGCGTTGGGTGTGATGGCGATGAAAGGCTTGCTCTGGAAGGAATGGACGCAAAATCGCTGGTATTTCCTGTTGGCTTTTTTGGCCCTTGGTCTGCAGCCCAGTTGGGGGGCCTTAAACTATGGGATTAACCAGCAGGGTAATATTGCTATTGCCTGGGCTTTCGGTATCAAGCAAATACTCGTGGCAGGCTCTTCGGCTATGGAGACTACGGCTATGGTGGTAGCGGTGTTCCTGGCGGCATTAATGCTGACCGGGGAGCGCGGCAACGGGCTTAATTATTTGGTGACAACCCCGGTTAGCCGCAGGGAAATTATTATCTCCAAGTTTATCGGTGGTAGTCTGGCACTAATCATCATAATGTTTTTAATCAGCCTGTCTTTTATCGTGGCAATAAAGTGGTATCCTGCTGGATACAAGGTATCGGAGGTAATAAACTGGTCGGTTATCACTACCCTGGCTTTGTTATGTTTGTTCAGCCTAGGCCTCTGGGTAGCCTCCTTTACTCAAGGGATAGTGATTGTAACATTAATAACTGCGGTAATTATGGCCTTGCCTTGGATATTTATTTCCATGGCGACTCAAGTGTATGGCCAGTATTATCTGCTTTCTGCCAGCCTTGAACTAAAGCTGCGCTACTTGCAAACCTATTTTTTTATACCGAATTATATAAGCCGGGAGGGCTATTTCATAGCTAGCAGTCATGGAGGACTGATAACTGGTGGGGCAAATGCCCCCTTTTACCCGCTGGAGATAACTGTCTTAGTACTTATTAGCGGCTTTTGTTTATGGGGAGCCATAAAAATGCTGGAGAGAAATCCCTTGGAATCCCCGGGAGAGATACTGCTTTGGGGCAGCTTCAGGCAAATAGGCATGATACTGATAGCTTTGCTTAACGCCATATTGTGGGCGGCGAAAATTGCTTCAACACCAGGATGGTACGTGGTTTATTTTTTCGCTCTATGGCTGGGAATATATTTTCTTTTATACGCCGTATCCTGGGCGGGAGGCTGGCTGATCGGCAAGGCTGGGCTTGACTTTCGTAATTACAGAGGTTGAGGGAGGGGATCCAATGCATCTGTCAGCGGCGATGAAGGGGCTTTTGGATAAGGAATGGCGGCATAGCCGGGGGTATCTGCTGATAACTTTGCTTATTATTATTTATGCGCCGGTTATTACTACCATGTTTCGCCTGATGCAAGGTGATGCTGCCGTATGGCAATGGGGCCAGGAATTGAACTATACGCTGCATTTTAGAACCGAACTCATGCACCCGGAGACATATGGTGGAATTTTGGAATGGCTGCCATTTTTGGGCAGTGTATTTTTAGGAATCATAATTCTAGGGGAAGAACAGTCAAGCAGCTTAAAATATCTTATGAGTACGCCAGTCAGCCGCAGGCAGATCATTCTATCCAAATTTATCCCCGGAGCAGCCACGATACTTATTGCCATACTCATTAACGCCTTTTTTATGATCGTTTTTGACTGGTTACACCCCATGCCGTTCGAGAGCCCGGATGTGTTGAACTGGACCATGCTGGCCGGTGCTCTGTGCCTAGCCTCATATACTCTGGGCCTAATGGCGGCTACCTTTACGAGTGGGGTTTTGGCGGCAGGTACAGTGGTATTTTTGCTGAATATGTTGCCAGGCATGTTGGTCGGTATGATTGAGAATATAGCCGTGCGTTATTTCGCAGCAAGCCAGGCGGTTTCTATTCGTATTTATAACATAGGATCATATTTTGGCCTGCATAATTACATTTCCAGGAATGGTCGGGATATCGATCATATAGACCATTATACTAATTTTATTACCATTACCGGCATAAGCAGCAATAACGGAGCTAGCTGTCCGGACTATATTCTGGAAAGCGGCATATTGCTAGTATTGGTAGTATTGTTGTTGACCTTGGCAGTGATCATTTTTGAAAGGATTTCCCTTTTCACCGGTGGTGCTCTTTTTACCAGCAACTGGGCGCGCAAGACTGGCTTAGCTCTGGGAAGCGCATATCTGGCCTATATTCTGGCTTTTGCACGAACCGATAGTCTATTTACATTTATTATCTGGTGGTGCATATTGACCGGGCTGATGTTTGCCAGCGTTGATATTTTATACCGATTACGTCGTCATGGGTGGAGGATGTTTCGCAGCAGGCCGACAAACTGATTAGGTCGTAGTACCTGCCGGTAAATACGCAAACGAGTTTTGGGGAGCTGGACAACGGGGCGGATCAGGGGCTTGCAGCAATGGATACTATTAAGTCATGGGTGCTATGACAAAATCAAGATTAATTATCCTGTTTACTTTTGTGTTTAATTTAGTGCTTCTAATTGGGTACCGTTATTCCTATGGGGTGTGGAATCCATTTATTGTCCCGATAGGATGGAAGTAAATGGGAGGCGTTATTACATATCGCATAACCCCCCAGTTCCTACCGAACTCAACACCCGTTGCGAATAGTAAGCGAGGTTTTAGAGTGGGAGGGGCGCCCCCCGGAGATGCTTAAAAACATGCGCGATTACCTTGACGAACTTAAACGGCTCGGTATAGATGTAGTGAACAAGAATGAAGAAACCAAAAAACGCGCCCCTCTGCTTGCT
>DHGD01000058.1:0-7888 GCA_002402575.1 Syntrophomonas sp. UBA4807
TTCTGCTTAAAACCACATGTCCGTCTACGATGCCCCTGACCGCATCGGTAATCGGCTCATTGATATCGTCACCTTCCACCAATACTGAATACAGTCCGGTAATACTGCCCCGAGCCGCAGTTCCGGCCCGCTCCAGAAGCTTGGGCAACAGAGCGAACACCGAAGGAGTAAAGCCCCGGGTGGCGGGAGGTTCACCGATAGCTAACCCTACCTCGCGCTGCGCCAGGGCAAATCTTGTCAAGGAGTCCATCAGCAAAAGCACGTCAAAACCCTGATCCCGGAAATATTCAGCTATGCTGGTGGCCACGAAAGCTCCTTTTATCCTGACCAGGGCAGGTTGGTCGGAGGTAGCCACCACCACCACGGAACGGGCCAGACCGTCGGGCCCCAAATCCTTTTCCAAAAATTCGCGCACCTCACGCCCGCGCTCCCCGATCAGAGCGATGACATTGATATCGGCGCCGGTATTCCTGGCCGCCATCCCGATCAAGGTGCTTTTACCCACCCCGCTGCCCGCAAAAATTCCAATGCGCTGCCCGCGCCCTACGGTATTGAGTCCGTCGATAGCCTTGATCCCAACCGGCAAGATATCTTTGATGCGTGTCCGGCTCAATGGGTTGGGGGGCTGGTTCATAACCGGATAAGTAGCCTCAGGTCTAATTCTCCCCAGGCCATCGATGGGTTCACCCAGTCCGTCTAAAACCCGCCCTCTCAAGTCCATACCCACTTTGACCCGCAGGGTCTTGCCGCTGGCGATCAGCTCGCTGCCGGGACCGATGCCCTCCAGTTCCCCCAACGGCATCAAGAGGCTGCGGTCGTTTTTAAACCCTACCACTTCAGCCGCAGTAAACGGCTGAAGTGGATTGTTGCTCGCTACATAGCACAATTCACCCAAACTCAGCCGCGGTCCCACCGCTTCCATGGTAAGGCCGATGGCCTGCGAAATTCTGCCTTTAAGCTGGCACAGCTGAACGTTCCGTATAGACTCTAGATGCCTGTCGAAAACTGCTCTGTCAATCATCTCCGCTCACTTCCTGAATGAGCTGTTCCATATTGGCAAGCCGGGTATCGATGGTGGCGTCTATGGTGCCAGCTTCGCTTTCCACGCTGCAGCCGCCCTTCTTAATTCGGTTATCGGGTAAAACCCGCAGCTTGTTTACTTCTGCCTCGGAGACGGATCCGATTCCCGCTCCAATGTCCTCCAAAACCTGCTCCAGTTCAGCAGGGTTCACATAAACGGATATATTGTCGGGATTATCCAGCAAAGCTATAGCTTCGCGGATCACCCGCAAAATCACCTCGGGGTTGGCCTGAATCTCAGCCGCCACCACCTTCTTGGCGATAGCCAGACTGAGGCGCAGGATGTCGGCTTCACACGCGCGAATAGTATTGAGCTTCTCCATTCGGGCCTCTTCCAACAGGGCCCGGCTGGTTTC
Organism: Syntrophomonas sp. UBA4807; assembly: GCA_002402575.1. Classification (GTDB taxonomy): domain Bacteria; phylum Bacillota; class Syntrophomonadia; order Syntrophomonadales; family Syntrophomonadaceae; genus DTU019. The sequence goes on from DHGD01000058.1 coordinate 1,437, forward strand.
TTCGGACAGTGCCTGCAGTTCGGCCATTTCCCGGCGGGCCTTTTCCAGACCTTCCCGGTAGCCGTCTTCCTGGGCTTGGTTTTTCATCTCCTGGGCCGCTTGTGAGGCCTGTATGCGCATCAGCTCGGCCTCATCACGGGCCGCCTCCATTATGCTCCCGGCCTCATCACGGGCCTTTTCAAGCAGATCCACAATCATAGCTTCCGTTTCCTGCAGAACCTTTTGGCTCTCCATTTGCAGGGCCGCAATTTGCCCCCGCACTTCCTCGGTGTCGTTTTCGTGCCGGCTCTTTATGGGCTGTGCCGCTTCCACCGAGCCGATTACGGACAGCTCGATCACTTTGGGATGGGAACTAAAATATGCGCTGCTTTTGATGATGTTAGACAATGATCTCGTCTCCTCCGCCGCGAGCCACCACGATTTCCCCGGTCTCCTCCAGACGCCGGATCACATTGACGATGCGCTGCTGCGCCTCCTCCACGTCTCTCAAGCGAACCGGTCCCATAAATTCTATATCTTCTTTCAACATATCCGCAGCCCGGGTGGACATATTGCCGAATATCTTGTTGGCCACCTCGGTGCTGCTGCCTTTCAAGGCCAGGGCCAGATCCTGTGATTCCACATCACGCAAAAAGCGCTGAATGGAACGATCGTCGATGGTGACGATATCCTCGAATACAAACATTAATTTTTTAATCTGTTCGGCCAGTTCCGGGTCCTGCACTTCCAGGGTTTCAATAATGGTTTTTTCAGTGCCCCGGTCGACCAGGTTCAAAATCTGCACCACCGATCTGATCCCCCCGGCACTGGTCAATTCCTGGGGGCCGATGGAGGACAGTTTGCGTTCCAGGACGTTTTCCACCTCTTTGATGATTTCCGGCGAGGTGGTATCCATGATGGCAATGCGCTTGGCCACTTCCGCCTGCCGTTCCGGGGCCAGGGCACTGAGAATGCTGGAGGCTTTTTCAGGCTCCAGATAAGTCAGAATGAGGGCGATGGTCTGGGGGTGTTCGCCCTGTATGAAGTTCAAGAGATGAGCAGCGTCGGTCTTGCGCATGAAGTCAAAAGGCCGCACCTGCAAAGAGGCGGAGATGCGAGAAATGATCTCCAGGGTCTTTTCTTCGCCGTAGGCCTTTTCCAGTATCTCCTTGGCGTAGGCGATGCCACCCTGACCGATGTAATGCCTGGCCAGACACATCTCGAAAAACTCCCGGAAGATCTCATCCATCCGTTCCGAGGAAATATGGCTGATATTGGCGATCTCCAGGGTGAGCTGTTCGATCTCTTCCTCGCTCATATGCTTAAAAATCTGGGCCGATTTTTCAGGGCCCAGAAAAATCAAAAAGTTGGCAGCCTTCTGCCTTCCGCTAAGGGTCTTTTTGGCTACCACCGCGTTCACCTCTAACCTTCCAGGAGCCAGGATTTAAGGACCTGAGCCGCATTTTCCGGGTTGCTCTGCACCAACCTGTCGATTTCTTCTTTGATCTTCTGGTTCTCACGATCGGAGGGAGTCATGTTTCTGTCGATAAGCTTTTCCAGGCTGAGTTCATCATCCGCCACGGCTTCAAAGCCGCTGATGGGCTGACCGGTTTCCACCTGCGGGAGCGGGCTCCTGCCCCTCCTACTCAGAAATACCGCCACACATGCTAGCAAGGCTAGACCGGCCAGCGCCCAGGGCATCCAGCCGTTCTTCATGAACGTTTCCACCGGGCTGGGAGTCTCGTTCTCCGGTTCAGGCAGGGGCTGAAAGTCTAAAAAGGCCACGGAGATATTTTCTGCCAAATCAACATTCTCGTTTTCCCGGTTTTCCCGCAACCCTGAGGCAGTGGCCACGATATTGCGGATGGTATTGATCTTATCCGCTTCGCTTGACCCTAATTTCAGATTCTGGGTGGCCGCATTATTTACCAAAACCGATATGGTCAGATAATCGTATTTTACCTCTCCGGGAGCATAGCGGGTAACAGTCTCGGTCTTGTCGATCTCATAGTTGCGCGAGGTCTGAGACTTATCATAACTGCCCGTACTGGTGCCGGTCTCTGTATACTGGGGGATATTGCTATCGGTCCCCGGCGCCGCATTTGCTGCCGGCGAGGTGCCGGATTCCTTGATGACTTCTTCGCTACGCACAAAAGGACCGTCCGGATTATGGCCGTAGGTTTCGGTGCGTTCTTCGCGGTCGTTGAAATTAATCTCCGCATTTACCCTGACCACGGCGTTATCTACCCCCAGGGTCTTGTCCAGCATGGTCTGAATAGCAATTTGTTTTTCTTTTTCATACTCTTTTTTCAAGGCCAGCTGCATCTGCAATTGCGAAGAAGCAGCCATAGAGGAGGAGGGCAAAGCATCTGACAAAAGAGTCCCGTACTGGTCTACAATCACTACATTTTCGGGCTTAAGCCTTTCCACGCTGTTGGCCACCAAGTTAGTAACCGCTTGAACCTCTTGCGGACTTAAGCTCTGTCCGGGTTCAGTGTTAATGACCACCGAGGCTTTGGCCGGCTCTTCCTGATCAGAAAACAGGGACTTTTCGGGCAAAGCCAAATTCACCTTGGCGGCCTTGACTTTGTCCAAACGCTGAATAGTTCGGGCCAGTTCGCCCTGCAGGGCCTCCAGGTATTTCACTTTTTTGTCGGTCTGAGTTTCGCCAAAATTGGTGCTAGTGCGGAATAATTCAAAGCCTGACTCCCCTTGGGGCAGATTCTGCTCGGCCAGTTTCAGGCGGGTATTGTATTTGACTTCAGTGGGGACCAATATAGTACCGCCGTTATCCTCCAGGCGGTAAGGAGTGCCTTCTTCTTCCAGTTTGGCCACTATGGCCCCGGCATCCTTGTCGCTCAGCTGTGTGTACAGCGGCTCATAATCGACCCGGGTCATACTCACCCAGGCAATCCCAATAATGCATAAACTCAAGGCAACCAGGCTAACAGCGAGGACTTTGCGGTTTAAGCTCATCTCCTGCCACAATCCTCTCAGGCCTGCCAGCAATTGTTTGATGGTGTTGGTAAACGACTCCATCTAAATCCGTTCTCCCTGATCTACATTTGCATGCGCATGATTTCCTGATAGGACTCCACCAGCCGATTGCGAATTTCGATGGTTAGCTCCAGAGCCAGGCTGGCCTTCTCATAAGCGATCATGGTGTTGTGCAGGAAAGCTTCATTGCCCAAAGCCAGTTGCTGAGCACTATGCGAGGCCGCCTGCTGCATTTTGTCAACCTGCCCTAACGCCGCCTGCAGGTTATTCCAAAAGCTGCTGCCCTGGGACGGCAGCGGTGTTTTGCTGGCAACACTGGTAAGTCCTGGACTTGATATGAGATTCAAACCTATAGGATTAACCGCCACGCTTTATCTCTCCTCTACCTGCCTATACTCAATGCCCGTTCAGCCATGGCCCGGGTAGCTTCAATAACCTTGGCGTTTGCCTCATAGGACCGGGTGGCAGAGATCATATTGACCATCTCTTCAACCACATTGACATTAGGATAAGCGACATAGCCCTGTTCATCAGCGTCGGGATGGCCGGGTTCATAAACCCGCTTGAAAGGGGATTCCTGATCATCCAGGGAGCGGATGGCCTTGACTCTGACCCCTGCCCCGCTGTTTGCCGCCATGCTCCGCTGTAAAACACCGGCGAAGCCTCCTGTTACCGAACTGCCCGGTCTGGATTCAAAAATCACCACCTGCCTGCGGTAAGGGCCCCTGCCTCCCGCCACCCGGGTGGTCTCGGCATTGGCCAGGTTGTTGGCGATGGTGTCCAGACGCAGCCTCTGCGCGGTCAAGCCGCTGGCGCTGATATCTATGCCGTCCAAAAAACTCATGACTTACCCCCTTCCGGTAATGGCAATGCGCAGCAGACGGATTTCGTTGCTCATACTCTGACTGAGAGCCTCATAGAGGAGGTTGTTCTTGGTAAGAGCGGCCATCTCAGCATCAATATCCACGTTGTTGCCATCATTGCGGTATGATGAAGCAGTTATGCGTTCAACCGCTATACTGTCAGAAGCGCCGCTGCGTCCTTGAATATGTCTGGGATCGGTGCGGGTCAGCCTTTTGACCCCTGGTCCCAAATGACTAGCCTCTTGCAGGTTATTGGCAAACAGCACCTCACTGCGCTTGTAACCAGGTGTATCGGCATTGGCTATATTGTCAGCGGTTACTTCTTTCGCACGCCAGGTAATGTCCATTGCTCTGTTTAAGAGGGACTGAGTTCCTGAATTGAATACTCCATTAAGCAATATATCACCCCTTGGTTGCAATATCAGAACTAATGCAATGCTTCTACTAATCCCAACAAAATTCCTGCATTTATTAGTAAAAACATCACATAAATCCGTAATTTAACATTAATTTTTCGCGTTTGGTTTTTTTCTCATAAAATAGCACAGGACCGGATACTCCCGGTCCTTGAAATAAGATATGCCGTTATTCTGCTTATCCCCAGGTTAAAATCCGCTGTAACCGGGAATTGAAGCCAGGGTGCAATATCCCCGGTCTCGCCACGGCGCCAGCCCGTCTCCTTTCCCGGGGCTATTTTCTCAGTTCTTCGAACAGATAATCATTTAACACTTTTATATAAGTGCCCTTCATGCCCAGAGAACGCGATTCTATCACCCCGGCGCTCTCGAATTTGCGTAACGCGCTGACAATGACAGAACGGGTAATGCCGGCCTTATCAGCTATGCGGCTGGCCACCAGTAAGCCCTCGGTACCGTTCAGTTCGGCAATAATATGCTCGATGGCGCCTTTTTCAGAGTAGGACAAGGTGGCCAAGGCAATCTGCACGGAGGCCTTTTTGCGGGCCTGTTCTTCGATACGCTCCGAGGTCATGCGCATGATCTCGTTGGCCACCACTATAGCCCCATATTCGGCCAGGACAATATCCTCTTCAGTAAAACGGCTGGAATTATCCCTGACCAAAATCAAGGTTCCGATGCGTTTGGCGCCACCGAACACCGGGGTTATGGACCATATCCGCCCCGAGCATTGACAGTCTCCGTTGTTGTAGTTAAAGATGCATTGGCGTCCCTTTTCCTGAGCCACATTGGTCTGGGTTTCCTGTATGTTGGTGAATTCCTGGTTGAAGCTTTCCGGAAAGCGCTCCGCGTGGTAGATCAGCTTTTGAACATCGGTACAGGCGGTATCGGGGTGGAAGGCGTAACCGGTAATCTGGCCTCTCCTCCCCACGATAAAAGCACTGCATTCCAGGTTGGCGGACAGCACCTCGCAGATTTCATAAAAATTAACCGGATTGCCCCCGATCTTCTGCAGAGTTTTGTTGATGGAGCGCGACCTTTCTAAAAGTGTTTTAGCCATGAATCAGTCCTCCTACAATATGAATCTGCTCAAATCCTCATCCTGCACGATTTTTTCCAGGCGCTGGCTTACAAACCCCAGGTCAATGGCTATATCCTGCCCCCGCATATAAGGGGCGTGGAATAACAAATCTTCCAAAACCCGCTCCATGATGGTATGCAGACGACGGGCGCCAATATTCTCAGTGCGGGCATTGACATCAGCGGCCACCGCGGCGATATAGTCGATAGCCTCGGGAGTAAATTCGACCTTTACCTCTTCAGCGGCCAAAAGCACCGTATATTGTTTGAGCAACGAGTTGTCCGGCTCGGTCAGAATGCGTTTCAAGTCCTCCTTGTCCAGGTTTGTAAGTTCCACGCGGATGGGGAAGCGGCCCTGCAGTTCCGGGATCAGGTCTGAAGGTTTGCTGACATGAAAGGCCCCTGCAGCCACAAACAACACATGATCGGTTTTAACCGGCCCGTATTTGGTCATAATAGTGGAACCCTCCACCACCGGCAGTATATCCCGCTGCACCCCGCCGCGAGAAACATCAGGCCCGTAGCCGCCCTCGCGGCTGGCTATTTTATCGATTTCGTCCAGGAAGATAATGCCGTCCTGTTCAGCCCGACTGATGGCCAGGCGATGCACCTCATCCATGTCGATCAAGCGTCCGGCCTCTTCATGGGTCAATATCTTGCGGGCTTCGGCGATGGTCATTTTTCTCTTCTTGCGCTTTTTGGGCATCATATTGCCGAACATGTCCTGCAGATTGACTCCCATCTCCTCCACCCCGGTCCCGGTGAAAATTTCCAACATTGAAGGGGTTTTTTCCTCCACCTCAATCTCCACCATGCTGTCTTCCATTTCCAGCCGGGCGATTTTTTGACGCAAGATGACGCGCTGCTCTTCTACCGACTTGGGCTCATGATCCTCTTCCGGGGCAGGCTGTTTCTGAGCTCCGCCCAGCAGCATCTCAAAGGGGTTTAGGGCTGCCAGGTTCTTATGCTTACGCGGCAGCAGATATTCAGCGATGCGCTCCTCTGCCAGCTGCCGGGCGCGGTCAGCTACTTCCGCCATCTTCTCCGCTTTGATCATGCGAATGGCGGTCTCCACCAGATCTCTGATCATGGAGTCCACGTCACGGCCCACATAGCC
>DHGD01000058.1:7914-14693 GCA_002402575.1 Syntrophomonas sp. UBA4807
CCAATCATAATGATATTTTTGGGATATATTTCTTCCTGCCATTGGGCACTCAGTAATTTGCGGCGGTAGCGATTGCGCAGGGCCACGGCTACAGCCTTTTTGGCTTCTTTCTGCCCTACGATGTATTTATCCAGTTCGGCAACAATCTCTTTGGGAGTAAGATTCTGCACTGTTTCCTCCTAACTGACCAATCTTATACAATGGTCTCCACGGTAATGTGATGATTGGTGTAAATACAGATGTCGGCGGCAATGGCCAGAGCCTCGCGAGCAATCGCCTCAGCCCCCAGGTCGGTATGTTTGACCAGGGCACGAGCAGCGGCCAGAGCGTATGCTCCCCCCGAACCGATGGCGGTTACCCCGTCGTCCGGTTCGATCAACTCCCCATTGCCGGATATCAAAAGCATCTTTTCCCGGTCGGCCACGATGAGCAAGGCTTCCAGTTTCCTCAAGACACGGTCGCTGCGCCAGTCGCGGGCCATCTCCACCCCGGCCCGGGTCAGGTTGCCGCCGTGTTGTTTCAGCTTCTCCTCAAAGCGGGCAAAAAGAGTGAAGGCATCGGCGACTGAGCCGGCAAAGCCCGCGATGATGCGCCCCTCGTAGAGACGCCGCACCTTGTTGGCGGTCTGCTTCATAACCGTATTCTGCCCGAAAGTTACCTGTCCGTCACCGGCGATGGCGGTTTTGCCGTCTTTTCTTACGGCCACTATAGTAGTGCCTTGAAACATATTTACCTCCTGGGGAAAGTCCGGTTGTGGACCCTTTTTATGTCTTCTTTGGTCAGATGCGTATAGATTTGCGTGGTGGACAGCTTGACATGGCCTAACATTTCCTGCACCGAGCGCAAATCAGCCCCCCGGTTCAACAGATGAGTGGCAAAGGTATGCCTTAAGGTATGGGGGCTAACTTTGGTATTGATGGCCAGGGCGTCCACATATTTATTAATTATATTCCGCACTCCCCGCGCCGATAACCGCTGGCCGAAGCGGTTGACGAACAAGGCCTGGGTACCCGTGCCTTTGGCGATCAGCTTCTCCCGGGCCTTGAGATAGGCTTGCAGCCATTGGGAAGAGGCGCTTCCTAAGGGGACGATACGATCTTTGCCGCCTTTGCCGGAAACCCGGATGACACCCGACTGATATTCAATATCAGCCGTATTGAGCATGACCAGTTCAGACACGCGTATACCGGTGGCGTAAAGCAATTCCAGCAGGGCACGGTCCCTCAAGCCCAATGGTTTGGAGGTGTCCGGAGCTTCGATCAGCTGGGTGACTTCAACCGGATAGAGAAAGTTGGGCAGGCGCTGGTCCTGTTTGGGAGTGGAAACGGCGGCGATAGGGTTGCTGGGAAGGATATTCTCCCGGCACAGGTAACGCACCAGGGAGCGCAAGGCGGCCAATTTACGGGCCATGGTGGAACGTCGCAAGCCCTGCTGCTGCAGCCAGGCCAGATAATCACGCACTGATTTATGGTCGATAATGTCCGGCGTAAGTTCATCCCCGGACACGGACTGACGCCGGGCCAGGAACTGGAAGTATTGCTCCAGATCGGTACGATAGCTGACCAGTGTAAGCGGAGAAGCATTCTTAACCACCCGCAGATGGTTCAAAAAATCCTCAATATATTGTGAAATCATCATCTTTCACCCGATTTGTTCATCTAAGCACAAATGCTAGCACAAAAGGGCGGCTTTTACAATGTGTTTTGCAACAATTCAGAAAACTCGTGCAAATCGTTGAGGGCCCTGGTCGTATATGCCGAATACCTGAGTTTTTTGTCCTTTATTATTGCAGGCAGGGCCGGCAGTATGCCGAAATTGGCGTTCATGGGCTGGAATTTGTTAATTGCGCAGCTGGTGATATGCTTGATCAATGCCCCCAAGAGGGTGGTCTCGGGGAGTTGCAGCGGTTTTTGTGATTTCATTTCACGGGCCAGGCTCAATCCTGCCCAGATGCCGCTGGCGGCGGATTCCATATATCCTTCCACTCCGGTTAACTGCCCGGCTGCAAACAAGCCGGGCCGGCTTTTAAACTGCAGGTCGGGTCCCAGGCAAGCCGGGCTGTTGATATAGCTGTTGCGGTGCATCACTCCGTAACGCACGAATTCGGCATTTTTCAAGCCGGGTATGAGGCGCAAAACCCGATCCTGTTCTCCCCAGCGCAGGCGGGTTTGGAAGCCTACCAGACCCCATAATTGCCCCTCCTGATCCTCCTGACGCAACTGCGCTACCGCATAGGGGCGGGGTCCGCCCTCAGAGCGGCTTAGTCCCACCGGCCGCATGGGGCCGAAACGCAGAGTGTCAACTCCGCGCCGGGCCATGAATTCAATCGGCATACAGCCTTCAAAAAGCAGTTCTTTGTCTGCAGCATGCGGCTCCAGGGCATCGGCTGCCACCAGCTGCTCGTAAAATGCCAGGTATTCCTCCCTGGTCAAGGGGCAGTTGTAATAATCGGCGCTGCCCTTGCCATAGCGGGAGGCTTTATAGACTATACTCTCATCAAGGCTGGCCCGGGTAATAGTGGGAGACACGGCATCATAGAAATACAGATTGTCAGTACCGCTGACTTCCTGAAGGGCTGCCGCCATGGGACCTGAGGTTAAAGGCCCGGTGCAAATGATGCACGGCGACTGAGGGATGGTTATGATCTCCTCGCGCCGCACTGTTATCAAAGGGTGAGCCTCAATTTGCTTAGTAACCATCTGGCTGAAGCGGCTGCGGTCCACGGCCAGGGCAGAGCCTGCCGGTACCCGGGTGGCTTCGGCACAAGGCAGCAACAGAGAACCCAGGATTCTCATCTCCGCTTTGAGCAAACCCTGGGCGGTATCGCTATGTTCTGATTTAAGGGAGTTGCTGCACACCAGTTCGGCCAGATCTCCCCCTTGGTGCACCGGAGTCTGTTTTAAGGGGCGCATTTCCCAAATTGTGGCATGAATACCCTGGCGGGCCAGGGCATAGGCTGCTTCACACCCTGCCAGGCCGCCGCCTATTATGTCTGCATGCATTTTAGCCGCCTCACTTCATTTCTTGACGTATTTGCACTCTTGGTTGATGCAAATCGCCTGTTGGGATTTGTCCGCAGCCAGCTTTACCACCATCACCTGCCCGCACTGGGGGCACAGCTCCCCGGTAGGCTGCTGCCAAGATACCAGTTTGCATTCCGGATAATTGCTGCAGCCGAAAAAACGGCGCCCCTTGCGGCTCTTTAAACCGACGATATTCCCGCCGCACAAGGGGCAGACAATGCCGGTCTCTTCATTTATAGACTCAGTATGGCGGCATTCGGGGAAGCCGGAACAGGCCATAAATTTCCCAAAACGTCCGTGTTTGATGAAAAGCGGCTTACCGCATTGAGGGCATTCCTTTCCAGCCTCTTCATCCTTGATCTCCACTTTGCCGATCAGTTCCTTGGCTTTTTCCAGGTCTTCAACAAAGGGCTCGTAAAATTCCGCCACCACTTGACGCCAATCCAGCTTGCCCTCCTCGATCCGGTCCAATTCCTCCTCCATGTGAGCGGTAAAATCAACATCCATAATTTGGGGAAAGTTCGCCTTCAAAAGATCGACCACGATGGTCCCCAGTTCAGTGGGGGCAAACTGGCGGTTCTGGCGTTCAACATAGTTTCTTTTCAAAATGGTATCTATAATCGGGGCGTAGGTGCTGGGACGGCCAATATTATTATCTTCCAAAAACTTAACCAGACTGGCCTCGGTGAAACGCGGCGGGGGCTGAGTGAAATGCTGCTCCGCATCCAGACCCTTGAGGTTGAGCTTTTGATTCTCCTTCAAGGCTGGCAGGGGTTTGCCGCCGTCTTCCTCGTCGCTGTCAGTATATACTTTCTTATAGCCCGGAAACTTCAATTGGGACGAAGTGGCCCTGAGTCCGTAGTCCCCTGCCTTGATGTCTATGGTCACACTGTCATAGACTGCCGCCGTCATCTGGCTGGCCACGAAGCGCTCCCAGATCAGTTTATAAAGCCGGTACTGGTCGCGGCTGAGACTATTCTTAACGCTGTCCGGAGTGCGTGACACCATGGTGGGACGTATGGCCTCGTGTGCGTCTTGAGAGCCCTTCTTGCTCTTGTATTCATTAGGCTTGGCCGGGGCATATTCAGCACCATACTGTGAGCTGATAAAATGCAAGGCTTCCTGCTGCGCCACGCTGGCGATGCGGGTAGAGTCCGTCCTGAGATAAGTTATAAGGCCAACCGTGCCTTCTTTGCCTATCTCCAGGCCTTCATACAGCTCCTGAGCCACCTTCATGGTGCGCTTGGAATAGAAATTAAGCTGTTTGCTGGCTTCCTGCTGCATAGTGCTGGTGGTGAAGGGCGGACTGGCCTTCTTGCGTTTCTCTTTGTTCTCAATACGCGATACCAGGAACGAAGCCCTTTGCAGATCACGAACCACCTGGTCCTTGCTCTCGGCATTGCTTATTTCCAGCTTGCTATCCTGGTATGAATTCAGCCTAGCGGTTATGGTATGTTTTTTATTATCCTCCAGCTCCGCGCTGATGGTCCAGTATTCCTCACTGACGAACTGACGAATTTCGTCTTCGCGCTCGCAGATCAGGCGCACCACCACCGACTGCACCCGGCCGGCGCTAAGGCCCTTGCGCACCTTGCTCCACAACAGGGGGCTCAAGTTGTAGCCCACCAAGCGGTCCAGGACCCGACGGGCTTGCTGCGCATTGACCCGGTCCAAATCCACCGGGCGCGACTTTTTTATAGCCTGCAGCACCGCGTCTTTGGTGATCTCATGAAACTCTACGCGGCATTTGCTGCCTGAGGGTATCTTCATGGCGTTTTGCAGATGCCAGGCGATGGCCTCTCCTTCACGGTCAGGGTCAGTGGCCAGTAAAACCCGGCTGGCTTTGGAGGATTCATCTTTTATCTCTCTTAGGATGTCCCCCTTGCCGCGGATGGTGATATACTGTGGCTCAAACGATTTATCCACATCAATCCCCAGCTTGCTCTTGGGCAAATCCTTAATATGACCTACCGAAGCCTTTATCTTATAAGTTTTTCCCAAAAATTTCCCTAATGTCTTGGCCTTGGCGGCCGATTCCACAATGACCAGGGTGCTGCCCGCCAATCATCTCACCTCTCCTGTGTATGCAAATTTAGCCAATCTTTACATAGTAATTGCCCGGCAATGATTGTACTATACCTTCTAGCTCCAGCTTTAGCAAGGCCAAGCTTAAATCTCCGCAGGTTAGTCCGCTCACGCGCAGCAGTTCGTCCCGGTGGCGGCGTTCATAATCCATGTGGCGCAATAACAATTGTTCCGCCTCATCATGCCAAGGCAACGATGGCTGCCGCAGCTGGTCAGCCGCAGACGCATCCGGCTGATATCCCGGCAGCTCTTCCAATATGTCTTCCGCACCGGCTGCTAGTTTGGCTCCCTCTTTAATCATTTGATTGGTTCCCATACTGTACGGGCTGGTGATTGGCCCGGGTATGGCGAAAACCTCACGACCCTGCTCCAAAGCAAACTCAACCGTGAGCAGAGCCCCGCTTTTCTGCTGCGCCTCCACCACCAGAACCCCCAAGGAGAGTCCGGAGATAATACGGTTGCGCATAGGAAAATGATTGGCTAAGGGCGGGGTGTTCCACGGGAACTCACTCATCACCAGCCCGCGCTCGCTAATTTCCCGGTACAAAGCGGCATTTTCGCGAGGATAGATTATATTTATGCCCGATCCCAAAACACTGATAGTATTTCCCTCGGCTTCCAGGGCGCCTTGATGGGCCTGGCTGTCTATCCCCCGCGCCAGCCCGCTGATTATAGTCAAACCCCGGGAGGCCAGTTGTTTCGCAAATTCACGGGCGGTCTTGCGTCCATATTGGGTCGCCCGGCGCGATCCCACCACAGCCAGGCCAGGTGTTGGAGCCAGTTCAACTCTGCCGCGCATATACAAAATGGGGGGCGGGTTGTGTATGTGCCGCAATTGAGGCGGATAGCGTTCCTCGCCCAGCAAAACGATGTCCACTCCCAATTTATCCATTTCAGCGGCGATCTGCACCGCATCCAGTCTGCGCCTGCGTTCCTGCAAGGCCACGGCCACAGTCGGCGGTAAAAGGCCCTGCAACGCTATGGGGGAGGCGTGGAATATTTCTTCGCAACTGGCGAATTTGGCTAATAAGCCTGCCAAAATCTTGTTACCCAATCCCGGGGTGCCATGCAGGATGCTCAGTCTGCCTTTTTCCAAGCTGTCCATATATACATCAGCTCCCATATTGATATTCTGCAGTTATTATTTTCCAGTTATTGTGATTGATAACATAAATTTTTATGTCTTGCAAGCCATAAATCCCTATCCAACCAAAATGGTCCAGTATTTGCCTAACAATTAAAGTCTGCGCCGGGGAAAAATAAATTTGATGACTCATATGCATTCCACATGAAAGGAGTGACAGACTTGCTATCCGATATGATGGACCGCCGCAATTCCGCAATCAGGAAAATAATGGGTAATGACAAAACCGATCCCGGCGCCTATAGTTTCCTGCAGCCCGGCTGGTGGGCTTTGCATGCCGCCGCTATTACCGGCCTGTATGTACTGGCCAAACGCGCCGGCAGAGATGACTGTTATTAGAATTATATTTTAACGCTGTTGTGGGGCGGCTATGTCCGTCTTTACTGTTTCAGAGGCGATCATCCGATCGCCTCTGTCCATATAAGGCCTGCCTTCCCTTCTCCCGGGTAATATTATTTATGAGCAAAGCATATAGCTTTGCTTGGTTTTCTTCGATAGATTAATAAGTCGTCTTGATGCAGGGGAGA
>DHGD01000015.1 GCA_002402575.1 Syntrophomonas sp. UBA4807
GTCCAATATCAGGGGGTCAGCCCGCGATGATCTTCCTCATTTAAAGTCTACTCTAGCGTAAGCGTCAAACACTGTCAGACCTATTTATTTAAATTATGTCAGGTATGTCAGGCTCTTCCTGCCAGCCATTCATCAAGAGCGCTGGAGATTTCATTCCTAAACTCTTCATCTGACAGACCAAGATCAGTTCCGCGCTCATATGCCCGATCTACAGTATGAGCAAACCTAACCGCAAATCTGCTGTTCTCAAGCTCCATATGGGGAAAATGCTCTATCATATAGGCAGAGTAATCCAAATCAAAAAAATAACGTTCTAAATCGCCATTTACGAAATCCGAGATGAAATCAATCATAAATGCCGTGTGCTTTTTGAAATTCATCAATCTTCCTCCCAGGCATATTTTTCGGATTTTGTTTCCTTTGGATTCGGTGTAAATACCTTCTGTGGTAATGCTGCACTGCCGGGAAGAAAATCTTCAATTGTGGAGACATAGCCAGGTTTCCCAAGGTTAGGAGCATTAGTAAAAATCCACGCCAAATATTCAAATAGATTCAGGCCGTTTTCCCTTGCGGTCACAACAAGACTATAATATACTGCGCTGGCTCTCGCACCGTTCGGCGTGTTGCTGAAAAGCCAGTTCTTACGCCCGATAACAAAAGGCTTGATACTACGCTCCGCCCGATTATTAGATATTTCCAGACGCCCATCCAGCAAATATCGTTCAAGATATTTGCGCTGGGATTGCGCATAATACGCTGCTTTGTTAAGAAGGGTTTTGGGCAGGGCATTCAAGTGTTCAATCCAGTTGTAAAATTCATCTATCATTGGCCTGGACAGCCTTTCACGCTCTTTAAGCCGATTTTCAGAGGTCAACAAAGCAAACTTTTTCTCGAAATGGAACAGTCTGTCGCAATAGGCGACTCCTTTTTCTGCATTGGAATCCGGTTGCTTGTCGTATTCCGCAACGGGAGTGCGGTGATATAGTGGCAAATCAGCGATGAAACCGGGGTTCGGCTTGCCGTTGATGTCCTCGCAGACCTCGGGGTTGAAATTTTTTGAAGCACCAATGACCCAGCTGTAGTTGTTCTTGAATGTCTGGTATCTTTTCTTGTCGGAATCATTCATCAAGACCATTCCTATCTATATCGTAAATCCAACGAAAAGGACGTTATCCACGATGACCGGTCAATTAAATCTACTTCCCTCTCAACCCCCAGCCACCCCTTAATCTCATCGATCCTGGCTTTGAGTGGTAATTTTTTATTAGCTGCCGGACGGCCCAACTTATATTCCAGCGACCCTAATTTCTCAGTTATATCCTGATGCAAAGCGGCCGCTGAACAGTCCGACAGCCAGGCCGGTTTCTCATTAACAATGCCTTTCAAAACCACAAACATACCATTTATCGTGGCAACCTGCGCAGCGGCCTCCATGCCTGCCTTTTTAGCCAGCATATCTATCAATATCTGCCGTTGCCGCCCGCCCAAATGGAAAACATAGGTTTCATCTTCCATATGGATGACCGGCCAGACCTCATCAGGAATGCCCAGGTAGTATCTCAACGCTTGGGCCTGATTGCTGTTATCCGGGCCTTCATAGCCCGCGTAACGCCAACTGGCTTCTTCCTGGGGTTTTCTCTGCTTGGTGACCAGGAGGCGATTGCCTTCTATGCCCTGCACCTGCAACCGTTTGCCGCCGGTTTTTAGGCCTTTGCCCTGGCGGTATTCAACCCCGGAGGCGATGCGCTCGCCGGTGGTGGCATCAACCACCTGGTAGCCGCCTTTGTCTTCAATGTTGCTGTGAATGAAGCCGGTATCCATGCGGTCCAGCCAATATCGCCCCAGCTTGATTCTGCCGTGGTCGTTGACCAATTCCGCTTCGGTGATGAGGGTATCCAACAAGCCCTGCAAGGGCTGGCCGGGCAGGCATTCATCTATAAGAGCCTGTACTTTTTCCAGGCTGCGGTAACCTTTAGGTGACTGAAATATATATGAGACCACCTGTTGGCGGGCTACCGCATAATTGGGACCGGGGACCTGGTCACCTAAGAATCCGTTTTGGGCGGCTGCCAGCATGGCGGTGTTTATTAAAGCGTCTTGTTCATTATCGGTACAGAATAACACTCTGGTTTGATTGGTCCTGCGGTTGCCCCGGCCGATGCGCTGCAATAAATCGGAAACATTGGGGGCGGGGCCATCCAATACCACCAGGTCGATATCGCCGATATCGATACCCAGTTCCAGGGTGGAGGTGGCGAAGATGATGACCGCGTCGGACTGGCGCGCGGTTTCTTCGGCTTGTTCCCGGATATGCTGGCTCAGGCTGCCGTGATGGGCCAGGATTTCATAGCCGCTGCCCTGCAAGGCTTCTCCCATAGAGTAGGCCAGATTGTCCACATATTTGCGGGCATTGCAGAATACCAGGATCTTTTCTTTTTCAGGCCGTTGCGCAATGTAGCTGAGCAATGTGTCTACCAACTCCCGAGGCTGTTCAGGCGGATAGATACATTCGATATCCCTCTTACCGCTTACAACCACCGGCTGGCCGTTAGGGATGAAGTCATCCCGGACTAGCTCGGGGTGGTTAACGGTGGCGCTTAAGCCCACCACCTGAAGATGTTCGCTGCGGCACCAGCCTTTTGCAAATGCCTGTTTCTTCAACTTCCTCAACCGCTGCAAGAGCCATCTGACTTGCTCACCGCGGGCGCTGCCATATAGTAAATGGATTTCGTCCAAAACTACCGCCACGGTGTCAGCCAAGATATGACCAGCAGCGTTTTTGCCCCGGCACATCAGGGAGTCGAACGACTCCGGGGTGGTCAGAATTATCTGGGCGCGCTCGCAGCTCATGTCGTGGTGGTCGCCGGTGCGCCTGGCTACCAGCAAGCCCAATTCCCGCAAGGGGTTGGCCAGTCGGGCATAGAGGTCGTTTACCAAGGCGCGGGTCGGGGTGACATAGAGGATCTTCCAGGGGGTGGTTCGGTCAATGTTACGTTCTATAAGCGGGGCGCAGACCGCCTCGGTCTTGCCGCTGGCGGTGGCTGAACATAACAGTATGTCCTGGCCTTTGATAATCTTCGGGATAGCGGCCCGTTGCACCGTGGTCAAGCGCCCGAAGCCGCTGAAAAAGGCCGACCAGGCGCGCGGCATGGCGGCGGCCAATTGCCGATCCAGTTGTAGTTCGGCGTCAATTGCCACTGGTCCTTGTCCTCCCTGGTCCGTATTCATTATCTAAAACCGCCATATAGTATTTGATGAAAGCCCGCACCAAATCGGTTTGATCGCGGCTATTGAGCAATGCTTCAGTTTTTTCCATCAGTTCCTCATCATAAGCGGCGGCCAGTTGGTAAGTGGTTCGGTAGAGTTCGTAAATGCTCTTGGCTAACTGCTGTTTTTGGCGCTCCGACCAGGCGGTGAGGAAATACTGCTTGCCGTTGCTTTGCTCTACTAATTGATCTACCCAGACATCACCGCTATGGCCGTCCTGGCTCACCGCTCCAATGAAAATGGCTAAAGGGGCTTGCGGAATGACGGTGTTTTTACTTACATACTGGCCCATGGTGCCCAGTAATTCGACCACCTTGGTGCGGTCCGCCGCAGTCAGCATACGATGGGCCTCGAATT
The DNA here is from genome assembly GCA_002402575.1 of Syntrophomonas sp. UBA4807. Lineage (GTDB taxonomy): Bacteria > Bacillota > Syntrophomonadia > Syntrophomonadales > Syntrophomonadaceae > DTU019. Next base: position 3,625 of record DHGD01000015.1, read on the forward strand.
CATCGACGGTTACGACCAGCCCTTTGTACCCGGCGGCTTTGGCCAACCAGGCATGGCCTGCCAGTGATAGGACGAACATGACGGTCTTGTCGTGGCGTCCCTTGACGGTCATGGGCTTGAAATATATCTGCGCAGATCTGGTTCTGGTTTCCACGGCCAAATCAGCTTTGACCTGGGTAGCGGTCACATTTTCACTGCCAGCCAGAGCTTCTTCGATCAGGCTGGCGCAACTGTCAAGCAACTGGCTGTTTTTGAGCTTCTTGATGTATTGGAAGTTTTGCGGGAAAGGTGCGAAATCTCTTAACGGCTTGGGTATGGAGTCAAAGCCGTTCTGGATGGCTTTTATGTATAGGTCCAGCAAAGGCGTTTCCGCACTGAGGTCCTTGCCCTGCAGCGACAGCCAGATGTTATAGAGCAGCCTTTGCGGGGCTGAAAAATTGTTGCTCTTACCGTCAATTTCGATTTTCGCGACCAGGTAGCCCTGCTCCAACGCGATTTGGCGGATCAGAGCCATAGTGTGGCTTTTGCCGGTGCCGAAGGGGCCGCACACCTCGTGGATCCGACTGCTGCGGCTATGATGGGGCATGCAGCTCTCGATCCATTGCAGCAGGTCGTCATAGCCCACCGTTAGCAGTTTCAGATGCGATTCTGGCACCAGGCCAAAGCGCAAGGCTTCCAGGGCTCTGAGCTGCTGAAAGTCATCCCAATCAATAGCGGTCTGCGCGGGTGGGGATGGTGGCACCAAGTCGATATCATCGTCTAAAGGCTCCAGGTCGGCCAAGGACTGTTTGACAGTGAGTCCGCCAGCCGAGACTAGCGACACCAGAGCGCCATCACCGGTAAGTTTTACGATGATGGCTTCCCCCAGTTTTTTGACCAGGACTTTCATGCCGGTGCGAAATCCCATGGTTGCTATACCTCATCTTCCTCGATGGTGGCTGAGGTGGCGGCAGCTTCCAGACAGCCGCGATTATATATGTTAAGCAGTAATGACGAAGCGCGTTTGGTCATTTCCCGGCGGCTGCTGCTGGAAATGTCTTCTTCGATTATCTCGGTGGCGATTTGATTGATTTTCTCGATAGCCTGGGATTTCTCCACCGCCAACCGCACTCCGGCGTATTCATAGAGCAAATCAGCCAGGCGCTGGCCGATTTTTCTCAGCTCGGCTTCGCGGTCGGTGGGTGCCGAGAGGCTGATCAAGGCGGCATAATCATTGCCGTCCATAAACCCCTGCCCCGGCGCGTTGTCGATGCGTTGTTTCAAGGCCATGTACTGCATCATGTTCTGCACTACTTCATCGGTTAAGGCATAGACAAAGAAAACCGCGCCGCCCGCCAGATCATTGATGACCCCGATATCAGCCCGGAGCAGAGCCAGAATCTTTTGTACTTTGTCCCGGCTGACTTGTTGAAAACCGATGTCGGCCTCATCCAAACAGACCACCGTGCCTTTGAAGCCCGCATAACGGATTAACTGAAACAACGAAAACATGGCCTGGCTGGCGCAGAGTTTCAATTCGTCCCCTTTTACAGCTTGTTCGCCTAAGCTACCGGCCAATTCTTTGCTGTCGAAGGCTCCTTCCAGCCACTGGCAGGCGGCTTGAAATCCGTCCTGGTCTTCCTGGTCATAGTAGCGAATAGCTTTTTGCGCCACCCGCCCGAACTTGTCTGATTTGAAATCATGATCAGGCAATCCTTCCAGCCAACCCTGGAAGGCTGCTTCGGCAGCGTCGGGGTCCGGTAATTTGCTGCGCACATTCTTAGCGCAGGCGGCAATCAGTTCTCGCACTCCGCGGCCTGAAGCACCGGGCACCCGTAAATTACGCACTATTTCTTTGTATACTAACAGCCGGTTGCTGTAGTCCAGGTCTTTGTCCAAACTGACTTCCGAGGTGGCAAAGCCCTGGTCGGCGGAGATCTCCATCAATTGCCTGAGAAAATGAGTTTTGCCGGAGCCAAACGGACCCACCACGAACTTTTCGGCTGAGCCGCCCCGTCGCGCGATCCTATCCTGCAGGTAAACCTTATCGAGACGGGCGAAAACATTCTCATAACCCACCCCAAACAGACTGCAGCCCGACGCTGGCGCTACCCCATTGCTGGCCATGGTCTCTAAGATGCTGATATAGTCTATAGTCACCTGGTTTTCCCCCTTATCTGTTCGATGGCCAGACCAGCCAGCCGCTTCATTAAATCCCGCTTGTAGCCTGCTCCGGCATTCTGCTCTATAATCCGGCTGCCCCACTGGTGCATGGTTGGGGCTAAACCATCGGTGGCCAGACCGCATTGGCTGACAACTTCACACAGCCGCGCAATCGCCTGCTGCAAAAACAGTTCCGCTTCCGCGGCGGTGTTGACCTGTTCCAGGCTGAGCACCGGCCAGCGCCATGAACCATTAATGTCCATATCTCTAACCATAGCCAGGCGCTGCCCCAGGGCTTGATAGTGTATGGTCATGGTTTCCAAGAATCCCGGCAGGATAGTAAAAACCACGATGGTCCGGGGCATGGTGCCGATAATGCAACCATCCACCAGATGGCGCATCAGGTTGGCCGCGTTGAGTTGTTTTTGGCTGGGCTTGCCGCTTTTTGGCTGAAATGATTTTTCATTCTCATCGAATAGTAACATGAAGCCAGACAGGCCTAAGATGTTGAGGCTTTCGGTCAGAGTCTTGATAAATGCTTCAGCATTACGTTCATTTAGAGAATTCTTGACCCCAAGGATATCAGCTCTCTTTAATTCTGCTGAGGTTACTTTATCGCCATGCAGGTAGCTGCGCAGTAAATTGGCTTTGGCGGCGTTGTCTTGATTGAGATGCAGCGCCTGGAAAATGGCATTCCTGAATCCGGGATGGGGCATCGGGGTGGTTTTAAGCTGGGTTGAGCCCATCGCCCCCTGCCTTCCCAAAGCGGTTAGAATATTGAATAGCGAGCGCACCTGCTCCCCTCCGATGTTGGCTTGTATTTGGCGCAGTATATAGCGGGTGATAGCGGCCCAATCTTCCAGATGCAGGTCTGAGGATAGATCAGTGCGCACCACCGCAAATCCGGACTGCAGAGCGCGCTCTTCCAACAGTTTGAGCAGATGGGTTTTGCCCGCTCCATAAGGCCCCTCAAAGAAGCGGCAGGTTGAACCGCCCCCGGCTATGAGCCGGTCACAGATCTCCTCGACGAAGAACTGCAGGTATTGATCGCTGCCTACATCGAGCAGGGATACTATGGATTGCGGCGGCTCGCCGTATTCAGCCATGGTCTCCAGGGCAGTTATTATAGTATCTATGGAGACATCGGTTGCAGCCATATCTGATTTCCTTCTCGGTGCCTGGGCCTTTTCAAACGCCTTCTTGGCCTCGGCTGCCGTGGTCATCTCTAATTTCCTTCTTGCGCTGGTTTTACGTAACAGATGAATTTATATTCATTGGCGGCATCCAAGCCGTTGACAACCACCCCGTTGCCCTTGTTTACCTCGCTCATGCTACCGGTTTGCCAGGCCAGTTTCATATCCGCCGGGAGTTGAGGGGTCATGCTGCGATACAGATCCAGGTTGTACAAAAAGGCATATTTGGGGAACTCCACATAGCGGTCTATTTTCAGGTTGGGTTTCTTGGCGTCAAATCTGCTTCTCACCAGGGCGATACGGACCTCGCGGTAGAAATCATTTAATGACACCAAGGCGGCGTCCATGCTGCGGGAATTTCTGCGCCGGGCTTCACTGTATGCTTCCCAAAACACCCTGGTTAGCAGCTCGGGCGGCAAAGCGGCCTTTTCCAGCATGGTTAAAGCGGTTTGTTCAGCTTTTTGGATATCCTCAACGCTGGCTACCGACTGCCATTTTATCAGGTTCTCCTTGTTGTACCAGAAGCTTATCTGGGACTGTTCAAAATTGATCTGCATTTCCAGCGGCCCCACCCGCCAGCCTTTGGTAAACTCGCGCAGCGATTTGCCGCTCTGCTGGGCTTCCCTGATAAAGGCAGTAACCAGCCGCTTGATGCTGTCGGCCCGGCAGGCCCTGGCTGTGTTGATGAAGCCATGGATCTTGTCCTGGAATGAACCGTATAACTGGGCGAAACCGACGTCATCTGGCATACTCTGCAAGGCTTTATCCAGCAAGGTGAGAAACTGCGGGTCAGAGGACTTGATCTTGGCTATATTCTCGAACCATTTGGATAGGCTCTTGGCCTCTTTCTGTATATCCTTAAATAGCTGGGTCTCGTTAAAGCTATCCGACTTCTCCGGCACTAGCCAACCACTCCTTACAAAATTGTCAAATTACAATTTATACGCACTTAGTAAATTTTTCTATAAATTGTTACAAAATCCTGCAAAATGAGTTGAATTGCATACCGTAGTTCTTTTGTATCAAGCATTGATTTAGGATGGCAGTAAATAATAGCGTGTATTTTCGCCTACCTGTCAAAGCACCGGCAGATATAGCTGCAGGAGTCCTTTCTACGCTAACTTCATACGACTGCTATTTTCGGAGCGGTTATTCTTTTTCCTGAAAGCATTAGCTATAATAAAAAAAACCGCCGCAAAGGATAGCGCAATGTTCTTCTCTTTTCGTTTCCGCAATAAAACCATCAAAGAATTGCGCAAGAACCGGGGTTATACCGCCAATGAGCTGGCGCAGAAAGCGAAGGTCAAACCCAGTATCATTCTGCGGGTTGACGATACCCCGCTAAAAGACGTGCCCGAACCGCTTTATTCGAAATTGCTGCCGGTCTTGCGCGGCGATGAGGCTGACAAAGCCCCGTGGCTGTAGATTGATATCCCATCAATAATGGTGGAAGGCTGTGTGGTTGTCCTTGATTAGTACACATTTTATATCCCCAAGTGAAGAACCACACAATTTAAATGGCATAATAATGATGCTTTATGCGGCAACAGCGACAGCTATCCTGGCCGCTCCAAATCCATAAACCTCACCAGCATAGCGATCCAGGCGCAAGTCCTTGACCCCTATACTCACCCCGGCCATTCGGGCCAGTTTACGAACCGTCGCATATACCTGGCCAGGTTTCATCGACCGCTCTGGTCCTGATCCTACCAGCAAATAATCCCCCTTTAAAACCGGCCTGAGGATTCCGTAATGTTCCAATGCCAGACAAGCCCGGCCATGAAGGCTTACCTTGCGGTCGCCGACCTGGATATTATCATTGTCCGAGCTCCAGCCCTCCTCATATCTGAGACTGCACAGTTCCCGCACCGATAGGCCAGCGTAAAGCAGCTCCACCATCGCACGATCGCGCACATTGATAATATCCTTATGGACCTCAGCGCGCAGGCGTTGGACACTATCCCAAGAAGCACGCCTATCGTTCTCGGTTATTAAGTTGCACCCAGCGCGCGAAACCAAGTCAAGGGGGTTGCCTTTAATCAATCCCTTACTGAGCAGGAACCTGGCAAAAGCAGACAATGCCGACAAGCGCTGGTTGACTGTGGAAGGACGTAAACTCTTATCGTATAGAAGATGGCTTTTGTAAGCCTCTATCTTATTGGGGTTAAATTGTTTTAGTAGGCTATTGCTCTTGCTGTGTCTGCTGCCGTAACCGGCAAACTCACACAAAACCCGGCCATAACTCTTGACTGTAGATTCCCTGCGGCCACACCTCCGCAGATAAGCGGCAAAACATACCAGGTAATTCAACCGCAATTCCTTCTTCCGGCAGATAATAATACATCATATGCAGCTGGAAGAGTTTGGTTATTATGTTATCTATGCTCGGGGTTCAATGCTCCTTTCTTAATTAGCCCGGTTAGCCGCCCTTCTCCTGCGATAGC
>DHGD01000099.1 GCA_002402575.1 Syntrophomonas sp. UBA4807
TTCCAATTTGAAGACATCGCCGCCTTTCTTATAGTTGCGGTGGGAATAGCCATGGGATTAAACGATATTTCTATCCTGGGGCTGAACGCGGGAGGGGTGTTCTGCCGGGTCAGCATATTATTGGCGGCCTATTTGTGGGGTAGCGGCGCCGCTACCATGGTGGGGGTTATGGCAGGTTTGATTCCGTCTCTGGCTTCTAGCATTTTCACCCAGTTCCTGGGTATGTACGCCCTTTCCGGTCTCCTGGCCGGGTTATTCAGGAGCCTGGGCCGGGTGGGGATAATCACGGGCTTTATGCTCGGCCATCTGGCTCTGGCCATGTTCGTTCCCGAGACCAGTATAAATGTTCTGGGGATGTGGGAAACTGCCTTGGCTTGTCTGTTATTTGTAATGCTTCCGGCTTCCTTTAAAGACATACTTCCCCTCAGCGGCGGGGGAGGGGCACTGGCGGCAAAACAGCCCATGAATTGGGGAGAGCCCGTCGAGGTCAGTACCCGCAAGCGCATGGATGAACTGGCCGGTTTATTTGAAAACCTGGGTCGCACCTTCGATACTAACCCTTATCAGCAGGACAGCTTTGAAGGGGAATCCTGTTTGCATTATCTCTATGACCAAGTTTCTCAGGGAATATGCCAGAACTGTATCAAGCATCCAACCTGCTGGGGAAAAGACTGCTATCGCACTTCCCAGGATATTCTGGAGGTTTTTGCCCTGGCTGAAACCGAAGGCACTATAAACTACAACGACTGCCCGCCCGGTCTGCGCCAGAAATGCCCGTACAGCAAGGACATCGTCAAAACCGTACAGTATCTTTTTGACAACTTGCGCATCAATGAATACTGGGCCGGAAAATTAAAGGAGTCCCGCAGCCTGGTGTCCCGTCAGTTGAGCGGCATCAGCAAGATTATGCGCAATCTGGCCCGGGAGATAGAGCCTCAACCGAAATTCGACCGGGAAATGCGTGACCGGCTGATGAAAGAATGCCGCGAAAGGGGCCTGGAAGTAAAGGATATACAGCCCTGGGTCGGCAGCGGCGGGCAGCTGTCGCTGTATGTGCAGGCCAACTCTTGCAATGATGGCAAAGGCTGTGAAAACCGGTTAATGCCGCTGCTTTCATCCATGGTTGGCGAATGTCTGGCGGTGACCGACCATCAGTGCCCGGGCTGGATGGGGCATGGCACCTGCCAGCTCACCTTGACTCCCTGCCACCACTACAATGTCCGCACAGGAGCGGCACAGGTAGGAAAAGAAACGGTATGCGGCGACAGTTTCACAATTGCCACGCTCAAGGAAGGCCAACAGTTGGTGGCCTTGAGCGACGGTATGGGAGTTGGCGAAAATGCCAGCCGGGAAAGCCAGGCTGCCATTCAACTGCTGGAAAACCTTTTGGGGAGCGGGTTTGGACAGGACATGTCCCTGCAGACCATCAATTCAGTTCTCTTGCTGCGATCCCGCACCGAGACTTTTGCCACCCTGGACCTGGTGATGATTGATCTTTACAACGGGCAGGCTGATTTTGTCAAGAGCGGTTCGGCGCCCTCTTTTATTAAGCGCAAAGGACTTGTGCAGATGATTGCGGCTAGTTCTTTGCCCATCGGTATACTGGAGAACATTGATGTGTTCAGGGATAAAATCGCACTGTATCCCGGCGATATGGTGGTAATGCTGAGTGACGGGGTCATAGAAGCCTTGCCGGATGGCGCCGGTCCGCTATGGGTGCGAGATTTCTTGCAGACCATGGACGAAAGCGACCCTCAGGTCCTGGCCGAGCATATACTGCACCAGGCGCTGACTTTGTGCCACGGGAAGCCCGAGGACGATATGACTGTAATCTGTATGGCCCTGGAACGCAAATCGATAGCTTGCTGATCTTGCTCCGGCAGCAGCACAGCAAAAAAACCAAACGGGGTTTGATTTCACGCCCAGCTGGGGTAGCATAGGAGTATAGCTTGCCGAGGTGAGGACTCTTATGTACAGCCAGGTGAAAAGATATATAATCACTCATAAATTATTTCAGGCCGGCGACAAAATTGTGGTGGCTGTATCCGGCGGCCCGGATTCCATGTGCCTGCTGCATATCCTGATGAGGCTGAGGGCGGATTGGGATCTGACCCTGATCGCCGCTCATCTTCACCATGGGCTGAGGCTGCAGGCGGATCAGGACCTGGAATTGGTACATAAACAATGTCTGGCCTGGGGAGTGCCCCTGGAAACCAAACGTTTAGACATCGCTCAACTGGCCGGCCGGGAGAAACGATCCCTGGAAGAGATGGGGCGCATCTGCCGCTATACTTTTTTCGGCGAGATAATGCAAAAACACCAGGCCAATTTTATCGCAACCGCTCATCATCAGGAAGACAACGCCGAATCAGTGTTGCTGCACCTCTTGCGGGGCAGCGGAACTCAGGGTCTGCGCGGAATTCTTCCTCTTAATAATCACCTCGTCAGGCCCTTGCTGGGGGTAAAAAAGGCACACATTCTGGACTATCTCCATCATAACCAGGTGCCTTACCGATTTGATGACAGCAATGCCGATGTGGGATTCACCCGCAACCGTATCAGACATGAACTGATACCGCTGCTGGAAGATGTCTACAATCCGCAGTTAATCAGAAGCCTGAATCAGCTGGCCGAAATTATCCGCCTGGAGGATGACTGGCTGCAAGAGCTTACCAGGCAGCTCTGGAAAGAAGTAGTCACGGGAAATGATGATGGATTGACCTTGTATTTGCCTGCCTTTTGCCAAGCCCATCCTGCAGCGCAGAGACGTCTGGTTATGGCTGTTTGTGAACGCCTTACCGGTAAACCGGGTTGGGAAAAGAAGGATATCGACAGCGTCATCAGACTGGGCCGAAGCCCGGGTTCTTCCCGTTATCTGGGTCTGAAGCAGGGATTGATGGTATACAAGGTCTATGAGCAATTATGCTTCACCACCCGCAGGCGCGGCCACGCGCCTTTTAGCTATGCCCTGACAGTGCCGGGAGAAGTCTTAATCGCCGAGACGGGTGAAAGGATAAGCTGTACGGTACTGCATTCCGCTGATCCGCGCGGGCACAGCGGGGTTACCATTGTTGATGGCGAAAAGCTGGATATGCCAGTGTTCTTGCGTTCCCGCAAGCCTGGCGACCGCTTCATCCCGCCCGGGTCTTCGCATTCCATCAAACTTAAAGAGTATTATATCAACAGGAAAATTCCCTGGCAGGAGCGGGAGCGCATTCCTCTGCTGGTTTCTGCCCAGGAAAAGATTTATGCCCTGATTGGTCAAGAGGTAAGTGAAGAAGCCCGGGTTTCTTCTCACAGCCGGTACATTGTGGCGATAAAACGGGAAAAACTAAATTCATAACCGCTATGATGGTCAATCCTCTTGAGATGATCATCAATTGCATTGGGCAAGCGGGTATGCTAAAATATTACGGAAATTCGCAGTATTTCAAAGGGGAGGAAAAATTTTGGATCGAGCCCTGAAGAACATAGCCATATACGTACTCATTGTACTACTGGCGGTCTTTGCCATAAAGATGACCTCGGGTACTGATGTAGAGGTAAAAGAGCTGACCGAACCGGATTTTTATAATCTGGTGGTAGGTGAGCAGGTTGCCTCTGCTCAGGTACAGGTCGAAACGCTGGTGTATGAGATCACTGGTGAACTCAAGGACGGCACCCAATATATGGTTACGGTTTCCAAAGAAACCGATATCATCACCGTCCTGCGGGAAAAGAATGTGCCCTATTCTACCAAACCTGAGCCGGAGCCATCTATCTGGATGACTCTCTTGACCACGCTCTTGCCCATAGTAATTCTGATCGCCTTCTTGATGTTCATAATGAGTCAGACTCAGGGAGGGGGCAACCGGGTCATGCAATTTGGCCGCAGCAAAGCCCGCCTGATGTCGCAGGACGAGGTTAAGGTGACCTTTAAAGATGTAGCCGGGGCTGAGGAAGCCAAAGAAGAGATGCAGGAAGTGGTGGAGTTCCTGAAAAATCCTCAGAAATTTGTGCAGCTGGGGGCAAAAATTCCCAAGGGAGTGTTGCTGTTCGGAGCCCCGGGCACCGGCAAAACATTAATGGCCAAAGCCGTCGCCGGAGAAGCCGGAGTGCCGTTTTTCTCCATCAGTGGTTCAGACTTTGTGGAAATGTTTGTAGGCGTGGGCGCAGCCCGGGTCAGGGATCTTTTCGAACAGGCCAAAAAGAGCGCCCCTTGCATTGTATTTATTGATGAGATAGACGCGGTTGGCAGGCAGCGCGGCGCCGGCCTGGGGGGCGGCCATGACGAGAGGGAACAGACCCTCAATCAATTGCTGGTGGAAATGGACGGTTTCGATACCAATGAAGGCATTATTGTGATGGCTGGCACCAACCGTCCTGACATTTTGGACCCGGCGTTATTG
>DHGD01000162.1 GCA_002402575.1 Syntrophomonas sp. UBA4807
TGATGAAGCGCACCCCGATCCTGAGATGCAAATAGCTAGCAGAATTATTACAGTAATAATGACTGTTGTTGCTCTATGAAAATCAATACTTCTCATACAGACTGCCTCCTGCAGGTATAAAGAACCGGCTACATGTTTGAAGCCTGATACTTTTGGATCTGCTCCGGTAAAAAAGCGCTGGCCGCAAAAGGTTTATCTCGCTGGATAATAATGTTTCTTCTTATTATAAGATACTGCGTGATTAAAAAGGTGTTCAGGCAGAGCTAGTATTGAAACCAGCTCCGCCTTGGCCTTTTGGGCAATTGTCTATATCATGACTGTCAATCACTTACAAAGCATTAACGACGACCGTTACCGCTTCTGCTCGGGTGGCTTTGCCCTGGGGACGGACGGAGTTATCTGAATATCCGCTGATAATCCCGTTTTGCACTGCGGTAGCCATAGCTTGCTGGGCCCAGCCAGATACACTGCTGCTATCTAAGAAGGAAAGCTGGGCTGTTATTGGAGTAAGCCGGGCGGCCTTCACGATAATAACCGCCATCTGCTCACGGGTAATGGCATCATCAGGCCCAAAGTTGTATTCGTCATAACCCTCTACGATGCCATAGGATGCCGCAGTTGCGATGATATCTTTGCCCCAATGCCCGCTCGTATCTGCAAAGGCTTTGCCGCTTTGGGGCTCCAATTCAAATGCTTTTACCAGTATTGAAACAAATTCAGCTCTGGTGATAATATTATCTGGTTTGAAGGTGCCGTCCGGATAACCGTCAATTATATTTTTAGCGACTAGTTCTCTGATATTGTTTTCCGCCCAGTGGCCGTAAATGTCGGTCAGGAGTATTTCCTGGGTTTTGATCTGTGCTAATACCGCAAATCGGGTAAAGTGATCCACCTCTATGCTTATGGTGTTGCCGGACACAGTACCGCCCAGGCAGACCCATTGCTGTTTGTCTTGGTCATAATAGTAGATGGCCGGACTCTCACCCGGTTTAAGCAGACCAGGATCGAAGCTAAAGGTGATAGTTATTTTATTAGCGAATTTATAGCTGGTCATGCCGCCCACGCTTATCTCATATACACTGCCAAGCAAACTGAAGCCTTGCGGCACTGCGGAGGATGAAGTCAGCTTAGTAATGTTTACTTCAACTTCATCGCTTCCGTTGAGGGCATCAGCCGGTATTTTGACAGAAGCCGCATCTCCGAGGCTGATAGTCCCGCCAGCACGTGGATTGACCATAGCCGACCCGGTGGTAGAAGTAATCGGGCGCGGTCCCGCAGAACCACCGCCACCGCCACCGCCGGTGCCGGTCTGTACCACCAGGTCTTCATTAACAACATCGCCGCCTTCACCGACTACAACCGTCAATGTACCAGAAGCGCCAGCTGGCACTATAAAGTCTATTGTGTAACTACCGGTTTCATTGGCCTTGGCGGCATCAAACACCACTATATTCCCCGCCCCGTCTACCACCTTTAGTGGAACCCAGGCACCTGAAGCGGTTGAGCCTGATGCGGTAATGCTATCGCCAACTGATGCCTTGGTTTTACTCAGCGACATAGTTATTGCAGATGGGTTATATGCCATAGCAACTGCGGGAAAACACATCAATAGCAGCATTGCGATTTGAAAGAACACTAACATCCTGCGTTTCATCTTAGACCATTCACTCCTTTTCAATTAGTGTGGTTATCATGTATCACGGCTTGCTTATAATAGCATCAGAAGTCAGTTCTGCAGTATAACTGGATTATGGTTATCTGCATTAGTCAGCTCGTCTACAACGTAAATCTTGATCACATCACCAGTTTCCACATTAAAACCAGCCTGGGCAGTATCAGCCTGATCAAAGTCAGCTCTGGTCGAATTAACCTGAAGCTGACGTCCGTTTCTCAAATGAGAAAAGACCACAGTTTCTTCGCCATCATGAGCAGCTTGACAAGTAATCACCACCCTAACATATTTGAATCCTGAAATATCGGTTTTTACAGTCATGTTATAAATGCCTTCCGGAGTGAGCCCGGGAATATAATCCGTATCGGCCTCGTCAGCAGTGACTTGGTAATGTGGATCTGACTCAAATGGACCTTTAGTCAACGTGTAGGATTCAATCAGTTCTCCATCAGCTTTCCTGGATGTCAGAGTCAGAACATCATTTTTAAGTTCAATGAGCTGATAATTGCTGCCGGTCTCCTCAGTGGCAATATAAGGAAAACCCGAACCGGCGCTGTAAAACTTTGAGCCTGAGTTTCCCATCACATAGACTATTCCATAGGAATTTGCCGCAACTTTGCCCTCGAAAATGGGATGCGTGCGCATATAGACATGTTGATGACCGACAAAAACCATATCTACTTGATTTTGCTCCAGTATAGGCACCCAGTGTTCACGGAGCGCATCATCTATGGTTTTGTTATCGTCAAAACTTTGATACGCGGGATAATGAAACACCGCAAACTTCCATTTCTTGGCCGTGTTTTGCAAATCCTGCCGCAGCCATTGCTTGACAGTATCGTTAATGACGTTGCTGGTATCCAAAACCACAAAATGCGCATCACCGTAATCAAATGAATAGAAGCGGGTTCCCACTACGTCATAAGGTCCCGTATCAGGCAGCGTAAAAAACTCAAAAAACAGTTCCCCGTCATGGTTGCCCTTAGCGGGCATTATTGGTATCTTGGAAAATAAACCTGTTGCCGCGCCAAGGAATTCTTCCCATTCGATATAATCGTCGTCATCATTGGTCAAATCCCCCCCCAATAAGGCAAACTTTATGTGGGGGTTTTCATTATATACCTTCTCAAGCATACATTCCCACTCAGCATATCCTTCCTGAACATCACCCAGGTATAAGAAGGAAAACGCTTCCGTATCGGCGGAGGTTTTAAAAGATAAGACCTCACTCCAGGACCCGTCGCTTCCAACCCGATACATATATTGGGTATCGGGTTGAAGCCCAGATAGTGTGGCTGTACACCGGTAATTATTACTGTCAGCAAAAGGGGCTGTGACAGCATCTGCCTGCCTGGCAGCGGAAAAATCGCCGTTATACCCCGCAGCCTCTATGTACTGTACTATATTGGCATGCTCAACTGGTGTTAGCCAGGTTATGGTCTGGGTCGTGGCCGGGTTCTCAGACCAGGTTAATATAATTTTCTCAGGTGCAGCGATTCCCTCCGCCAAGACTACCGCCGGAGCAAAACAGAAGCAAACCAGGATTAAGACAAAAACAATCAGGCATCTTATCCCGCAAGCTTTTGAAGCCTTTAATCTGTTGAAACCGAATCCAGATGTCATGATAGCTGCTCCTTTTTCATAAATCTCTGTCAGGGAGTGTCGGACAAAACCTATCAGCCTAATGGCCTGAAGGTTTTGTCCCACTTTTGCACTCCTTAACAACAATTACGTTTAGAAGCGTTATTGCAGAATAACGGGGTTATGGTCCTCAGCGTTGGTCAACTCATCCACGATATAGACCTTTATCACATCCCCGGCTTTAACATTGAAACCGGCCTGGGCGGTATCCACCTGATCAAAGTCAGCCCTGGTTGAGTTGATCTGCAGTTGGCTGCCATTTCTTAGATGAGTAAAGACTACGGTTTCATCACCGCTATTAGCAACCACCGGTTCAATATTGACCGTGAAGTAATTGAACCCGGAAACCCCGGTATTAACGGTCATAGTCTTTATACCTGCCAGGGTTTCCCCGATGGTATAAGTTGTATCAGTCACAGGGATCACTGTATATACCGGATTGCCGGGTGCTGAGCTTATCAACACAATACTAACAATATTGCCAATAGTAGTTGAATCACTAACCCCCGCTCCCACTAAACGCAAAGGCCAGGTATCATCTGATTCAGGTATGGAAAGTCCATCCAGTGTATTGGCAACAATGTAGTCATTATTGCGGATAATATCTTTACTATCGATAGTAACCGAAGCTCCATCCCCGGCTGTGATTACCACCTGATACCCGGCATTGGCCAGGTCGTCGTTAAAGGCATTGTCTGAATGCTGGTCGGCATCATCCACAAAGCCCGCCAGGAACCATAAGGGCATGCCTTCCCAAGTCTGGCTTTGTGAGTCAGTAAAGCTTGCTTTGTGATTGGCTCCCATAGTACAGGTAAGAGCTGATTCGAAATAGGTTTTGCTGATATCCTTTTCCAAACCTCCTATGTCCTGGCCATCCAGCTTCAGTGTCCAACCTTCCGCCGGCGCTGAGTAAACCTTGATCTCGGTAATATACTTGGCGGACAGACCGGCACAAGAAGGATACATAACATCACTGTAATAGTAGTGCCAATAAGGCTCCGGCAAAGTCTCATGCATATCCCATTGGCCGTAGACGTGATCCTCCGGAGTAAAGAACAGTCGCATACCGTCTTTATAAGCAGGAACATATTCCCCGTCAGCCCACCAGGCTAATATGGCATCTCCCTGGCGTACCTGCACCGCCGGATCGGTATATATGGAGGAATAGGGCAAGGTGGTTTCCCAACCGTCTTTGGCTTTGAACACGATATCAGTACCGGTGCCCATGCCGCCCACCAGTTCAACCAGATCTACAATACGAGTGCCTTTAACCGCATTGGCAATCTTGAAACCACCAGGATAGGTCTCGTCAGAATCCCAGATATCAGCGGCGTTGTTGGTGATTCCCTCATATTTGTATATCGTAGTGGCGTCGCCAATCACCTCAAACTGACTTTGCATATCGATATACGTAAGGGTCTCTTCGTCAATTACAGTAGTGCCGTCTGCGGCATATTTGACAATATGAAGCTCAGGGATGTCTCCGCCCCCATCCGTAACGAAGGAGGTCAGTTCAATCTCCACGATTTGTCCCACGCTTTTACCAGTAAGACCTCCTTCAGCATTGGCAACTCCATCGCCCACCAGACGCAGCGGTCCTGATTCAGTAAGCGCTACGCCATTGCATTTATTAGCAATGATATAGTCACTGCTCTTATTTATATCCGCACTGTCGAAATCAACACTGTAGCCATCTGACGCTTTTACCAGGACTTTGTAACCGGATACAGCCTGATTGAAGTTATAACTGTGGGGCTGCCGGTCATCTACCCAGCCGGCCAGTAACCACAGGGGTATCCCTGACCAGACATTTCCATCACCGTCAGTCCATTCTTCCAGGTGGCCAGAGTTGGGGCAAGCCAGGCCAGCTTCAAATTCAGCCTGGGGAATTACATCACTTATCTTTCCGTTCAGAGCGAGGTTCCAACTGCCAGGTTCAGCGGCAGGGGTCTGCAATTCAGAAATCTCGATCCTGGCTATGTTACCAACAGCCAGGCCGCCAAGGGAACCATCATCCTTGGTAACACCGGCTCCTACCAGTCGCAGCGGCGCTGAAGTACCGGTCAGTGGTGCGCCATCATACTTATTCGCCACGATATAATCATTGCTATTGGCTACATCTGCACCTGCAAAGGTCTTGGAGTAAGTACCATCCCCATTAATTACCTTTACACTGTAGCTAACAGCTAGTGAATCATCAAATGTCCAGTGAGTTCCGTTCTCAATATTATCTACCGCGCCTAAGAGGACCCTCAGCGGAACACCGGACCAGACCTTGCCATCCTTATCGGTCCACTCCTGATAATGCCCGGAGCCAGTACAGGCCAGGCCTTCTTCAAACTCTGCCTGGGCGATGGTATCCCCTACTTCTCCGCTCATCTCCAGGGTCCATCCGGCAGCTGGTTCAGGCAGCCCTGACAGTTCAATGCGAACGATATTGCCTACCTGCTGTCCGCCCGCTATGCCTGAACCCTTCAGTTGCAGCGGCCAGCAGTCTTTGCCTGATTCGGTCTTTAACGGCAGAGGATCACCGTTCAGGGTATTAGCGACGATATAGGCGTCGCTGCGGGCGATTGCCGCACTACTCAGGGTAGTCGACCAGCCATCACCAGCTATTACCTTGACCTCGTAATCCTGGGCAGCCAACTCTTCGTTGAAATTGAAGTGTCCATCTCCAATATCAGGGTCATCATCCACCATGGCTACCAAGAGCCTTAACGGCACTCCGCCCCATTCATCGTCGTCACTGGTGTCTGGAGTGCCTTTGTCATCGGTCCAGATTACCTGATGTCCGGATGAAGGACAGGCTAAGCCCTGCTCGAAATAGGCCTTGGTAACAGTTTGATCTTTGGCCCCGGAAAGCGTGAGTGTCCAGTCGGTGGGTGCCACACCAGTAGCGGCGACCGTTTTAACTGCTGCGGTAGCCGCTGCCTTTACTGCATCGTAATCAGTGGGATCGGAAATACCGGCTGCATAGTAGTATTCAATCTTATCTCCATTCACCAGATCGATAAGATTCAGTGCCCCGGCAGGATTGTTGTAGCCGTCTTTATAGACAGCGTTAACATAGGGGTACCATTTGCTCCCACCTTTTACATAATCGTAATCTCCGACATTATCAAGAAGAAGAGCTCCTGAAGAGCTATAATTCTTGTCGGTGACGTCATAGGTGAAACCATTGGCAACTGCTGCGGCCTGTAAGGCTCCCAAGGGGGTAGTCTCGTTAACAGTATAAGCTAAACTGGAGTTGTAGGCCGTTACAGAAAAAGTACCTTCGGGATTCAAGGTAACAGTGCCTTCATAGAGAACGTGCATGCTTGGTGCCGCAGTTACTGTAATATAGTCCGTCTTAATTTCATCATCACTGCCGGCGCTATTGCTGACTGTCAGCTTAACGCTATAGGTGCCGGCTGCACTGTACTCATAGGTCGGATTCTGGTCGGCAGAGTCCACCGTACCGTCATTATTGAAGTCCCACTGCCATGAAACAGGCTCGTTGGCGGACTGGTCGGTAAATTGTACGCTGAGCGGCGCGGCGCCGCTGGTTTTATCAGCGGTAAAAGCCGCTACCGGCGCTACTGCTGGTGCTGCTGATATTGACTGACTAACGCTTGCATCATTGTAGCCAGTAGCTTTTACAACAATTTCATACTCACCGCTGGCGGTAAAAACTTCTGCCGCAATATTTATGTTGCCTGCCGTCACCGTGTACTGCCCGCTATTAAGGGCATTGCCGTCAACCGTTATGCCTGTAATAGCTTCTCGCCAGTCGGCATCGTCAGTAAAGGTGATATCAATGGTCTGCCCAACTTCATTGCCTTCCGTATCAGCGGTCAAGGCGGGAAAATCCATCGGTACTGGTTCATTGCTGTATATATTCAGCTGAGATACATTCTGTACCGATAAGCCGGTAGTGGTGGGAAATTCACCGGAGTAGTAGTACCAGTATTCAGGATCGGCGGCCTCATGCCAGTCCCAGTTGCCAAATACGTGATAATTGCCAGCGCCAGCTGGACCAGCAGCTTTTGGTGTTGCTTCGGCAAACCACACCAGGCGCATACCGTCAGTATAGCCGGTATCGGGGTACTCGCCGTCCTTATACCAGGTTATTACCATAGGTCCTTCAAGATCAGAGTATTCGTAAACATTTTTGTAAGCAAACGTCTTTTTGAAGCCATCACTTGCTTTTATTTGTAGTGTGTCACCCTCTGACATACCCCCTGCTAATTCGCAGAGGTCTTTAACATTGTTGCCCTTTACCGCTCCCATATCCTTGGTGTCCCAGTTTGTGTCTTCCTCCTGATTCCAGCGAAGCAATTCCTGGGTTTCCGGGTCAGGGTCATCCACAAATACCGGTCCCTGATGGTAATAATGGGTTGCTCCGTCCCCCATCACTGTAATATTGTCAGGGTTTTCCAACCAGTGGTAATCAACCTCCATCTGTTCTAACACGGTCGTGCCATCAACTGCGTATTTGGTAATCGTAATCCCGGTTGTGGCCGCACTGGCTGGTTCAGGCACTATCAAGCCTAAGCAGTGGAATAGGAAAGTAAATACCAATGCGATGGTTAAATACCTTCCCCAACCTTTTCTCTTGAAAAACATAATTACACTCCTTTCCCAATTTTTTAAATTGATTTTTAGAGTTTTTCTTCTGACTAAAACCTCCTTTAGCAATTGCTCAAAACTCGCTGCCGCCTTTTTCAGTAAATAAAAAATCCGACTGCAAAGAAACCAGCCGGACGCTACTATCCGATTTGACTCCTTTCCAACATGGGAGG
>DHGD01000080.1 GCA_002402575.1 Syntrophomonas sp. UBA4807
CTGGCCAGCCGCCTTCGATGTAAGCAACTCCGAGGTAATCCAGCTTGACAGCTATCTTTAACTTGTCATCGACAGTCAGGGACATGCCTTCTCCCTGAGCACCGTCCCTTAAGGTGGTGTCGTAAATGGCTACCCGCAATTTATCCCCAATTTGCAAACCCTCCTGTTTTTATTACTGTCTATTCAATTGCTTCAATACGCTCTGCCACCAGATCGCCCATGGCAACAGTGTCCACCGTCTTGATGGCGGCATCCCCCATGCTGGCTTGAACCAGGTCCGGGGTGCGGTAGCCGTCCTCCAAGACGCTGCGCACCGCAGCCTCAATCAGATGAGCTTCATTATTCAGTCCAAAGGAATAACGCAGCATCATGGCTGCCGATAGTATTGTGGCCAAAGGATTGGCCTTACCCTGTCCGGCGATATCTGGAGCGCTTCCATGGGAAGGTTCATATAGGCCCACTTCGCCGCCAATAGAGGCGCTGGGCAGCATGCCAATGGATCCGGTCAGCATCGAAGCCTCATCTGTGAGGATGTCTCCGAACATATTTTCGGTAACGATCACGTCGAATTGACGGGGAGAGCGGATCAGCTGCATGGAACAGTTGTCCACATACATGTGGGTGGTTTCAACATCGGGATACTCCAAGGCTAGATCGTTTACCACCTCCCGCCACAGGCGGGATGATTCCAGGACATTGGCTTTGTCCACCGAGCACAATTGCCCGCGGCGCTGGCGGGCGGCCTGATAGGCAAATTTGACAATGCGTTCTATCTCATAAGTGGAATAGGTCAATATGTCAGTAGCTTGCTGACCCCCGGCGGCGGTTCTCACCCGTTTCTTTTCCCCGAAATACAGGCCTCCGGTGAGCTCACGGATAACCAATATGTCCACTCCGCTTATGACCTCTTCCTTCAACGTCGAAGCCTGCAGCAGTCCTGGGAAAAGGACGCAGGGGCGAAGATTGGCAAACAAGGCCAGCTCTTTGCGCAAGGGCAGGAGGGCTCCGATCTCAGGCCGCAATTCAACCGGCAGTCGATCCCATTTAGGACCCCCAATGGCGCCTAACAATACTGCATCGGAAGCTTTGCACAGGGCCAGGGTCTCGGCGGGCAGGGGATGCCCGACCGCATCATAGGCAGCCCCGCCCACCAGGGCTTGCCGGAACTCAAATTGATGTCCGCAGCGGACCGCAATGGCCTGCAGTGACTTTACCGCCTGGGGTACGATTTCCACTCCGATGCCATCCCCGGGCAAAACAGCTATTTTATACATAGCAGATCCTTTCCTTTCCCGTGGCTATAACATGTTTGTCGATACGGCGCTCAGCCCTTGTCTTTCACGTAATTTATCAGGCCGCCTTTAGCCATGATTTCCTGCATGAAGGCCGGAAAAGGTTGAGCTTGATAAGAGATGCCGGTTCTCAGGTTGATGATTTGGCCGCTTTCCAGGTCCACCTCGATCTGGTCGCCTTCCTCTATACCATCGATGGCTTCATCACACTCCAGGATCGGCAGCCCGATATTTATGCTGTTGCGATAGAAGATGCGCGCGAAAGATCGGGCTACCACACATGACACCCCGGCGCCCTTAATGGCGATGGGGGCATGCTCGCGGGAACTGCCGCATCCAAAATTCTTGTCCGCCACAATTATATCGCCGGGCTGAACCCGCGCAGGAAAGGCGGGGTCGGCATCCTCCATACAGTGTTTGGCTAATTCCCGGGGATCGAAGGTATTCAGGTATCTGGCCGGAATTATGGCATCCGTGTCCACATCTGCGCCAAATTTGTATATCTTGCCTGTGTATTTCATTGCTCACACCTCTTTATACAAAATACTGAGGGCGGTTAGGTGCTCAAACCTGCCAGGGCGGGGTAATCTCCCCGGTAATGGCGCTGGCGGCGGCAACCGCCGGACTGGACAGGTAAACCTCGCTTTGCGGGTGTCCCATGCGGCCCACAAAATTACGGTTGGTGGTAGCCAGGGCGCGCTCTCCTTTGGCGAGAATGCCCATGTGCCCTCCCAGGCAAGGCCCGCAGGTGGGCGTGCTGACAATGGCTCCGGCTTCAACGAAGGTTTCAACATAACCCCGGCGCAAAGCCTCAAGCAGGATTTGTTGAGTTCCCGGAAATACGAGCACCCGTATTTCGGGGTGTACTTTTTTGCCTTTAAGGATGCCGGCGGCAATCTGCAGGTCTTCCAAACGACCGTTGGTGCATGATCCGATTACCACCTGATCCAGTTTAACCCCTTGTGCCTCACTCACCTTTTTGGTGTTTTCGGGCAGATGGGGAAAAGCCACGATCGGTTCCAGAGTGGAAACATCATATTCCCTGACTTCAGCATAAGTCGCGTCAGCATCAGACTGGTAGAGCCGGAACGACCGCCGGGCTCGTTCCTTAACGTACGCCGTAGTGGTGTCATCCGGGGCGATGATGCCGTTCTTGCCGCCCGCTTCAATAGCCATGTTGCTCATGGTAAATCGATTGTCCATGGATAAGGCGGCAATGGCCTCGCCGGTGAATTCCATAGCCATATAGCGGGCCCCATCCACACCGATGTCCCCGATGGTATGCAGGATCAAATCTTTGCCGCTGACCCATCGGGGGAGCTGGCCATAATAGATGAATTTGATGGTTCCAGGGACTTTGAACCAAGCCTCTCCGGTTGCCATGGCCGCGGCCATATCGGTTGAGCCCACCCCAGTCGCAAATGCCCCCAGGGCGCCATAGGTGCAGGTGTGGGAGTCAGCCCCGATAATAACATCCCCGGGCAAGACCAGTCCTTGTTCCGGCAACAGACAGTGCTCAATGCCCATCTGTCCGATTTCGAAATAATTTTTTATGCCTTTGGCCCGCGCGAACTCGCGCATCAGTTTGCACTGTTCGGCCGATTTGATATCTTTATTGGGCGCGAAGTGGTCGGGCACCAAAACTATTTTGTCCTGGTCGAAAACCTTATCCCGCCCCAGTTTTTCAAACTCGGAGATGGCGACCGGCGCAGTAACGTCATTGCCCAAAACTACGTCTACCCGGCAGTTAATCAGTTCACCAGGCTCCGCCACCTCTTTTCCGGCGTGGTCAGCCAGGATTTTCTGGGTTATGGTCATTCCCATGTTGAGCTTACTCCTTTCGCGGGAAGCTAGATTATTACTCTCTGCGCTGTATTTCATAATAGTGCTTGTTTATGGCGTTGACATAAGATTTGACACTAGCCTCGATGATATCGGTACTCAGTCCTCTCCCGGCATAAACCTTGCCATCGATTTGGATGCGGCTCACCACTTCTCCCAAGGCATCTTTGCCGCCTCCGACAGCGCTGAGCTTGTAGTCCAGCATCTTGCCATACAAGTCAGTAATCCTGTCCACCGCCCGGCAGGCGGCATCAACAGGACCGTCCCCGGTGGCGGCAGCATGAAACACTTTGTCTTCGATTCTTAAACGCACCGTGGCGGTAGGTATCACCGTACTGCCGCTAACCACATGCAAATATTCCAGTCTGAAGCGCTCTGGAATAGCGTAAACCTTATCCTTGACCAAAGCCTCAAGATCATCATTGGTTACTTGTTTCTTTTTATCGGCTATCATTTTGAATCCGGCAAAGGCCTTTTCCAGTTCATCCTCGCTCAAGGTGAAACCCAGCGATGCCATGTGCTCCTGGAAAGCATGCCGCCCCGAGTGTTTGCCCAGAACCAGCTGGCTCTGACTGACCCCGATCAGCTCCGGACTCATAATCTCATAGGTAGTCCGTTCCTTAAGCATCCCATCCTGATGGATACCGGATTCATGGGCAAAGGCGTTTTTGCCCACGACGGCCTTGTTGGGCTGCACCTGCATGCCGGTAAGGCTGCTTACCAGGCGGCTGGTGCGATAGATTTCGCTGTAATTAATGCCGGTGGTCTTTTTAAACAGATCATAGCGAGTATACAATGCCATTATTATCTCTTCCAGAGCGGCATTGCCGGCCCTCTCCCCGATGCCGTTTACGGCACATTCCACCTGGCGTGCGCCGCCCATAATTCCGGCCATGGAGTTGGCTACTGCCAGGCCCAGGTCATCATGGCAGTGAACGCTTATTATTGCCTGGTCCACATTTATTACCCGGCTCATGATCTCCTGAATAAACCGGCCAAATTCTTCGGGGATGCCGTAACCCACCGTATCAGGCAAGTTGACTACCGTAGCCCCTGCATTGATTACGCTTTCCGTTACCCGGGCCAGAAAGTCCAAATCAGAGCGCGAGGCATCCTCAGCGGAGAATTCTACGTCAGAGCAGAACCTCTTGGCATATTTTACCGCCTCCACGGCTTGCACTAGAATCTCTTCCCGGGATTTCTTGAGTTTATATTTCAAATGAATCGGCGAGGTTGCCAAAAAAGTATGTATGCGGGGGGATTCGGCGTCTTTTATGGCTTCCCAGGTCCTGTCGATATCCTCCCGGTTGGCCCGGCACAACCCGGCAATGACCGGGCCTTTGACGGCACGGGCAATTGCCCGGACAGCAGCGAAATCTCCCTGTGACGCGATAGGGAATCCCGCTTCGATAATATCTACCCCCAGCCGGGCCAATTGATGGGCAATATCAAGCTTTTCTTCAACATTCAGACTTACCCCCGGGGACTGTTCGCCATCCCGCAGGGTAGTGTCAAACAGATAGATACGGTCTTGGGCAGACATCCTGCACCCCCTATTAAATACGCAACCAGACGCTTATTTGGTTTCTTTCAACCAGGGCATCATAGCGCGCAGTTTCTCCCCCACTTCTTCAATGAGATGCTCCCGGTTGCGCTGTTTAAGGGCGTTGAACTGCGGCCTGCCGACCTGGTTTTCCAACAGCCAGTTCTTGGCGAAACGCCCTTCCTGAATATCGGTCAAGGCCTGTTTCATGGCCAGGCGGGCTTCCGCTCCGATCACATCCGGCCCTTTGGTGTAGTCGCCCCACTCCGCGGTATCGCTGATGGAGTAGCGCATATATCCCATGCCGCCCTCATACATCAGATCCACAATTAGTTTCAGTTCATGCATACATTCGAAATAGGCTATCTCTGGCTGGTAACCAGCTTCCACCAGAGTCTCAAAACCGGTCTTGACCAATTGGGTCACCCCACCGCACAATACGCACTGTTCACCGAAAAGGTCAGTTTCAGTCTCTTCTTTAAAGCTGGTTTCGATAACCCCGGCGCGAGTGCATCCTATGCCGCATGCATAAGCTAAGGCTAAATCCCTGGCTTTTCCGCTATAATCCTGTTGAATCGCGATCAGTCCCGGCACTCCCGCTCCTTTGGTGTACATCCTTCTCACCAGGTGCCCCGGGCTCTTGGGGGCAACCATAAAAACGTCTATAAACGCAGGAGGTACAATCTGGCCAAAATGAATGTTAAAACCATGGGAGAAGCCCAGGGCATTACCTTCCGCTAGATAGGGCCTGATCTCTTCGTTGTATACTCGGGCTTGGGTTTCGTCAGGCAACAGAACCTGGATGATATCTGCCGCTTGAGCCGCTTCAGGAACAGTCATGGGCTGAATCCCCGCGGCGATAACTTTGTTCCATTCTTCCTCGGTAAAAGCATCAAAAGGCTTGCGCAAGCCTACCACTACATTTACTCCGCTTTCGTGCAGGTTCTGCGCCTGGGCATGGCCTTGCGAGCCGAAACCCATGACAGCTACAGTCTTCCCCTTGAGCAAATCCAGGTTGGCGTCAGCATCATAATACATTTTGGCCATTATAAAATCCTCCTTTTTATTGTTTAACCGCCTTTTAACAGTGGCTAATATCTGCTACCAGCATAACCCAAATACCCTTTTTTATCCCCGCTAGCCCCTCAGCATGGCGATTTTGCCAGTACGGACCAGCTCGGCAATTCCGAAAGGCCTTAAGGCTTCTTCGATGGCATCGATTTT
>DHGD01000049.1:0-4629 GCA_002402575.1 Syntrophomonas sp. UBA4807
CCCTTGAACAATGGCCCCTACTCATAGAATATCCTCAGGTATCCTACAACCTTCAACCGGTGCAGCAGATTTTGCAGGATTATTTCACCAGCGCCAGCGGTTTCTTGCAACGCCCCGATGATCCCCCGGGAGTAGCCATGATCCCTGCTCAGGCCCAACCATTAGCCCAGAGCCAGGGACTGGTACTGTGCAGCGTAAACCAGTATGGCCAGGGTTGGGTCTTCTTTGCCAGTGCGCTTTTGCCCAGTCAGGATTATGTCAACGGCTTCGACATGCTGGCAAAAGATGAGCGGCAGTTAGCCTTTAACCCCACCGTTACCTCCTGCAATTATCTTATTAAAAATGAATTTGCGGCCTTTATGGCTAAACAGCGCAGCGGCTATGTAGTCAAAAAGGTGCTGGGCCCCAATGGCAGACCGGCTATGGCTTGGCAAAACCATTTTGAAGTCTTATCCGCTGTTTCCGGCCACGCTATGGAGAAATGGACCAACCTCTTGCGCGAATACCAGCAGATCCCCTCCTTCTCCCTGGCTCGTTCCTTATATGAATGGGGGGCTTGGAAAGAAAGCGTGGTATATCATGTCAACCGGGGCACGGTGTCCCTGCCCCGGTACCAGGGTGAAGAAGCCGACTCCCACTATGGTTCGGGAACACACGCCATTTCATCCGATAATTACCTCACGCTGCAATCCTACCCGGAATACCGCAGCTTGGGAGATGCCACTCCCCTGCCCTACCGTGCCTATCCGACCGCTGCGGATTTGAACCAGGACGGCATTGTAGATCTCTTATGCGGCAGTGCCGATGGAGGCCTGTATCTCTATTACGGTTTGAAGAACGTCTCTCAGTGGCAGTTGAGTGCTCCCCTGCCGGTAAAACAGAGCAACGGTAAAATCCTTCGTGGGGCTTCCTGCAGCGCCCCCTGTCTGTATGACTTAAATTCCGACGGAGCGGCCGATCTTGTCGTGGGACAACTGAGCGGCGGGCTGACGGTTTTCTACAATACGGGCCAGAGCCAATTTGACGCCGGGCGGAAGTTGAGTGTGGTTCCGGCGGGGTTGAAACTGACTGCCCCGGCGGTGGGCGATGTGGACCAGGACGGAGTGGCTGATCTGTTAGTGGGAACCGAGAGCGGCGAGCTATACCTGGCCAAAGGCAAGCTGTTTGATGGCAAAACAGAGTTCAACAGCAAGGCCACGAGATTAACAACAGATTCCGGCCAGCCCGGAATCGTAGGCGCAAATTCTGCTCCCGCAGTGGCCGACCTGGATGGTGACGGCAATCAGGAGATAATCTGCGGGGCGGCTGACGGCTATCTGCACAAATACCGGCTTACAGAGGGACATCTTCTCAGTCAGGGACTAGTGGAAGGTCTTACCCTTAATCCTGCCGGGAACAAAGCAGTATGGAGCGGTCGTCACTCCGCACCCTGTGTGGCGGATATCAATGCCGATGGGCTGGCGGACATCATAACCGGACAACTGGAATTTGGAGTTCCCATACCCATCGATTCGCCCTTTTTCCCTTATCAGGAGCAACTGCGCCAGGAGCTGGCCTTTTTAGCCGGACAAGGCCTGGAGGTCATCCCTCATGTAGCCTTGCACAATTTTAAAAGCCCCGAGCAGGAACAACTGGAACTAGAACTGCACCATAAAGCGTTTGCGTATTATGGGCTGCCCTGGGCAAATACCGGTGTCAACCAGCACACCTGGCGCATCAACCAAATGGACGGCACCCAGACGCTGCGCTCTGAACTGGCTCAGGGCCTGTGGTGGAATTCAGGCTTCCGGCCAGCCAAACAGCCGGCAGAACCCACCCTGGGAACCGAATATGCCTTAAATATGCCCTTCAGGCTGGTAGAGAACGGCTCCCCGCTTGATATGGTGATACTGAACGGCGCTCCCAATGCTTCGCTGTACAGCGCTTATTACCCTGCCATAGCCCGCTGGGATGTGCCGGTTTCATATTTTGCCCACATTGAATATAGCGTTCTAAACCCGGCCAAGCGGCAGTCCTTATTGGATTTAATCACTTTTCTGAGCCGATTCCAGCGTGATCAGGGTTATAACTTTATGACCGAAACGCAGATGATCAAGGCAATTCTAGCCAATATGCAGGCTGATATCAGCTTTTCGGACAACAACCCCAAGGGATTATGGAACCGCGATGCCGCCAGTGCTCAGCCCTTTAAAATCAGCCTGCGCCACCAGTCCGGCAACCCGGATCAGAGGCTGGGCCAATACTCCCGTACCGCCGGGGTGAAGCTGGAGGTGGGGGAGGCTTTGCTCAGCCAGCAACTGGTTACGGATGCTTTGGTCTATTGCCGCATCGGCAACGACCTCTATCTTAATGTGGTTGATACGGTCACGGTGCTGGCTGAGCCAAACCCGTCCCAAGCAGAGCCGGCACATGTGATGCGAGCCAATCTGCCCATCGCTGTCAGCAGCCTGGAAGGAAAACTGACTATAGAAGTACAAGACCAGGGCTTACAGCAGGTAGTAGTCTACGCCCCTGCCAGGCCCCGGTCCTACAGTTCAGACTGGTGTGTCGAAGAACAGGATGATTATTACACTTTCACCCGCTTCGGAACGCCCACTTGCCTGGAAATATCCTTTTAACCAACGGCGCCATGCTTATCTGCGTATAGCCCGTTATTTATTGCTGGCTTGCCTCCTGATTCAATCCCGCTAAAATTTTGTCCAACATCTCCCCCAGAGTTGCTTCCTCGCTCTTGTCAGCATATTTTGCCTTGGGAACATCCGGGAAGAGTCGGAAAATGCCGTCAATTAGAACCTCGGAATGAGGGGGACACCCGGGCAGGTGAACTCCCAGCCCGGCATGGTGCTGCTGGCATAAACCTACAAAAATATTGTTTTGCTGTGGGTCGATATCTTGCTCCAAACCAGGGCCCAAATAAATGTTCACCTTCTGCTCGAAAGGCCGGTCGATTATCAGGCGCTCGGGGAATAAAGGATCAGGTTTGCGCAGCTTGCTCAAAGCGAAGTGCAGATAGCCCTTACAACCCGGGCAGGCCTTACTGGAATGAACCAGCACATCCTGACCGCTTGCAAGATCAATCTCAGGCCTCTTAAAAGCATCGCACAGGGTCGCCGGATCGGGTCCGAGTACATTGATGTTTTGGGAAGCAATCGGACCAAAGCCCTGCAAGTGGGCCAACAGGACCGGCGGCGATTCGGTTGGGTCAAAGCCCATAATGCGCATAGCAACCGCATCCACCGCCACCGGGTTGGTGCCGCCAATGAGGAGGTTCATGGGTTTGGGGATCCCGGATATGGGGCCAAAATCCTCCTGTGCGGTGGTTCCGTCGATTATGATCAGGTCTGGTTTGACCAGATGGTTTATATTGACCAGATTCTGCCACAAGCCAAAAAAGTGAGACATATATTTCTCCAGGGGTGGGACTGCGCCCTGCAGGTTCTTGATGCTTAATGATACAATAGCCGCAAAATGTATTTTCATCACCGGCATGCTGATGATAACATCGGCTATATCCAAGGTGACCGGAATCCGCCGGGAATGCATACGCTTGCCCCCAGGTACCGTCTTCTCTATCAGCTGGTCGGTGTTAAGGTCGACCAGGCGGACTCGTTCTGGATCCAGGGCAACCACCTCATCGTAGCCATAATGGGCAAACATCCTGGTGGTGGCGCTGCGGTTGATAGATGAGCCTTCTGCGATTATGACCTGTCCTGCGAATGGCAGAAGCAGTTCCACCATGGCCTTTACCACCTTTATGTCGGTAACCACTCCGCCTACCACCGTTCCATCCTTCTTTAGGCCGTGGTCGCTGACTAGGTTGGGTTTGATGACAACCGTCTGCCCCGGCTTGACATAACGCTCCAGGCCTCCCAGTTTTTCAATCAGTATAGCCAGGGAGTTTTTTATTTCGTCATACTGCAGCAAATCAGCTACTGATTCGATGGCTACCGTTTCCACATCTCTATATTCCCTCGCAATGTTCAGGTTCTTGATCTTTTCCAGCAGCACGGCGGTGCTTAAATCCATCTTTACAACCTGCCATTCGCCATGCCAAGAACGTCGTGTAGGGCGAAAGCCATAGTCAACCATCAAATTATAGCGTTTTCTGTCCTCTTCCCATACCTGGCAGGAAATCAGGTTTTCTTTTATGAGCAGTTCGTCCAGGATCTCCACCTCTAGGCCCTGGCCCTGGTGAGATGGAATCACCCAAATCTCCATTACGGTGCTGTTATCCCGGTCAAAAACTAGCAGCCCGCTTTTGTCATCATCCTGACAGGCCCAGTAGAACTCTATTGCAGCCTGCTGCCGCCATTGTTCCCAGCTCTTTTGGAGAGCAGCCGGCTCCAACTTCAGGTATTCATAGGCTTCCTCAAGATAGGTGAGAATGCTCGGATATTCCATGGCCTCCGCCAGCCTCAGCTCGATACGCAAAACTATCTACCTCCCCAGACGTACTCCTTATCTCTCTGTTAATACCAATCAGTTTGTCGCATCCCGTAACGATTTATCGTCTTTCCGTCTTTCCCGCTGAACTTAAAGGCCATCCCCCCCATAGACAATAATAGCAGTATTTCAGCAGCTACTGCTTCTAGCATACTGTAATCGGTGTCCATAATAAAGACGTATGAG
>DHGD01000049.1:4635-5798 GCA_002402575.1 Syntrophomonas sp. UBA4807
AATCACAGCGGGAATAGAAGCGGGAGCAGCGTGTCTGATGAAAGGGCGACAACTCACAACAAACCAGC
Organism: Syntrophomonas sp. UBA4807; assembly: GCA_002402575.1. GTDB lineage: Bacteria > Bacillota > Syntrophomonadia > Syntrophomonadales > Syntrophomonadaceae > DTU019. Next base: position 4,704 of record DHGD01000049.1, read on the forward strand.
CCTGAGCCGGGTTGGCCGAAACGCGCAGGGAAATAGTCAGTTATTGGCGCAGAGGGGCGCCTGTGAAAATCCAGTATAAACAAAAATGAATGCAGCAGATTACTTATGCAGATTAATCAATCCAGAATATTAATAAACCAGTATCCGTCTTCCTCAAAGGGTTCTCCGAAGCGTAAGGACAAAGGAGCAGAAAACAGGGGCCCGTCAGTAACCACGGTATGGTATTCGCCATTTTCCCCAGCCGCGTCTGCGCCTTGAGCTTCGATTTCATCTAGTACGGCAACATCCAGTTCGCGCCCCAGGAAACTCTTGTCCAGTTTATCGCCCTGAACCACAACTATCGTAGCCTTGAAACCGGCCTGCAAGAAGTCAGTCAAAAGCTGCTTGCGGTGCTGCCGCCATAAAGGATGATAGGGAGTAATGCCAATGGGTTTGCATACTCCTTTTACCCACTGCAGGTGGTCGTCTATGTCTATGTCTCCAAAGACACCATGTTCAATCTGCCGGGATTTGAATTCACGCAGTACTTCAGCGAACACCGAGGTGTATTCTTCCCAGGAGGCGGAGCGCACTACCAGAGGAATCCCCAAGGCCCGCGCCTGATTCTGCAAGACTTGCAGGGGCAGACCGTGGGAACGTGATTTATCTCCCCCCTCAGTGAGCATGGTGAGCAGGCAACTGGGACGTCCGCCTTTTAATACCGCCATGTACAAGGCCAGGCAGGAATCCTTGCCTCCGCTCCACGAGCAGAAAAACGCTTTATCTTTTATTGGCATTCATAACCCCCCCAAACTATGTTACCGGAATTCTAGAGTCGACCATCCCAAAGGTTTGCACTTAATGTCACATATTCTAATCACGAGTGCTGAAACCCTTTTTTAGAAAAGGCATGGCCAAAATATATTTTGAATTATTTGAAAATTCGCTGAGGGGCCAGGGTCAAAACAGTCATGCCTGGCTTGCAGTTCTTTCGCGGCGGCTGCCGATCGCCTTCCGCCAACTGCCAGAAGCAATGGGGACTTAATGTTCACAAGGAGCCTGACTGAAACAGCCGTCGTTGTGGGTGCGTTTCAGAAGCCGCCTGTTCCTTTCGGG
>DHGD01000035.1 GCA_002402575.1 Syntrophomonas sp. UBA4807
TGCGCAACCCCTTCAAATCATATTTAGACTAATTTGGTGGATAAGCGCCGGAGTGCAACCTATTTGCTGTTAATGGCTGGCAGGCGTAGAAAAAGAGTGCGTCAAGATATTTGTTCTAATTTCAGCAGAACCGACAGGGCCGCTATTTAAGCAGCCCCATTCAGCATATTTACGAAGAATTGATGAAAGCGCAAGTCAGCGGTGAGTTCGGGATGAAAAGCTGTAGCCAGTATATTATTCTGCCGGACTGCCACAATATGGCCATTCAGACGCAGCAACACCTCTACTTGCGGCCCCGCCTTTTCTATATAAGGAGCGCGAATAAACACCAGCGGCATGGGTTCCGGCGAGACTTTTTCCACCACCGTCCGGGTCACGAAGCTATTCAGCTGACTGCCGTAAGCATTGCGCCTGACGGCCACATCCAAGACGTTCAGATAAGTCCAGTCCTGATTGACGATCTGATTGGCCAGAAGGATCATGCCCGCACAGGTGCCCCAGACCGGCATACCCTGTTTGATGCGCTCCTGTAAAGGTCGCATCAGCTCATACTCCACCAGCAGTTTACCCATAGTGGTGCTCTCCCCGCCGGGCATGATGAGAGCATCAATATCATCCAGCTGCGCCCTGGTTTTCACCACCCTGGCGGCGACATCTTCCAGGGCGTTCAGGCAGGCCAGGTGCTCAGCCACTGCTCCCTGCAGGGCTAAAACTCCTATGTTAGCCATTCTACCATCCCCGCTGGGCGTACTGATCCTGGAGCTTATCGATTTCCAGCCCGGCCATGGCTCCGCCCAGGCCAGCCGATACCTCCGCTAAGACCGCAGGATCATTGTAATAGGTAGTGGCTTTGACTATAGCCTGAGCCCGACGGGCCGGATCCTCCGATTTAAAGATGCCAGAACCGACAAATATACCATCACATCCCAGCTGCATCATCAGGGCGGCGTCTGCGGGAGTAGCAATACCTCCGGCAGCAAAATTGACTACCGGCAGCTTCTTGTGTTCGGCTACATATTCCACCAGATCAAAGGGAGCCCCAATCTCCTTGGCAAAGGTCATGCGTTCCTCGCTCGGGAGCAGTTGAACCGTCCTGATTTCGGCCATGATCTGGCGCATATGCCGCACCGCCTCCACCACATTGCCGGTTCCGGCTTCGCCTTTGGTGCGGATCATGGCCGCTCCTTCACCGATGCGGCGCAGGGCTTCGCCCAGATTCCTGGCTCCGCATACAAAGGGAATTCTGAAGCCGCGCTTATCAATGTGAAACATTTCATCAGCCGGGGTTAACACTTCACTTTCATCTATATAGTCGATGCCGATGGCCTCCAGGATCTGCGCCTCCACAAAGTGCCCTATCCTCACCTTGGCCATCACCGGAATAGTGACCGCGGCCTTGATCTGCTTTATCATGGCGGGGTCTGACATTCGGGCCACGCCGCCTTGCTTGCGAATGTCAGCGGGTACCCGCTCTAACGCCATGACCGCTACCGCGCCGGCCTTTTCAGCTATTAGTGCCTGCTCTACGTTGGTTACATCCATGATTACCCCGCCTTTTAACATCTGGGCCAGGTTCTTGTTGAGGTTATACCTCTCTTCCATTGAAACGCCTCCCTTGCATATTCCAAATAAATATTGTTAAACTGGTTGTATCGATACAATTACCAATACCCTATGACAGTATCGTCCATAGTGTAATAAATTATTGCACACCGGCAATTAGGTGTCAACGAGGTGGTGTCGTTTATGTCAGAACCATACGTATCGATACAATTACAGCATGATCATACCCTGCCTTTATACCGGCAGCTGTATTTCCAGCTCAAACAAGCCATAAAGTCAGGGATATTACCACCGGGGCAGAAGTTGTACTCCATCCGCCGCCTGGCCTCCGAACTGGGAATTAACACCGTTACCGTGGTTCAAGCCTATCGTTGTCTGGAACGTGACGGTTTGGCTGTTGCCCAAGTAGGCCGCGGCACCTTTGTGTCTAATCTCACCGGATTAAATGAAAAAGAATCTCCATTTTCGCCAAATAGCGTGAACAATATAAGCAGAGCGGCGCCTGACAGCTGGCAGGTGCCGGTGTCTCCCCAGGCTATCAATTTTGCCACCCTGACTCCAGCCGCCGAATTATTCCCAGTGGATGATTTCCAGTCCATCATCAACCAAATTCTGGCTCGGGACCGCGGCCAGGCCTTTGGTTACCAGGAAAGCCAGGGCTACTATCCGCTGCGCTGCAGTGTGGCCCAATATCTGGCCAAAAGGGGTATTGTCTGCGATGCCGAAAGCATCCAAGTAATTTCCGGAGCCCAACAAGGTATAGACTTGATCGCTCGGTCCCTGCTCTCTGCGGGAGACCGGGTATTGACCGAAAGCCCTACTTATACCGGTGCCCTGGCCTCCTTCCGAGCCCGGGGAGCACAGGTAATAGCTATTCCGCTGCAGGAGGATGGTGTAGACATCGACGCCTTGCAGCAGCAGATAAAGATACATCAGCCCAAATTAATGTATGTAATGACTAATTTTCAGAATCCTACCGGCATCTGTTACAGTGTCGCCAAGCAGCAAGCTCTTGTGGAGATCTGCCACCATGCCGGGGTGGTGTTGATTGAAGATGATTCCTTCACCGAATTGGCTTATGACGGGTTTGAACGGCAGGCCATAAAAGAATGGGATAAAGATAATCAGATAATTTACATCAAAAGCTTCTCCAAGATACTCATGCCTGGTTTGCGGCTGGCCTTTATGCTCGCTCCCCAGCCTTTACAGCCTAAGTTAATGGCGGCCAAGCACATCGCTGATATATCCACTTCCGGTTTGTTGCAGCGTGCTTTTGACCTCTATCTGCGCCAAGGTTTGTGGATTAGCCACCTAGACTATATGAAGCAATGTTACCTAGCGCGATATAAACAAATTGTTCAGGCTATGCGAACGAGCCTTCCTCCCCAGGCGGGGTTCTCCTCACCCGGCGGCGGACTTTGCATCTGGATTGAAGGTCATGCGGGGCTGTCCGCCAACCGGTTATATGAATCCTGTCTAAAGAACGGTGTAATAATTGCTCCGGGCAGCCATTTTTTCCCTGATAACCGCGACAGCAACTTTTTCCGGCTCAGTTTCGCGGCCTTATCGGAAGATGCCATAAGCCAGGGCATACCCATAATAGCCCGGCAGTTGCGTATGCTGGGCACAGCGGATCACGAACCCCGCAGGTGTTTCAGCCCCCTGTTGTAAAACCGCGGCCCTGAGGTTAACATAGCGGCCGGTACAGGAATACAATGGGATATAACGCCACCGTGAAGGATGATGAAGTGATGAGCGGCAGAAAGGTTCTTGAAGATGTCAGCCGCAAGCGCCTGGCGGCCATGAAAGCTATTATGCGCCGCCGAGTAGGCGCCTACGCCAGAGACAATGGCTACGAAATAGAAACCTGGGTGGTTCCGGAGGCTGCCGAATCAGTGTGGCATATCACTCTGGTCAGCAGCAAAGGGAGCAAACCCAAATTGGACTTCGTGGCCAATGTCAAACATGACCCCTCCGCCAATCGGCTTACCATAGTACTAGTTCGCAAACCCTGGTTCATAACCCCCAAGCAGGCTCTGGCTCAGGTCAATAGTGTTTACAAAGCGTCACGCCTCTGATTATAAGGCCGTCATCCATGGTAGCTGGGGTGTCCTTCAGGCACTATTCCCGAGGAGGAGCCGTCCGCGCTGCGACAGATTACCTTATAGATGCCAGCGTTCAATATAATTCTTTTGCATAAAAAGCAGGGTTCTGCATCCAGCACTTCCCCGCTTTTTACATCATATCCGGCCAGGTACAGAGTGGCGCCCAGGGCCTTCTCGCGGCCCGCATTGATAATGGCGTTCATCTCCGCATGCACACTGCGGCAAAGCTCATATCGCTCCCCCTTGGGAACATTTTTCACCTCGCGCTCGCAGACTCCCAAGTCGCAGCAATTGGGGAGCCCCCGCGCCGCGCCGCTGTATCCGGTGGCAACGATGGCATCATCTTTCACCACCACCGCTCCGTAATTCCTGCGCAGGCAGGTTCCGCGTGAGGCCACATCAAGAGCGATATTCAGATAATAGTCCGTCTTTCCCGGTCTGGGCTTCATTATAACCACCCCTGTAAGATAGTGAATTATACCGTTTGTCAGCTTGACGCCAGCCAATGCCGTATCAGGGCGGCTTTGAGCATTCAGCCCCGCCTTTCCCCCAGCTCTAAATGCCTTAAGCAGTCAAAACCTCCACGCCAGTCTCAGTGACTCTTACAGTATGCTCCCATTGGGCCGATAGGGATCCGTCTGCAGTCACTGCGGTCCACTCGTCTTCGAGCACCCGGCAACGGTAGTCTCCCGCGTTTATCATCGGTTCAATGGTAAACACCATATTGGGAACCAAGACCATGCCCCGATTGCGGCTGCCGTAATGCGGCACAAAAGGTTCCTCATGAAAGTCCAGGCCAACGCCGTGGCCACCGTAATCACGCACAACCGAATAGCCGAACTTCTTGGCGTGCTGCTCGATGGCATAGGCTATATCTCCGGTGCGATTCCAAGGTTTGACCTGCTCTATTCCCAGTTCAAGGCATTGTTTAGTCACCTCTACCAATTGACGGGCTTCAGCAGAAGGTTGGCCAACAAAATACATACGGCTTATATCGCCGTAATATCCATCTGCGATGGTGGTCACATCGACGTTTACGATATCTCCCTCCTTCAAAGCGTATTGCTGCGGGATTCCGTGGCAAACGACCTCATTGACAGAGGTGCAGCAGCTTTTGGGAAAGCCCTTATAGTTTAAAGTAGCCGGAACTGCCCCTCTGGCTATGGTTTGTTCATGAATGAATTGGTCGATTTCTTCTGTCAACACCCCCGGCTTGATCAGAGGCTCAACTTGATCCAAAATAGACTTGCTGATCTGACCGGCCTTGCGGATACCCTCGATCTGCTGCTGGTTTTTGATAATCTCCGGTCCCGGCACCGGGATGCCGCGCAGTTTCATTTCATAGAGTTTCTGTTCCTGTTCCAAATGGCATTTCTTATACTTTTTGCCGCTGCCACACCAGCACTGGTCATTCCTGTTTATACGACGAAAAAACATCACATCACCTCGGTTTCATGGGATTCACGCTTTCCAGCCTCCGTCCACAGCCAGTACGCTCCCATTGATATAAGAATTGTGCGGAGATAGAAAAAATAGACAGGCCCGCGCTATGTCTTCCGGTTGGCCCCACCGCCCCGCAGGCAGCAGGGACAGCAGGCCGGCCATTTCCTCTTCATCCAAATCGGCTAACAGCATATCAGTCATAACCGGTCCCGGGGCTATTGCGTTCACGGTGATACCTGATGGCCCCGCCTCGGCTGCCAGGGATTTGCTCAAAGCGATCAACCCGCCTTTGGACGCAGCGTACGCCGCCTCGCAAGAAGCTCCGCATACGCCTTGCATCGAGGCAATGTTGACAATGCGGCCAAAACGCTTCTTAACCATGGATGGCAAGGCTCGCCGCGAACAAAGGAATGGCCCGGTAAGGTTGACCGCTATCAGGCGGGCCCAATCCTCATCCCCGGTATCAGTCAAGAGTCCTTTGAAGGCCACTCCGGCATTGTTGACCAACAGGTCAACTGTGCCTAACCGCCGCTCCACCTGGTTGAACATAAAGTCTACCTGCTCACTATCGCTGACATCGGCTTTTACTATAATAACCCGGCCACCCGGTCCGTCCAATTGAGCCGCCAGATCGGCCGCAGCCTTTTCGGAGCGGAAATAGTTAACCGCCACGTCAGCGCCGGCAGTTTTCGCCGCAACAGCGATAGCCCTGCCTATTCCCCGGGATGCACCAGTGACCAGACACACCATTCCCCGTAGGGAATCCATCGAATTAATCATATTTGTCCCGTGCCTCTTAATAATTTAGCTGTCCTTACTGCTGGCCATAACCTCCTGCAACAGGTTTTTGATTTGATTGACATCAATTCCACCCGCCATGCGGGGCTGGCCGTTGATAGAAATAATGGGAAAACTATATCCCATTTGCACCACCCGGGATATCAATGGAAATGAATTCAGAGGTTCGCCGCTGGTATTGATATAATCAACCTCAACCCTTTTACCGTAGTTCTGCAGCAATTCATCTCTTAATCTTGCGACCGACTCAGCCACGGTTGATCCACAACCGCTCTCGGGCGAACAACCCGAGGAGCAGCTTCAGCCACCCGAAGAAGCTACACCATCGTAAATATCTATCTTGACAATGCCTTCGCTCATAAAATATCCTCCTTGAGTTGAAGAAAATTCCTGTACCCGATCACTAATTTTTATTATACCGATACCTTGAGTTGTTAACCACTACCTTAAAGGAAAGGCCTTTGTATCGCGGCAAGGTATTTAGAATCCCTGGCTGGCACAATTTTTGTCCATATTTTTCATTAAACCTACATATATATAGCAGTAAAATCATGATACAAGTTCCTGCTCAGCTAAGGATATTGACAAAACCCTATATGTCCAATAAAATAAAATCACTTATGTATAGAATATACACTCATTGAATACAATTAATAGGTTAGCCAAACGTCTTATTATAGTGTAAATGTAATACTCGGTTTGGGGTATGATTGCAGGTTAAGAAAAGATGTTTCCTCCAACTAAATCCTCGATTTCAGGAAGGAAAGGCAGAGGAGATCGCAGAAAAAACCGGTATTGCTGTATTCGCCACAAAACTTGCAGCAAAGATCATGACCTAGTTAGACTATTAATTGCCCAACCTAAACCACCTTTCATGGAAAGAACCTATCCCGTGGCGTACTCGCAGAGATAGAAAAAGAGAGATTATTACGCCGCATTCAATCTACCAGCCTTTGGACCCGGTGACACTGTTTTGGGTTTCTAGGAGGGAACCAGTATACTCCAACAAGAGCCCATTGGATTTCTTAATAAGGAGGTGAATTGGCCTAACGGAATCCTGAAATTGTAAGAAGAGGTAAAAAAGGAGGAGTTTAGATGTCAGGTAATTCATCTTGGGCAAATCCCGCCCCCGCAGGGTTGGCCGCACTAGCGATTGCGTGTTTCACTTTTTATGCGATTTTAACCGGGAAAGTAGCCGGCACCGCAGCACCCTTGTTAGGTTGCTGGATTATCGGTGGATTTGTAGTTCAGGTTATAGTGGGATTAATCGAATTATCAGAGGGAGCTGTTACCGGCGGTAATGTCTTCCTGGTCTTCTCCGCTTTCTTCATGCTTGTCGGCGGAATAGAATTTTTTGTTAAGTTTTATTCGGCTAAGGTGACCGGACTTGCGGTCGACACCAGAATAGACGGATGGGCATGGATGGTGCTGTGGTTCGTCTTGTGGCTGTGGACCCCGTCTTATTTCAAGGGGCCTCTGGTAATGACGATTTTAGTATTGGCTCTGGACGTAGCAGTGCCGCTGGTATCGCTGACTGACGGTGGCTGGATTCCTAAAGCTCAGTATTCCCCCATTGCCGGCACTTTCCTGCTGATATCCGGTATCTGCGGAATTTACATGAGCGCCGCGATAGTGCTAAATACAGAATTCAAGAAAGTTGTGCTGCCTGTTGGCGGTCCTCTTATCAAACCCGTAGCAGCCAAGATCGAACAGTAATCGGTTTGACGGCTGTTATTTCATTCTGCCAAGGATGAAATGAGCCCCTAAGTCTCATAAGATTATCGGGGTACTCGAGTAAAACGATGGTTTTTTGTAAGTGGGTGTAACAGCCCACTTATTTTTTCTGCTTCTATAATGGCAGGACCACCCGGTTCATTTGTGGAAAAGCAACTTACCAAATAAGGAGACAGACTTATGAAGCTTCTGGCCATATATAACCCCAAAGGAGGCTGCGGTAAAACCACCTCCGCTCTGAATATCGGCTACTGTTTGCGCCGCCTGGGGTACCGGGTAATACTGATAGACTTGGATCCCCTGGCTTCTTTAAGCTCCATAATGAATATGTCCGCAGGACAACCGGATACTTATCAATGGCTCAGAAAGCAGATTTTCGAACCGGAGTTTGAAGAAGTGCGCGGCGTCGCCTTTGTACCTGCGGGACGCAACCTGGCTGCGCTAGAGGTGGAGATGTCCGGAGTAGTAGGCAGGGAAACCTTGCTAAAAAGCTCTCTGGCTGATATAGCGGGGTATGATTACGCGCTGACAGACTGTCCGCCGGGGTTCAGTCTGCTCAACATCAATGCGCTGTGTGCCGCCGATGAAGTGGTTGTTCCAGTTTTGGCTGAGCACCTGGATCTCACGGTTTTGCCTTTTTTAGTGGATACTCTGTCCGCAGTGAGAAAGCACCTCAACCCGAGCCTGGCTGTGCGCGGCTTGTTTGTCAACCGCTTGGGCCGCCGCAAGGTCAACAAAGAGTCCACTGCCGAAATAAACCGGCTTTTCCCCGGTCTGGTAATGAAAAGCCTGATTCGCGACAATGTATCTATTACCGAATCCCCGGCCTACGGCCTGGATGTCCTGGCCTACCGTCCTGAAAGCCATGGGGCAGTCGATTATCTGCGGTTGGCCAAGGAGATTGCCTCCTTCCCAGCGGCGAGACTTTAACTACTGGCTATCTGCCTTATGGCCTCAACCACCGTATGAATATCACTGCTTCCAGTAAAGCATCCCGGACTTATCCGGCATGCTCCGGTGGCTGCGGTTCCTATGGTTTGATGAGCCAGGGGAGCGCAGTGCATCCCCGAGCGGGTAATAATACCATATTCCTGATCCAGCCTCAGGCTTATCTCTCCGCAGTCCAAACCATTTATGTTGAAGGAGACTACCGCTGTCATGCGGCGGGCATCACCGGGTCCATATACGGTCAGCCCAGGTATGTTCCGCAATTCCCTGATCAAAATGTCGGTCAGCTCTAATTCGTGACGGCGAATATTTTCCATGCCGGTTTTAAAGATAAATGCAATCCCGGCAGCCAAACCGGCAATGCCTGGCGTATTGGGAGTGCCTGACTCCAGGCGGTCCGGCATCACAGCAGGTTGTTCCAGCAGTTCGGAAGCTGACCCCGTACCTCCCTCTTTGAGCAGGCGCAGTTCCACCCGGGGGTCAACATAAATGCCTCCCGTGCCTTGGGGACCCAAAAGGCCCTTGTGCCCGGTAAAAGTCAAAATGTCGATGTTGGCGTCCTGAACGTCTATGGGCACCACCCCTGCCGTTTGGGCGCTGTCGATCATGAATATCAGACCGTGCCGTCTGGCTATCCGCCCCACCTCCTCGATAGGCAGAATAGTACCGGTCAAGTTGGAGGCGTGCAGCATACAGATCATGCGGGTGTTTGGTTTTATAAGAGGCGTGATATGGTCCGGATTCAAAGACCCGTCAGCCGCGCAGGGAACCGGGGTCCATTCCACGCCTTGCTGGGAAAGGGCATAAAGCGGCCGGGCCACCGCGTTGTGTTCCATGCTGCTGGTGATGACGTGGTCACCCGGCTTCAATATACCTTTCAGGCCGATATTGATAGCGTCGGTGATATTGGCCGTAAACGCGATTTGAGCGGCATCGCTGATGTTAAAGAGCCGGGCCAGCAGTTCCCGGCATTCCAGCATTATCGCTCCGGCCCGGAGCGTAGCCCGATGGCTGCCCCGCCCCGGACTGCCCCCGAGATTGCGGTTGAAATGATCTATAGCCTTATAAACCTCTTCCGGTTTGGGAAAGCTGGTGGCGGCATTGTCCATATAAATCAATTTGTGAGCTTCTCCCTTCGCTAAATGGTGAGATTATGAGCGGTCTTGGTCAATATCTCCATGGCGGTATACATATTGGTTACAGCTCCCACCGCAAGCTGTTCCTTTTTGTCATAAAAGTCCAGGCAGGTGCCACAGCTTAGAACAGATATTCCCATGTCCTCCAGAGCCTGCAATTGATCTAAGACCGGGGAACCTTGCACCGTGAGCAAGACCCCGCGGTTCATGAAAATGACATATTTTATGCCGGCGGTCTCACTGAGGGTATATAGAAAGCTTTTCATCAGCACCTGGCCCAGTTCCGCATCACCGCAGCCGAACAGATCACTTTTGACCAGAATGGAAACCTCCGGGAGAAGGGGACGGTTGTCGCGTTCAGTTTTATTCTGGGGGGCTGCAAGTGAAAATGGTGTGGATTTCTTGTGCATGGTAATATGGAAAATGTCTTCCTGTTGTTCTACGATAACATCATAGCCCTGACTTACGCCCAGTTTGCTAACATTCTCCCGCGCCGCCAGATTGTCGACCATGATTACTATATGCTCCTCGCCCTGGTCGATTCCTCTTTTGGTGAGCATCACCGGCTCCGGGCAGTTCAAACCCCTGGCATCGATTGTGAATGGCAACGTCCTCATCCTTTCTGATGGCATTAAATTTAGCATGTTATAATTAATATACCATTCAATTATTATACTTTAAATAATATTT
>DHGD01000087.1 GCA_002402575.1 Syntrophomonas sp. UBA4807
CGGTAAAAGAGATTTGGGATCTGATTAAGCTGGGCAGGAGGATGATGAAGATATGAGCGAGATCATGAATTTGAAAGCCAAGCTGGGCCTGGATGTTTTCAAGCCTTATGCCGAGCCTCATATTACTATTAAAGCCGGCATGGAGAAACATCACCTGCTGAAAAGAGCCGTCCTGGTATGCCCGGCCGGACTTTACAGCGAAAACGCCGGCGGCGAGGTGGAACTCTCCATTGATGGCTGTCTGGAATGCGGCACCTGTCTGGTGGCCTGCGGCAGCGAGGTCTTGGAATGGCATTATCCTCAGGGCGGCAGCGGGGTGCAATTCCGCTTCGGGTAAAGGGCAAGCAAAGGAACAGGAAGGGTTTGACCGTAACTCCAACGGGGGTGAGTAGAAAAAAACCGTCCCCTTGCTCCGGTGACTGCTTTGAGGCCAGGCCGGCGGGAGCATTGTAAGGAAACCCTGTAAGATAAATATATAGCTTTATAAAACGATAAAATGGGGACGTTCCAACGAACGCCCCCTGCTTTCTCTGCTTATAGTATAACACAAAATGTGATTAAATATAAGTCTTATAATGGCCGTGGTATCCGTGTATCATAGGAACAATGCACTGCTTCCCGAATAATAAACCCCCAACAGGAGGCTTCATTTTGGACAGTTATCTGGAAGATCGAGATTACGAAGAAAAGCGTTTAAACCTTACCATAGCAGTCGCGACGGCACAGTTGTCTGCGGCCCGCTTGCGCAGCCAGGAAAAAATGGCTTCGATTATTGCTGCCAAAAAAGAACTGATGGAAGATTCCTCACACTCCATATCGAACCTGTGGTCTGCGGATGGCTTTGACCAACTGGTAGAGTTGAGCCAGTACGCAAATCCAGTATCACACAAAATCGCTCAATATGAAATGGAATCGAACAAAATATTGTTGCTGGAGAAAATGATTGATTCTCCGTACTTTGCGCGCATCGACTTCATATTGGATGAATCCTCTGCGGCTAGAAAGGTATATATCGGGCTGTCTTCATTAAAGGACGACAAGTCTCGTGAAATGTATGTTTTCGATTGGAGATCGCCCATCGCCAGCGTGTTTTACCGTTTCGGAACGGGCAAAGCCTTTTACCAGGCCCCGGCAGGAAAGATTACCGGCCAAGTCAGCCTAAAACGTCAATACGAAATCAAGCAGGGGAAACTGGAATATTTCTTTGATGCCGATGTTCAAATCATAGACCAATTTTTGAGGAACCTGTTGTCTCAAAACGCCTCCCCCAAAATGAAGACAATCGTGGAAACCATCCAAAGAGAACAGGATGTCATCATACGCGATATGGAGATAGACCTGATGATGGTGCAGGGGGTGGCGGGCAGCGGCAAGACTTCGGTGGCCCTGCATCGGGTGGCCTACCTTATGTATCAGGGGTTGTCATCCAGATTGTCCCATAACGATATACTGGTGATCTCGCCCAATACCCTGTTCGAACGGTACATTTCCAACGTGTTGCCCCAACTGGGCGAGAGCAATGTAAACTCCATTATATTTGAAGAGATACTGCGCTCGGTATTGCCGATTGAGCATTTGCAAACCAGGAATCAATTTTGGGAGGGCATGCTTTGCGATGATGATCCCGAATACCGCAATTTACTTAAGTGCAGCGCCAAGTTCAAGGGCTCCACGCAATTTATGGAAATCTTGCAGAGTTTCATAAATGATTTGCCCAACCGGTGGATTGATTACAGTGATGTCTATTATGACGGCAAAATCTTAGTGAGTCGGCAATTACTGAAGGATAAGATGATTAAGGCCAATAAAGCCTCTCTTTTGAAAACACGTTTAGAGCGATTGGAAAATCACATTCTGGAACTGGTGCATCAGCAGCGCCAAGGCCGTATGGAGAAATTGGAAAAATATATTATGCGACAATCTGGATATGAATTTGAAGTCGAAGCAGCGGCGCGCATGCTGTCCATTCATGAAAGCACCGTTTTAATAAAGCAAATACGGAAGTTTACCGAGTTAGATCATCTCGAACTTTACCGGCGGTTATTCAGCAATAAGGACTACTTCCACAGTCTGGCCCAAGATCTCGAATTGCCGGATTGCATCGACGATATTATCGACCTTACCTGTAAAAACCTTAAAAAGGACGGTCTGAATTATGATGATGCCCCGGCTCTGGCGTTTCTCAAGCTTGAAACCCAGGGCTATACTGACTATCAGGGCATTAAACAGGTGGTAATCGATGAAGCTCAGGATTATAATCCCATCCATTACGCCATACTGAATAGCATGTTTCCCAAAGCCCGCTATACGGTGGTGGGCGATGTCGATCAAACCATTGGGAAACAGGAAGATGTATCATTCTATGAGCAAATAGCCGAGATTTTTGACAAGAAAAAGTCCACCCTGGTGACTTTGGAGCAAAGTTTTCGATGCACCAATGAAATATTGACCTACAGTACCAGGTTTCTCGACCCGGGGTTTGAAGTTAATAATTTCAATCGCAAAGGAGATACTCCGGCGGTTGTTACGGCCCCATCCAGGCCGGCTCTCGATAACCTGATCGTAGCTGAATGTGCCACTTGCAAAGAAATGGACTATAAATCCATAGCACTGATATGCAAAACTGAGCAGGATGCCGTTGCTTTATATGAGCGTTTGGCGGCGCAGATCGATGCCAAGTTGATAACCAGCGACATGGCCACCGACTTATCGGGAGTTTTCATTCTGCCCCTATATATGGCCAAAGGTCTGGAGTTTGATGCGGTGCTGGTATCTGACGTGGATAAAGACCATTACCAGAGCGAAGATGACAAAAACCTTTTATACATCGCTTGCACCCGGGCTCTGCACCGACTAAACCTGTTTTACAGCGGAGAAATCAGCCCATTGCTATGATATTAAATTCGGATGTATGGAAGTATACCAATACCCATTTACAAAAGATAGGCTGTTCATAATCGCAATGATATTGTGGGAAGACCACAGTACCTGAGTTAGAGCTTAGTTAATTAAGAAGACAATTTTAAGGGGTGATAGGCTTGGTTTTTGAAAAAGTGGCGCAAATCCTGGCAGAAATTATGGACTGCGACTCTGAAGACATCGGGCCGGAAACTGAATTGACAGTTGACTATGGTAGCAATGCCATCGACATTGCCAAGCTGGTAATAGAATGTGAGAAAAAATTTAAAATAACCATTTATGACGAAGATGTTTATACCTTCAGAACGGTCAGTGATGTTGTGGAATATGTGGAGAAGATGCGGTCGGGACGGTCATAGCAGATGAAAGCCTTTTTAAGAATGCATGGCTTCTTCAGGGTGGTGGTTAAGAAAAGCAGGAGCTGGCAAGAGTGAGCCGTTTCAATAAATAGTGCGTCTCCTGCTATGAGGATTTTACTCTTTTTGAGGTAAAGGCTGATATGTCCGGGAGTATGCCCCGGAGTATGGATAACAGTCATCCCCCCACAGAAATATCAGGCGGGCATTACTTAATCACAACCCGCTAGGGTATAGGAAATAGGACCTCTATATTAGTCCCTGCCGGGCTGGTTTCCACCCTGATTTCCGCATGATGTCGGGCGGCGATGCTGTAGCATACTGCCAGTCCTAAGCCGGTACCGTTCTCCTTGGTGGTCTGCAAGGGGAAGCGCCTGTTTATCCCGGTAGGTATCAGTTCACCCGTTTAACTTGGAGCTGATCATGGTCTTAGCCGCTTTTAGGGAAAGACTGGCAAAATTCTTGTGCTTGCTGAATATTTCATCCAAAGCCCGCACCACTTCGTCAAGCTGCTGGCGCTCGACGATCAGGGGAGGCTCCAGGCGCATAACCGCAGGGTTGTGCAAGGTATAGGCAGTGATGATGTGATAATCCTTTTGCAGTACCCCGCATACCATGGCGCCGATATTATCCTCGGCAACCTCGGCCAGCTTAGCCATTTTGTTAAGCATCCCGCCCGGGGTTTTGAATTCAATGCCGATCAGCAAGCCTTTCCCCCTGACCGCTTTGATAAAGTCATGTTTTTGCTCCAGGTTCTTTAATCTGGACAGCAGGTATTGGCCATGCTCAGCCGCCTGACGGGGCAGATCCTGTTCTATATAACACTGCACTGCGGCCAGGGAGGCGGCGCATTGGGTGGCCATGCCGCCAAAGGTGGTGGTATGATAGGAAACCCTTTCGATGGACCCGTAGGCCTTGCTCCATACCTGCGGAGTGGAAATAAAGGCCGCCAGGGGAACCACCCCGCCGCCAATGGATTTGCCTAATACCATGATATCAGGCGAAACATTCTCATGCTCGCAGGCGAACATCTTGCCGGTACGCCCGAAGCCGGTCTGAACTTCATCAGCAATCCACAGCACCCCGTAGCGGTCACACAAATTCCTGACATCAGTTAAATAGCCGGCGTAAGGCACATTGACCCCACCTTCACCCTGCACGCATTCACAAATGAAGGCTCCTACGTCGCGGCTTTTGAAGCGGGCTTCCAAAACGGCCGCATCCCCGTATGGAACCTGTTCGAAACCAGGCAGCAGAGGCTGAAAAGGCTGCTTGTATTTGTCCCGTCCGGAAGCCGATAAGGCACCCAAGGATTTACCGTGAAAAGCGGCGCTAGTGGATATAATCACCGGTTTGCCGCTGGCGATGCGGGCAGTCTTTAGGGCGCCTTCCACCGCTTCGGTGCCGGAACTGGCGAAAAAGCTGTGGCGCAGCTCACCGGGCGTAATTGCCGCCAGGGTTTCACCCAGCCCAGCCGCCAGGGCAGATAATCCTGACTGCATCATATTGGTGGTTTTAAGCTGCCAGATTTTTTCAATGGCGGCTATAACCTGAGGAGGATTGTGGCCCAGGTTCAAAGCCCCGAAAGCTCCCAGGAAGTCTAAATAGCGCTGTCCGTCCCCGTCCCATAAATACATGCCCTCGGCCTGGGGATAATTTCTGTCCAGACCCAGCAAAGCCAGATAACTGGGGAAGTGGGAATTAAGGTATTTCTTACTGTTGGCCACCACACGGGCCTGGTCAAAGTGCAGCGCTTCCTCCAGAGTGATGTATCTCAAGATATTTTGCCTCCTATGCTCAAATCAAGCCGCCCTGGGACCAGTCAATGACGCCGCCACTGCCGCAGCATACAAGTATATTGTACCTTTAACTCATCAAATGTTAAATATTAAGGCCGAGACTGAAGCGGGGAAGAGCTGCCGCCCATTGCTCAGCCAAACTGCCGCCTGAGCTTTTTGGAGCCCGTTGCTGTATATATTGGGGCAGAGCACAAGCAGAAACTTGGGGCCACTTCCGGATACAATCAAATGTTTCCGGACAGCCGGTGTTTTTTCTGTACCCTATTAATAATAGCCGTACCTACTTTGGGGTAACGCTAATCGTTGACGGCTGCCGGCGTCCAGGGTTGTCAGCTGCATCAGGCGGGACTGCGCGCCTTCCCCGGAGCGCCGGCACAAACAAAAGGTTTCCGGCGGGCGTAACTCCTTTAAGACGGTATTGACGCTGAGGCTGCGGTTATGATAATATATTTACAATTAAAGGGGAGTAGCTTACAAGTTATAAGGTCAACAATCGGTGTAAAGCGCCTGGTCTTATACTCCCGCAGGGAAAGCAAGACCTTTGATATAACCCGGCCAGCAGCCAGGCTATATTGAAGGTCTTTTTGCATAGCTGCCAGATACAGGAGGACTTATTTGGAACTGTTAGATTTCGCGCTGCATATAGACAGTCATCTGGCTGAGATCGTGTGGAACTATGGCACATGGACGTATTTTATTCTATTCCTGACCATATTCTGCGAGACGGGGCTGGTGGTGATGCCGTTCCTGCCTGGAGACTCGCTGCTGTTCGTTATCGGAACGCTGTCTGCGGGCGGGGTTTTTAACCTGGAATTGAT
>DHGD01000147.1:0-45819 GCA_002402575.1 Syntrophomonas sp. UBA4807
TGCCGGCCTGTCACGCCGGAGATCGTGGGTTCAAATCCCATCGGCTTCGCCATATAAATCTTTTTAATAACGAGCGGGAGTAGCTCAGTGGCAGAGCACCGGCTTCCCAAGCCGGGTGTCGAGGGTTCGAACCCCTTTTCCCGCTCCAGACAAAACAAAGGCACTTTCAAAATGATAGTGCTTTTTTATATTTTTACTAAATCGGCAACGGGCTAACCATCTGGTTAACATTTTTTAACACTCCCTTTGGCGGTAATTTATGTTTTATTATAAAGGATACCAAAATATAAATCATCGCGACGCTATTTTACACTGACACTGGATTAAATGGACAACGTTGGTTTAGCCAGGCATTTAAGGCAAGTTTGTGTCTTTTACGAAACTCCGCCCAAAAAGTGAGGTTGCGAGGGGAGGTATTTGTCAATGAGGATAAGAGATGTAATGTCGCAGCGGCCGGTTACGATTGAGCCCGACAAATCAATACAGGAAACCGCGGCAGTTTTTTTGCAGCATGGCATCGACGGCGCACCGGTGGTAGACGAGAACCAACAGCTCCTGGGACTGGTAACCGAGCTTCATCTTTATAAAGCCCTAGCCAGCAATGAAGCTCTGGATACACCGGTTAGAGCCATAATGAGCACTACGGTCGATACCCTGGAGGAAGATATGCCCACGGAAATAATCCATGGGCTGCATTTTGGACGCTATCCGGTGGTACACCAGGGCCGGGTGACCGGTATGCTCACCAAGTCTGACGTTAACAGGATTTATACCCGGGAATTGACGGATATCAGCAAACGTATGCAGGCAGTATTGGATGCCGCTTATAATTCTATCGTAAGTATTGACGACGAGGGTTTCATCAGAATTTTCAACCGGGCGGCGGAAGAATTATTCGATATGAAGAAGGAAGATGTGCTGGGAAGGTTATATGTGGACGTTTTCCCAGACGGGGAATTAATTGACATCCTTACCACAGGAACCGTTGTTAAGGGTGAAAAGTTCAAATATAAGGACAAGACCATCTTAAGCAACCGCACCCCCATTATCGATATGGATGGCCGCATTATTGGGGCGGTAGGAGTTGCTCAGGATATATCCGATTTGGAGAGTATTACTCGCGAACTGAATATAGCCCTGGAAATGAAAGAGAGTATGGACTACTTTCTCAATGAATCTCTAGACAGCTTCTTTGTGGCCGATAAGGATGGTAAAGTTCTCAACGTCAACAAAGCATATACCCGCATAACCGGGCTTAAAGCCGAGGATATCGTGGGCAAATCAATGTACGAGCTGGTCGACCAGGGCTATTACAACAAGGCCGCTACTTTGATGGTTCTGGAGAGCAAGCAGCCGGTGATGTATAAGGAAACTACTTTAACCGGCAGGGTAGCATTGTTCACCGGCTTGCCGATTTTTGACAAGCAGGGCGAACTGACCAATGTGCTGGTCAATATCAAAGATATTACTGACCTGGAATCAGTGGCCGGGGAACTTGAAAAGACTCAAGACTTGAAGGATGAGCTGCAGGCGGTTATAGAAGCGTCTTTTGACGGCATATGCCAGACGGACGCTCACGCTAAAATAATAAGGGTCAATGACGCCTATGTTCGTCTTACCGGAATGAGCCGGGAAGAACTGGTGGGAAAATACGAGCAACAATTGGCAGATCAGGGCAATTTCGATAAATCCGTGTCTTTAATGGTAATAAAACATAGGAAACCGGTTACCATCGAGCAAAGGCTGAAAACTGGTAAAACCCTGCTGGTGACAGGCAACCCGGTTTATAATGATCGCGGCGAACTTATCAGAGTAATCACCAATGCCAGGGATTTCACTGAATTGGAACAGCTTCGCCAGGAAAGGGAACAAGCCCAGGAGCTCAGCCGCCATTATCAAGAAGAATTGCAGAAGATGAGGATAAGCGAAGACAGCAATTTTGTGGCCGAATCACGCCAATCCAGAGATATCATTGACCTGGTAGTGCGTCTCGGTCGAGTCGATTCAACAGTATTGATACAAGGGGAATCCGGGGTGGGAAAAGAAATCATTGCCCGCGAACTGCATAAAAACAGCATCCGCAGCAGCCGTCCCTATATCAAAATTAATTGTGCGGCCATCCCGGAAAGCCTGCTTGAATCCGAATTATTCGGCTATGAGACGGGAGCCTTCACCGGCGCCAAAAAGGGCGGCAAAAGCGGGTTATTTGAACTGGCTAATACCGGCTCGCTATTTTTGGACGAGATTGGAGAAATCCCCCTGCATTTGCAAGTTAAGTTGTTAAGGGTCTTGCAGGAGAGCGAATTCACTCGGGTTGGAGGCTCAACTCCCATAAAGGTTGATGTCAGGGTAATTGCCGCCACCAATCGGGACCTGGCTAAACTAGTTGCTGAAGGGCGCTTTAGGGAAGATCTGTATTACAGGCTGAACGTCATTCCGATAATCGTCCCGCCCCTGCGGGAAAGAAAAGAGGAGATAGCTCCTTTAGTGAGACACTTTCTGCAAATTTTTAATAATAAATACGGGTTCAGCAAGACTATAACCGCTTCAGCCTTGGGGGCATTGATTGATTATGAATGGCCCGGCAATGTCAGGGAGCTGCGCAATGTCATTGAGAGAGCCGTAGTCACCAGCGCTGAAATGGTGATTGGCGATTTCGGTTTTCTTTCTCAGGGGGGAAAATCTCTGGCTGGGCCTCAGGAAGATGAATACCCTCCGGTGAACCTTAAACATGCAGTAGAGGAATTTGAGAAAAATATGATTCAAAAGCACCTGGCCAAATATGGCAGTCTGCGCAAAGCGGCACGGTCACTGGGGGCCAGCCAGACTACCATATGGCGGAAAGCCTCCCAGTACGGGATTAAATTGGAAGACAAACCCTCCGGATAAAACAACTGCCAAACCTATGTAACAAAATTGGAACGGCTGATTCGAAAATGGGTCAGCCGTTTTTTGCGGTCAGGACGGATTTGCACCCTAAGCTCACCTTTAGAAAGGCAGACAGTGATTCATAAGTGGGTCGGATATAAGTGAAAAGGGTAACGAGAACAAACTCAATGTATCGACGGTAATAATGGCATCAACATGATGGCTGCTTTTATGGGCAGATAAATTGTGCCATCGGTTTAATCCGGGGCATGGTTGTAAGTCGGATATATCGGGTTGGAAACGAAGCGTTTTTAAAGCAATTTGCCAGTAACTGTATTTTACAACCTATAGTAAGGGAAAATCATCCCCCGCTGGCATGAAGCTTGCACTGTATATAGCGAGATTCTTCTGATGAGTACCTGCTGCTGACGAGTAGCCGGGAACAGATTAATCAGCCTTGCAAGGTCAAAAACCAACGCGAAGCCAAAAGAGGTGATTCAAATGTCTAATATTACCGTTGATCTAAAGGGACAGGTAGCTGCAGTAACCGGAGCCGGAAACGGAATTGGCAAAGCTTGTGCCGTGGCGTTGGCTGCCAGTGGAGCACAAGTGGCCTTGATCGATATTTCTGCCCAGGCCGTAAATCAAACCCAGGCTGAGGTTGCTGCTCGGGGCGGAAACAGCCAGGTCTATATCTGCGATGTGCGCGATGTTTCAGCTATTAATGCAACTTACCAGGCCATAGCGGAGTATTTCGGCCAGCTCGATATCGCGGTCAATTCTGCTGGAGTCAATGTACAGCAGCGCGGCGAGGACGTTACTGAGGAAGCCTGGGACAAGGTGCTGGACATCAATGCCAAGGGCTCGTTCTTTTGCAGTCAGGCTGCCGGGCGCATAATGATGAAGCAAAACAAAGGCAAGATAATCAATATCGGTTCGGCTATGTCAGTGGTGGGCTATATAAAACGCTCTGCCTATTGCGCCAGCAAGGGTGCGGTAGCTCAGTTTTCCAAAGTGTTGGCAGGAGAATGGGCTCCTTATAACATCACCGTCAACACAGTTGCTCCAACCTTTATTAATACGCCTTTTACAGAACCGATGTTCAAAGATCAGGCATTCAAAGAGGATGTGCAGCGCAGGATACTATTAAACCGCATAGGCGAGGTTAGCGATGTGACCGGAACGGTATTGTATTTAGCTTCAGATGCGGCTGATTTTGTCACCGGGTCAATCGTGATGGTCGATGGAGGATGGACGGCCTGGTAAACTCACGAATTCACAATGTTTATGTTTAGGGAGCATTAGCGGCTTTTTATTTGACAGCTAGGGAGGACGAAAAAATGGCTAGATCAGCATCGGGGTTGATTTCCCAACTTGATAATTCCCGTCTCACCACCAATCATTATAAAGTGATCAGTGCGGCCGTATTGGGGGATATGCTGGAGTTCTTTGATTTCACCATTATCAGTTTTGTAATTTCCTTCATCATGGTTCCCTGGGGCCTGACTTACAGCCATTCCGCGGCTATTCTGCTGGCTTCCGGGTTCGGCTCTATCATCGGCGCGGCTGCGTTCGGCTATATAGCTGACAGAATCGGACGCCGCCCGGTATTTATAGCCACCATATTGTTCAGCGCGGTTATGACCGGTCTGATGTACTTCGTACCTGAGAAAAACTGGCTCTTTTTGGTCGGGCTGCGTTTCCTCACCGGTTTGGCCTTGGGCGGCCTGTATTGTGTTGACCTGCCGCTGGTGCAGGAGTTTGTGCCTTCTCAGTTCCGCGGCCGGGTCAGCGGCATCGTGACTTCCTTTATCCCCATAGGAACCATGATCGCCAGCACCAGCGCCGCCTTTTTGACCCCCTTCATCGGCTGGAGAGGGTTGTTCCTGCTCGGTCTTATTCCTGCCCTGTTGTGCCTCTTGATACGCATATGGGTTCCCGAATCCCCGCGCTGGCTGATCAGAAACAAGCGTTTTGACGAGGCTGAAGCCGCTGTTAATTGGGTTACCGGGCAGCACCATGACTTCAGAAAGGCCGTCAGCAAAGAGGAACAGTGGATTGACGACCTGCCTGACGCTGAAAAACACGGTTGGAGTGAGTTGTTTAAGTATCCCCGCAGTGTTATCACCACCTGGGGTACCAACATTGCGCAACAGTGCGGTTACTATTGTTTCACCATGTGGGGCCCGGCACTCTTGGCATTGATTATGGGACGGACTCCGCAGCAAGCGGCCAAATATTTTATATTCGTTACTCTGGGCGGTTTTGTCGGCAGATGGTTCTGGTCTTTCATGTCCGACTACCTGGGCCGCCGCAGCAGCGGTATGATACTAGGCGCCGGCGCGGCCGTCATGCTGGTTGTAGCCATATTCAATACCGGCAACTATATTGGCGGGACCTCAGTATTCTGGCTGTGCATGATTGGCATTTATTTCTTCGCTGACGGCGGTTTCGCTCTGGTTGGACCTTATGGTTCGGAAGTATGGCCCTCACAACTGCGCGCCGCAGGTATGGGATCTGCCTACGGTATGGGCGGTATCGGCAAATTGATCGGCCCTATGGTGGTTGCTTTCTTCGCCGGATCATCCAATCTGGTCAGCCCCAAGGCCACCAGCGATGCCATCGGCTCAGTGTATCTCTTCCTGGCGGCATGTTTTGTGATCCAGGGTGTCCTGTTCTACTTCGCCCGGGAAACCAGGGGCAAAACCATGGAACAGATCGACAGCGAACTGGAAGCGGAGAGAAAAGCCCTGCAGCCACAGATTGCGTAAGCGGCAAGGAGTCCAAAGAGTTCATTATCGACAGTAATTATACGTTCAATATTTCAAAGCGGAGGGTTCTATCATGAGTGACAACAACGTGAAAATAGATGTAGTAGAATTTATGGGCAAAAAGCTTAACTTCCTGGACTTAGGCAAGGATGTAGCTCCGGATGTCCCCGTGTACCCAGGCCATATGAAAACCGCCTTCTGGTGGCACAAAACCCATGAAGAAACAAAATTCAGCCTTGGCGAAGCCAGCAATTATCCCTATGGTTTTGGCGTAAAAGGGATTATAACCTGTGATCACACCTCAACCCATGTGGACGCCGTGTATCATTTCGACCCCAATAAATCACACTTATCAGTGGATAAGATTACTCTAAAAGAGCTTATTGCCCCCGCAGCCTGGATTGACTTGTCCTTCGTTCAAGGGCGGGTTCATATCACCAAGGATGCTGTGCAGAGAGGTTTGGATGAGGCTGGGGTTAGCTTATCACCAGGGATGATGCTGCTTTATTGGACTGGCATCGAACCTTGCAGCGACACCGATCCCCAACGTTATTTAAGCCAATATCCAGGTCTGGATAAGAACGCTACCACCTGGCTCTTGGATCAGGGCCTGGTAAACATTGGTACCGACGCTCCCAGTCTGGACACCCCGGCTGATCTTGATTATCCCAACCATACCGTACACGCGGAAAGAGAAGTTGTTCACACTGAAAGTCTGATCAATATCACCAAAATTCCGCGCCATGATAATTTCTATGTTGCCATGTTCCCGCTGAAATTCCGCGGTCTGACCGGTAGTCCGGTAAGAGCCTTCGCCATCTGGGAAGACTAGGCGTCAGCGAAGCATAGTAAGAGTTTCCGGGGGGCCCGGGGCAGCCTTGGAGTCAACGGCATTATCTCTCCTCTTCTCCAGGGATAGGGGCAGCCAAGCCATCAGGACCGGGCCCCTCAATATTTAAAGAATTTTATTTGTCTTGAAAGGTAATTGCTTTAGCACTGGGAGGGTTAGGTATGAAATGGCAGGAGCTATACCAAGACAGAACCTGTACAGCCGCAGAAGCTGTCAAGTGTATTAAGTCCGGTGATACGGTAGTGGTGGCCCATGCTTGCGGCGAACCCAGGTCATTGACCGGGGCCATGAGCGATCGCTATGCGGAACTGGAGAATGTAACCGTGGTACATCGTATCGGCATGGGTGAGTGCAGATACGCTCAGCCGGGGATGGAAGCACATTTCAGGCACATTTCCCTGTTTGGCGGACCCAATACCAGACAGGCCATAAACAGCGGCCGGGCTGATTATCTGCCCCGCTTTATTTCCGAAACCCCGGCGCTGTTTATTAACGGGATCGTGCCCGTTGATGTTGCCCTGATAACGGTATCGGCGCCAGATTCACATGGTTACTGCAGCCTGGGGATATCCGTGGACTATACATTGCCGGCGGCTCGTAATGCCAAAATCGTAGTCGCCGAGGTAAATGAAAATATGCCCCGCACCCATGGGGATTCATTTATGCATGTCAGCGATATACAGTACTTCGCGCACAGCAGCCGGGATTTGATGCAGATCGAGCGCTCTCCCTTCACTGAGGTGGAGGACGCTATCGGCAGGTATGTAAACGAGTTGATTAAAGACGGTGACACGCTGCAGTTGGGGATCGGAGCTATCCCGGATGCTATACTGTCATATCTCAAAGGCAAGCACAACTTGGGGATTCATACCGAGATGTTCTCGGACGGGGTCATGGAATTGACCGAATTGGGAGTAATAAACGGTTCCCAAAAAACCTTGCACAAAAACAAAATTGTATCCACTTTTATGATGGGCAGTAAGGAGCTTTACGCCTGGGTCAACGACAATCCCTTTATTGAGATGCATTCAGAAGATTATGTAAACAATCCTTACATTATCGGCCAGAACGATAATATGGTATCGATAAACTCCGCCTTGCAGGTGGACGTTTTAGGACAGGTGGCTGCCGATCAACTGGCCGGGCAGCAGTATAGCGGCGTGGGAGGTCAGGTTGACTATATCCGCGGCATACATCTCAGCCGGGGCGGGCGCTCCATAATCGCCCTGCCCTCGACCGCAGCCAAAGGCACCGTCAGCCGCATAGTGCCAGCCCTATCCAGAGGGACCGCGGTGACCACCAGCCGCAATGAAGTCAGCTGCATCGTCACCGAATACGGCATCGCCATGCTGGAAGGCAAGACCAACCTGGAAAGGCTGAAAGCGTTGGTAGCCGTAAGCCATCCCGACTTCAGAGACGAGATCAGGGCTGAGGCCATGAAACTGTACTACGGCGCTTAAGTCCGTCAAGGTGAGTTAACCGCACAGAGAAAGGATGAAAAATACATGGATTTCAAACTTGGTGAAGAGTATGAAATGCTAAGGCAATCAGTAAGGGATTTTGCCGAGGGAGTACTGGCGCCCGGCGTAGTGGATAGAGATGAAAAGGAATATTTTGACCGCGGCCTGTTCGAAAAAATGGGCGAATTGGGATTGACCGGCATTCCGTTTGAGGAAAAATACGGCGGAGCAGGCATGGATTATCTGGCTTACGCCATCGCTGTAGAAGAATTGGGCCGCATTGACGCCTCCGCCGCCGACACCCTCTCCTCTCATGTCAGCCTGGGCGTATGGCCGATATGGAACTGGGGTACAGAAGAACAGAAGCAAAAGTATCTGCTTCCGCTGGTGGAAGGCAAAAAACTGGGCGCTTTCGGCCTGACCGAGGCCGGAGCCGGCTCTGACGCCATCGCCATGAGCACCAAGGCGGTTCTGGATGGGGATGAATGGGTATTAAACGGCAGGAAGATATTCATCACCAATGCGGAAGCCGCCGACACCTATGTGGTATTCGCCCGCACCAGGCCCAAGGAAATGAGAAGCAAAGCCTTCAGCGCGTTCATTGTGGAAAAAGGCACCCCTGGCTTCACTTTTGGCAAATTTGAGAAAAAAATGGGGCTAAGAGGCACGCAGAATTGTGATCTGGTCTTTGAAGACTGCCGAATTCCCCAAGAAAACCTCTTAGGCCAAGAAGGCGACGGATTTAAGATGTCCATGGAAACCCTGGATGGCGGACGCATAGGCATAGCCGCACAGTCGGTGGGCATTGCCCAGGGCGCCTACGAAATCGCCCTGGCTTATGCCAAGCAGAGAGTGCAGTTTGGCAAGCCCATCTCTGCCCTGCAGGCCATCCAGTTCAAGCTGGCCGATATGGCCCTGGAAATAAAGGCCTCGCGCCTTTTAACCTATGATGCTGCCTGGAGAAAGAGCCAGGGCTTGGAATTCGGAACTGATGCCGCCATGGCTAAACTGAAGGCCTCCGAGACTGCCAACCGGGTGGCCAACCAGGCGGTGCAGATCCACGGCGGGTACGGCTACACCCGTGACTATCCGGTGGAAAGAATCATGCGCGATGCCAAGATATGCGAGATCTACGAGGGCACCAGCGAGATTCAGAGAGTAGTCATAGGCAACAGCATTCTACGCTAGCGGAGGAAATAGAGATGAATTACAGCGATAAAATCAAGCATTGGGATGATATGCAGGTCGGAGCGGCGGCCTCATTTACCAAAACCATAACTGAAACCGATGTGGTTCTGTGGGTTGGTTTAACCGGCGACATGAACCCCATTCACATCGACCGTGAATACAGCCGGACGACCCGCTTCGGGAATGTTATCGTGCCCGGCCTGATGGTGGCAGGACTCATTTCCACCACCGTCACCATGGCCACCTTTGGCAATGTTTATGCCAATCAGAGCATCAAATTCCTGAAGCCGGTCTATATCGGCGACACCATAACCGCTACCGCCACCATCATTGAAAAGCTGGAAGACAAGCATATGGTGAGACTGGAGACCAAATGCGTAAATCAGAAGGGCGAGACAGTTATGACCGGCGAAGGTATGGAGTATATCCTGAAAGAATAACCGCAAATGAGGAGGGCTTGTTAAAAATGGCCTTAAAGACACCGCAACAATATTTGCATGATCTCAGATCGAGAAATATCGAATTATATATGTTCGGCGAGAAAGTCGAGAACTATGTGGATCATCCCATTATCAGACCGTCCGTCAACTCTGTGGCGATGACCTACAAGCTGGCCCTGGATCCTGAATATGAGGATATCATGACCGCCACCTCAAACTTGACCGGGCAGAAGATTAACCGCTTCACCCATCTGCATCAGAACACTGAAGACCTGATCAAAAAGGTCAAAATGCAGAGGCTGATGGGACAGAAGACCGGAGCCTGCTTCCAGCGCTGCGTAGGCATGGACGCTTTCAACGCGGTTTACAGCACCACTTATGAAATCGACCAGGCTCATGGCACTCAGTATTATCAGCGCTTCGTGGAATTCTTGAAATACGTGCAGGAAAATGACCTGGTGGTGGACGGGTGCATGACCGACGCCAGAGGCGACCGCGGCAAATCACCGGCCCAGCAGCCAGATCCCGACGCCTACCTGCATGTGGTGGAAAGGCGGGAGGACGGCCTGGTGGTGAGAGGCTGCAAGCTGCACCAGACCGGCATGATAAATTCCCATGAAATCCTGGTCATGCCCAACAATAGCCTCAAGGCCGATGAAAAGGACTGGGCGGTATGTTTCGCGGTCCCGGTGGACGCACCCGGTATGATCTATGTTTATGGACGCCAGGCCAGCGACACCCGCAAACTGGAGGGCGGCAACGTGGATATGGGCAATATCCACTTCGGCGGCCAGGAAGTAATGACCATTTTCAACAATGTGTTTGTCCCCTGGGAACGCGTGTTTATGGATGGCGAGACTGATTTCAGCACCATGGTGGTGGAGCGTTTCGCAGGGTATCACCGGCAGAGTTACGGCGGCTGCAAAGTCGGGGTGGGAGACACCTTGATCGGGGCTGCCAAGGCCATCGCCGACTATCAGGGGGCTGCCCAGGCTTCGCATATCAAAGACAAGCTGGTGGAGATGTGCCACCTCAATGAAACCTTGTATGGCTGCGGCATCGCCTGCTCTGCCGAAGGAAGGAAAACGGCGGCCGGCAACTATCTGATCGATCAGCTCCTGGCTAATATCTGCAAGCAGAATGTGACCCGCTATCCTTATGAGATAGCCCGGCTGGCCCAGGACATCGCCGGGGGATATTTTGTGACCATGCCCTCGGAAAAGGACTTCAATAATCCTGACATCGGCCCCCTGGTAAAAAAATACTCCACTACCCGGACGGATGTTCCGGTGGAATATCGCCAGCGCATGGCTCGACTAGTGGAGAACCTGACTCAAGGATCAGCGGCGGTAGGCTACCTGACCGAATCCATGCATGGAGCCGGCTCGCCCCAGGCGCAAAGGATAATGATCACCCGCCTGGTGGACCTGGAGCACCGCAAAGAACTGGCTGAAAACCTGTGCGGGATAAGCCGGCATCCCGATATAGATTGGTAATAATATTCAGATTGTGACAACAGAGGCGGAAGGGAAGGGTAACCCCTTCCCTTCTTGCGACCGGGACGGGGATAAACAGATGAGATTGTATATCAAGTATTGCGGTGGCTGCAATCCGGTAATTAATCGCAAAAAAATAGTTGATGAAGTTGTTCATAAACTCCAACGACGTACAGCCCTGGAGCTGGTTGGAGACAGGGCCGACATTGGCCTTATTGTTGGTGGGTGTCCGGTATGCTGTGTTAATATGGACGAAGTCAGGCCGCTCGCCCGGCGCCTTGTAACGGTGGGCGGAGAGCTGGTCAACTTTGTTAAGGTGCCGATTGCACAGCTGAGTGAGATCATTGTGGAGCAAATACTAAACAGCTTTGACCCCCAATGGGAACTCCCTGAGGCAGACTGGCCGGAGCGGGAAAACCTTCCCCAAGCCCTTGGCGCCGAGGGAAAGATTAAGCATAATTGACTTATCCCGGCCATATATTATAGAATATCCCTGTTAGATGGATGTCACCGGGGGAGCCGTTTTACGGCCGGGTCCGGTATCAACCGGCCCCGGCCCATCAGCTTGGTTCCTGCCGTAATAGGGGAGGGTTTAAGTCATGAACAAACATATCAATACTATCATCAAGCCCAATATCAAGAAATCAGATAATACCACCAACTGCCGTGAATGCGCGACATCGTGCCAGTCTGCATGCAAAACCTCTTGCACCGTTGGCAACCAGGTGTGCCGCCAGGAAGCATAAGCTTGTTGTAAACAGGGGCCAGGCCCCTGTTTTGGCGTGCCCAATATGACCTGGGCCCAAGGGGGAGGGATCACTTTCTGTATCCGCAAGAATACGATTTTAAGGCCAACCTGCACCTATTTTCCTGGAAAGAACATTATTTCGCTTTAGACGTAAACAGTGGAGCGGTTCACGTCTTAGACCAGGCTGCTTATCTGCTGCTGAGCAGCCTGATAGATTCCCGCGGGGATTATCAGGCCATCCGCCAGGAACTAGCCGGACAAATTCCGCTACCTACTATAGACGAAATCTGGCAGGAAGTAGTCCAACTGCATGAACAGGGTTCGCTTTTTAGCAGCCCGCAAGCAATGCGGGTGGATACTAGCCAGATGGTCCTAAAAGCCTTGTGCCTCAATGCAGCCCATATGTGCAATATGAATTGCCGTTACTGCTTCGCCGCTCAGGGCGATTTTGGCATGCAACCCGGCCTGATGGAGCTTAAGGTGGCCCAACAAGCGGTGGATTTCCTGATTGCCCACAGCGCGGGGCGCAGGCATTTAGAGATTGATTTTTTCGGCGGGGAGCCCTTGTTGGCGGCAGATATGCTGCGGCAGCTGGTCAAATACTGTCGCTCCCTGGAAGCGACTCATGGGAAGGAATTTGCCTTTACCCTTACTACCAACGGCTTGCTGCTTAATAAAGATATCATCGACTGGGTCATAGACAATAATATCGGGGTGATTTTAAGCCTGGACGGAAGACCTGAGGTGCATGACCACTATCGCCCTTTAAAGAACGGGTCGGGCAGTTATGAGGCGGTTTTGCCCAAAATCAAGGCTATGGTGGAAGCCAATCCAGTAAGCTGCTATGTGCGCGGTACCTTTACCCGGCAAAATCTTGACTTCGCCGAAGATTGCCGACACCTGTTCCAACTGGGCTTCAATTCGATATCCATGGAACCCGCGGTAGGGCCAGATAATGGGTTTGCGATTCAGAAGGACGATCTGCCCCGGGTAATTGAGGAATATGACCGCCTCCTGGACATCCTCGCCGAGTATGAGGCCAGTGGGCGAAAAGTTCATTTTTATCATTTCAACCTGGACATGCAGAAAGGCCCCTGTCTGGCCAAGCGTCTGACCGGTTGCGGTGCCGGGGTAGAATACCTTACGGTGACCCCGCAAGGAGATCTGTATCCCTGCCACCAACTGGTGGGGGAGGAGGGGTTTTGGATGGGCAATGTAAGCGGCGGACAGCCGGACCCTGACATCAAACAGCGCTTCTCGCAATGTCAGGTTCATGATAAGGAGTGCGCCTGGTGCTGGGCCAGGTATTATTGCGGAGGCGGTTGTCTGGCGCAGGCTTACCTGCAGAATGGGAGTTTGAAGCAGCCCCATGAGGTGAGTTGCAAAATGCATCGCAAAAGGGTCGAAGTCTCGGTAATACTGGATTATTATAGGCGAACAGGAAAAATATGATCCAAAAAGCAGGAAAATCAACCCCGGGCATAGAATATAAATAAGGCCAAAAAAAGAAGATGGAGAAATTAATCATGATAACATACTTGCGACAGCGAAAGCAGCTTGTACCGGCCAGTTGTCTGGCTCTGGCCTTTATCATCTTTTCATTCATGTGGTTGCTCGCCGACAATGCTTCAGCCGTTGCCGTTATAGTCGACGGCAAAACCCAATTCTTGGCAGCCTCTATCCAAGATGTACAACAAACCTTGCGGCAAATTGAAGCCGAGAAAGAAGCTCAGGTCAATCTTGACCTGGAGCTGAGTAATGAATTGGAATTCAAAGAGGTATTCGCTCTGCACAGCAAGCTGACCCCCAATGACCAGATGGCGGCGCTGCTTGAACAGAGCGTCTGCTTTGATGCTGTTGCGGCCACGATTGTGGTTAATGGCAAGGCTGTAGCCAGCCTGCTGGATGAGGAGCAGGCCCTGCAATTGGTGGAGCGCTTTAAAACTGATTTCGCCAAACTCGATCAAGGTGAAAAGCTTCTGCAACTGGGCTTTGAGGAACAGGTCGAAGTGGTTTGTGGCCGGGTGCCTTTCGAAAAAATATGCACCCCTGAGCAAGCCTACGATCTGATTTCCACCGGAACATTAAACCCAGAGAAATATATAGTCCAAGCGGGTGATAATCTGTGGCTTATCGCCCGGCGCAACGACACCTATGTGGAAGATATCAAGCAAGCCAATCATCTAACCTCAGAAAACCTCAGTTTGGGACAGGAATTGATAGTCGTCAAAAGCAAGCCGCTCTTAACCGTTGTAGCCCAGGTGGAAGGCGCCAAAGTTGAAGCCATACCTTATGAGACCCAGGTGGTGGTAGATGCTGGTGCAGCAGCTTCGGTTCGAGTGAGGGAGCAGGGCAGTGAGGGTGAAAGGAAGATCACCTATCAGGCAGTAAAGAAAAATGGCGTCATTTCTGACCGTCAGGTGACCAGTGAGGAAATAATTAAGAATCCCGTAGCCAGAGTCTTGGTTAAAGGCAGTCAAGTGGTGCAGGTAGCATCCCGCGGTAGCTCGGGTATAAGCAAAGGGGTTTTGGACTGGCCGGTTTATGGCCCCATTAGCCAGTATTTTCGCGCTGGACACCGTGCCATAGATATTACTGGTAAAGTCGGCACTGCGCTTCATGCCTCCGGCAGCGGTTATGTGGTGGAAGCTGGCTGGAACGGCGGGTACGGGAAAACAATAGTAATTGATCACGGCAATGGTTATTCCACCCGCTATGCACACTGCAACAGCCTAAGTGTATCGGTGGGGCAAAAGGTTTCCCGCGGTCAGACTATAGCCGCTTTAGGCAATACCGGGCGCAGTACTGGACCGCATTGCCATTTTGAAGTAATCTATAATGGAACGGCCGTTAACCCGCTGAGTGTTTTAAAATAATGATTACCGAACAACCCCGGCCGATATCGGCCGGGGTTTTTATATTTCTGTACTAAAAGGAGGCATGTGGAGTGTATGATGTAATAATTCTCGGCGCCGGGCCAGCCGGCTTATCTGCAGCTATATATACTGGCCGGGCCAAACTTTCCACCCTGGTCCTGGAATCTGCCATGGTAGGAGGAAATGCCGGAATTACGGATTTGATTGAGAACTATCCGGGATTCCCCGAGGGTATCAATGGCAGCGAACTGATGGCCCTTTTTATGAGGCAGGCGGAAAATTGCGGAGCCGAAATTCGCTATGAAGAAGCCCTTGATCTGGAACCAGTGACTGAGGGCATCAAGATAAAGACCAGCTCGGGTGAACTTCAGGCCAGAGCCGTATTGGTGGCTACCGGTGCCCGGCGCAAAACCCTGGAGGTGGCAGGGGAACAGGAGTACCTGGGGCGGGGGGTGTCGTACTGTGCCACCTGTGACGGAGCCTTTTTTAAGAACTGCCCGGTAGCGGTGGTAGGCGGGGGAGATTCAGCAGTAAAGGAAGCCTTATACCTGTCTGACATCGCTTCACAGGTCTACCTGATACACCGCCGTGAGGAATTCAGAGCCAATCGGACTCATGTTGAGAGAATGCGCGCCAATAGCCGTATCGCGCTTAAACTGAACAAAGTGGTTGAAACCATTGAAGGCGATGCCAGCGGAGTAAAAAAAATGCTGCTCAAGGACGTCGTGGATGGCAGCACTGAATCTCTGCCGGTGGAGGGCGTATTTATCAGTGTGGGCATGGTACCGGCCAGCGGTTTTGTGGAGAACCGCCTGACAACCAAAAATAAGTACATTGTGGTAGATGACCGCTTGATGACCTCTATGCCCGGGGTTTTCGCGGCTGGTGACATCTGCTCCAAAAATGTCAGACAGGTTGCAACCGCAGTAGGGGATGGGGCTCTGGCAGGGGTAGCAATTACTGAGTATTTAAAGGAGTAACTCCAGCATTTGTCTTGTCGCTCCCCGATGCCGGCATAGTATAATAAAATGCGGAGGGGAGTGGGAGTTTTGTCAGACATTAAGTTTGATGGGGTCAAAGCACCCCTGCTTCTAATTATATTTTTTATAATTGTCATGCTTTTGATAAAAAACGGTCAGGCTGTGCAGAGGTTTATGGTCAGGCAGGAAATTCGTTTGAGCACTGCCAATTACACGGTGACCAGCACAGAACACTTTGATGTTAAATATCTGCCCGTAGATGAAGATTATGCTCCTATGGTGGCCGAGGTCGCTGAAGAAGCCCGTCAGTCGGTGAGCAAGATGTTTGGCGAACAACCCCCGGAGCGCACCACCATCATCATTTATCCCGACAGCGGCAGCTTGGCTAAAAGCTTTGGCTGGAATAAAAATGCCAAGGCTATGGGCGTCTACTGGGGAGGCTCGATTCGCGTCTTGTCCCCGGGAGAATGGCTCAAAGAGCCGAGTGAGGAGGCTTTTTCCAAAGAGGGACCAGTATATCACGAATACGCCCATTTAATGGTGGATGAACTCACCGGGGGCAATTATTCGCGCTGGCTTACCGAAGGCGTAGCCCAGTATGTAGAGAAGAACTTGACCGGATTCGAATTCGCCAGTCCGGCGGTAAGAAGCAACGGGCATAGCCTGTATTCATTGCGGCAGCTGGACAAGGATTTCGATAGCCTGGATGAGAGTGTGGCATATTGGCAGTCCTTAAAGATTGTCGAATATATCGTTGATAATTTCGGTCAAGACGCCTTGTGGCAGATTCTATCCGACCTGGGCGAAGGTTATCAGGTGGATGGGGCGGTGGAGAAGACATTGGGCATCAGTTACGACAGGTTTGCGGACGAAATGTTCGCGGCTCTGGAACAAGAATGGATTAGAGGGTGTAAAGTTTGAACAACAGAATGATAATAAACGGAGGCAATCCTCTTTTCGGGAAGGTTCGCATCAGCGGGGCCAAAAATGCCGGATTGGTCTTAATGGCTGCCAGCATTCTGGCTGAGGGTGAAACCATATTGGACAATCTGCCCCGTATCCGTGATGTTGAGGTGATGACACAGATCCTCACTGAAATCGGGGTGGCAACCCATTGGAATGACGACAACAGCCTGTCGATTCTGGTACCGGGGGGGCTTTTAAGCCGTACCACCTCTTATGAACTGGCCAAAAAACTGCGGGCTTCCAATCTTTTAATGGGAGCCTTGCTGGGGCGCCAGGGGGAAGCGGTAATCTCTCTGCCGGGTGGTTGCGATATCGGCTCCCGGCCTATGGACCTGCATCTTAAGGGAGTACAGGCTTTGGGTGCCGTTACCCAAATCGAGCACGGCTATATTTATGCTCAAAGCCATAAACCGGGTGGCTCCAGGGTATATTTGGACTTTCCCAGTGTGGGAGCGACTGAGAACATTATCATGATGGCGAGCCGTACCCCTGGGCTGAGCGTAATTGAAAATGTGGCCAAGGAACCGGAGATAGTTGACCTGGCTAATTTTCTGAATTCCATGGGAGCCCGCATCAGGGGAGCCGGGACCGATGTAGTTAAAGTTGAAGGGGTTTCACAGCTCAAACCGTGCCGTTATGCGATTATACCTGACCGTATCGAGGCCGGGACTTATATGGTGGCGGCAGCTATCTCGGGAGGGGAAGTAAAAGTACAAAACGTCATCCCCACCCATTTGCATCCGGTTATAGCCAAGCTGCAGGAGACCGGAGCTTATGTGCAGGAATGTGACGAGGGTATACTAGTAAGGGCAGGGGAAGCCATTCTGCCGGTCGATATCAAGACCTTGCCCTATCCGGGATTCCCAACTGATATGCAGTCCCAAATGATGGCCTTGTTGTGCCGCAGCCAGGGCTCAAGTGTAATTGTGGAGAATGTCTTTGAAAATCGCTTTCAAATAGTGGATGAATTAAAGCGTATGGGCGCCAACATAAAGGTGGAGGGTCATACCGCCATAGTGGAAGGCCAGCCCTTCCTGTGCGGCGCCCGGGTCAAAGCCACCGATTTGCGGGCCGGTGCCGCGCTGGTTTTAGCTGCCTTGGCAGCTCGGGGTGAGACTATCATCGAGGATGCCGGCCATATATTCAGGGGTTATGAGAATATGCCGCAGAAATTAGCCAGTCTCGGGGCTGAGGTGCAATCGCAACAGTGATGGCGCAACTATAATTCAGCAAGACTAAAAGGAGGCCAAAGGGGCCTCCTTTGCTATGCACAGCCGACCGAATAATCCGTCCCTCGGCCTCACAAGCTAAAAGGTATAAATACGAAAGGACAGGATGTGATGAACTTGAAAGAGGTGGGGGTAAAAATCTGGCTGGTGTTCAGCGGCTGTTTTTGTACCGGGCTGCTTTTATTCACCTTACTCAATAACGGGCCGGGACCGGGACAGCCTGCGGTAATGCCGCAGCAGGCAGAACAGAGCATAAGCGAAGTGGCGGCGGTGGTGAGCCCCTCCGTAGTAGGGGTAAACAATTTCCAACAACAGGGTGATGCGTTTGATCAACTGCAGATGAATGCATCTGGCTCAGGTGTGATCATAGATGCCGAAGGCCATATCGTCACCAACTACCATGTCATTAAAGATGCTGCCCGCATAACTGTCACCCTGGCGGACGGAGTGGAAGAGGAGGCGCGGATTGTAGGCAGTGATGCTCCAACCGATCTGGCCTTAATCAAAATTCAGGTAGACCGTGGGGTTTCACCCATCAGCTTCGGGGATTCAGAACAACTGGTAGTGGGTCAGGAAGTAGTGGCTATAGGCAACCCCTTGGGAATGCGGTTTGCTCGCTCCGTTACAGCTGGAATAGTCAGCGGTCTGAACCGGCTGTTGGCCACCGAGGAGGGCACTGCCTTCCGCCTGATACAAACCGATGCCGCCATAAATCCCGGCAACAGCGGAGGTGCCCTGGTAAGCCTGGATGGCCGCCTAGTGGGCATTAACACCGTCAAGATCGCCGAGGCCGGTTTCGAAGGTATGGGCTTTTCTATTCCCTCCAATCAGGTACAGTATGTAATCAGCCAGCTGAAGAGTCAGGGCCGGGTAATCCGTCCCGCTCTGGGGATAAAAATAATAGGGGAGATAAACAGCGACCAAGCCCGCTATTTCAATCTGCCCCGGGACTACGGGGTAGTGGTGGAACCGATTCCTGCTGGTGCGGCAGCTAAAGCCGGGATAAAATCCTACGATATAGTTATTAGTATTGATAACGAGGACGTAGCTACCAGTCTGGAGCTGCAGGAAAAGATTTTTAACCGCAAGGCGGGCCAAAGTGTTGAAATTAAACTGCTGCGGCTTATGGACAGCAATCTGTCAAAGGCGGAAATGATAAGCATAACAGCGGTACTGCAGGAAGGCTGAGTTGTCTGAGGACATTTCAATGACAACAGCGAATGGGGTATGTAATAGGTGAAGATACGTATTATATCGGTGGGCAAGATCAGGGAGACGTTTTATCAGGCGGGCATTCTTGAATATATCAAGCGTATCACCCCTTACAGCCCTATAGAGTTGGTCAGCGGTCTGGAAGAGAAAGCCCGTTACAGACCTCAAGAACAGGATATACGACTGGTTAAATACCGAGAAGGCCAGCGTATCCTGAATCTAATCCCCTCCGGGGAATATGTGGTGTTGTGTGATATGGCGGGACAGGCGGATAGTTCAAAGGAGCTGGCCGAAAGGGTGCAAAGCTGGCAGCTGAGCGGCAGGTCGCGGATCAATCTGGTGGTGGGCGGGGCGTATGGCCTGGATGATAAGGTTAAAGATTCCGCCCAGGAAGTTATCTCCTTATCCAGGCTGACATTCCCCCATCAAATGGCTGTGCTGATACTTGTGGAACAGCTCTACCGGGCTTTTAAAATTATCCGCGGCGAACCTTATCATCATTAACGATGATTGTGGTTAGTGAAGTACCAACTATTTTACCAAGCAGGGAGCAGTAGAGAAATTTACCCTGAAAAAGGGAAGGAGAAAGCGGGAGGAGGACTATAATGACAAATATAGCGATTGTTGGAGGAGGCATAGGAGGCAGTACCATTCTGAAGGCTTTTCACGGTATCGGAACTTTCAGAGTCTCGGGCATATGCGATGTTAACCCTGCGGCGCCGGGTATTAAACTGGCAAAGGAATTAGGCGTGAGGACTTTTACAGATATCGAAGAAATGCTGGGGCAGCCGGGTTTGGAAATTATAATTGAAGCAACCGGCAGCGAGCGGGTAAAAGAACAGATTATGGCCGCCAAACCGCCCCAGGTCTCCCTGATGGATTCCGACGCCGCCAATCTGATGATGACCTTTGCCGAAGAAAACGACAAGAGATTGTCCCAGGCGCGCAGCAAGAAAGAAGCATTCCGCACCACCACGCCTTTCCTGGTGCAGACCTATGGACGCGACGGGGTCATATATTTTACCACCGATTTAGAGCGCATAGATTTTGTGGAAAACCACAATATCAATGTGGCGGGCATTCAGGAGGGAGAGAAACTGGTATCGGGGGGGCCTATCCAGCGCTGTATCAATCAGGCCCGGCCTATCTCCGAAGCAGTCGATGAAAAGGTCTATGGCCTGCGCCTTTACGTTTGGGTGATGCCTATTTTTGAAGATGATGACGAACAGAAGAAAGTAATCGGGACTTGCGGAGTATTCGTTCCCAAGCTGCATCCGGTGGCTAAAGCGTTTGATATTTTTGCGCCCATACTGATTGAATCCCAGCCCGAAGGCGCCTGGGTTGGGGTGACTGATTTGGAAAAGGTCACTCATCGTATGGGTTCGGACAAATTCGACCTGCGGGAATTCGTGGTGGGAACCCCGCTGCGGGAAGGCGATACCGGCAGTGCTACCATCAGGGCGCGGCGCAAGACACAAATTGATTTGTCCACTAAAAAGTATGGTAATATGCGTATGATAGGCATTCCTCTATTCGATGAGGACAACGGCGAATTGATTGGCACGTTTGGCATAACCACTCCACGCAATCTGGCTCGCGACCTTCAGGAAATGGCAGCCAAACTTAGCCTGACCACGGGTGAAATCGCTGAGGCTATGCAGGGCATAGCAGAATCAGCCGGGGAAATAACCGACATTGAAGGCAAATTGGCCATGCATATCAGAGAGGTGCAGGAGAACGCGGCCAGCATCAGCGAAATTCTGGGCTTTATCAAGAACGTAGCCGATCAAACCAAGATGTTGGGCCTAAATGCCGCCATTGAGGCGGCCCGGGCCGGAGAACACGGGCGCGGTTTCGGGGTGGTGGCCGATGAGATTCGCAAACTGTCCGATCAGTCCAAACAGACTGCCGATGAAATTGGCAAGCTGATCAAAGAGATTGACAGCACTGTCAAAGAGGCGGTGGCGGCTTCAGAGGGCACGGTACAGCAGAGCCAGGAACAGGCTGCTTCAACTGAAGAGATCACCGCTTCGGTGATGGAGATGGCGCAGATGGCGGAGAAACTGACCGGAGTAGCTAAAACCCTGTAAACAATAATATAGCGATTGATTATTAAGGGCCTGAGTATTGTCAGGCCCTTAATTTTGGTGCGCTGAATTCTCCCCGCTGGGGGTATCATATTATTATAAGGAGGGTGTTAATGATGGATTTCGGGGATACCAAAGGTGTGGCTACATTTGCCGGGGGATGCTTCTGGTGTATGGTGCCCCCCTTCGCAAATCTCCCTGGCGTAAATGGGGTAATCGCAGGTTACACCGGAGGCAATGTGCCTAATCCCGTTTACGAGGCGGTGTGCAGCGGAGGAACCGGCCACTATGAAGCGGTTCAGGTATACTATGATCCTTTGCAGATCAGCTACCGGAAACTGTTGGAGATATTCTGGCGGCAAATCGATCCCACTGACGCCGGAGGGCAGTTTTATGACCGGGGCGCATCTTACCTCACGGCAATATTCTATCATGACGAAGAGCAAAAAAAAGCGGCCCTGGAGTCTTTAGAGCGCATCACTGCCAGCGGCCGGTTTCAATCAGCGGTGGTAACCAGGGTATTGCCCGCAGGGGAGTTTTATGCGGCTGAAGACTATCATCAAGCTTACCATGAGAAAAACCCCCTGCATTACAAAAGCTACCGTATGGCTTCGGGGCGGGATGCTTTCATTCGCCGTCACTGGGACCGATCGAAGTAATCTCCGGTAAGAACGGCAAGCATCTCCCGGTTGGCTAACAAACGTAAGCATTCAGGCAGATTATTAGGATTAATACCAGAACTGGCTCACAACTATGTTATTATAGTATGACAGGGCTTAACCACACTATCGCAGCCCTCAAATGCGCCGAGCCTCAGGCCGGGGTGGTTTTATTGAAATAGCTGATACTCCTGCAGCATCAATTGGTGTGCGGCCTGTAGCTGTGCACTCAATTGCCCGCTTTCCGGGCTAATGTACTGCTGAGCCTGGTAGATGCGGTGCAACGCATTGTGAATCTGGCTCTGGGCATATTCGATTTCTTGCATGGTCAGCCCGATCTGGGCTTGAATGACGCTCTGATGGGCAGACTGGGCGCTATCCAGGGCTTCCAGGATGGATTGTTCCGCTTGGGCTTGAAATTTGTTGCCGCGACTGAGCTGATTAAGCATATAGAGCCTCCTTGCACATATTTCCCTGGTAACAATATCTCCCAAATGGATTGCTTTTATAAAATGAACTCAAATATCAGGCATATAAGATAAATATGCATTAAGAGGAGTGAGGAAGGATGCGTTGTCCCCACTGCAGGGAGAGAGTTCCCCGGGGAAGTACGGAATGCCCGGAATGTTTCGAACCTATACAGGCTCCACAACTTGATTACTGCCCAATTTGCGGCAGCGTTTGGAAGGAGGACAATTTTTATTGTCAGTTTTGCGGGTCGAGACTGATGTGGATGGTAAGTGAAGGAATGTTGGATCAGACCACAACCCGCCATGACGATATAAAGGTGACCGAAGACGGTCTGGTTCTGGTGGGAGTTATTCACCGGGCTATTGCCGCCGTATTAGATACCGTAGTGATTCTGGCCATTATCGCCTTCTTTATACCATCGGCGGCAGGTCTTATCATCACCTGGCACAACCTGCTTACGGCGGATTTTTGGATAGGCCAGAGCCGGGTATTAATGACCGATTTTGCGATACTGGTGCTGTATTACACAGCATTTGAAGGCCTATTGGGCTTTACCCCCGGAAAGCTCATTGCGCAGATCAAGGTGATAAGCCGGGATGGCTCCAAACCGGGGATAGGGAGAGCCTTGCTGCGTAATTTGCTGCGCATCGCGGATCTCCAATTTTTTGGTTTGGTGGGGGCGTTATTGATATGGAAAACACCTCTTCAGCAGCGCTGCGGTGATTTGGCGGCTAAAACACTGGTGGTGAGATTGTTCTGATAGCTATCCTGCCCCGGGCAATGGCCGGGGCAGGATAGGGCACATTATTTCTGCTTTTCACTTGCGGCAATCATGCCGCTGCCTTCTTGGGCATTAAAGGTGGCGTTCAATTCCCACCCGCTTTTCTCCGCATTTATATACCGGCCTTCGGAAATGGTGCTGGTGGAATTCCTGATCGAGGGCTGGATTTTTTCAGTTTATCAATATTTGAGGTAAAAATTACGGAGCTGTATATATTCATGAAACGTCAGGCGTGTTTGCGAATGGGCAGGCGCAAAGGATTATGGTACCATAAGGTTATTAATTGAAGCAGCAATGGAGCGAAATAGGCAGCTCTTCAGAGAGGCAGGCAAATGATCGGGGTACATATACTGGCCAGCGGTAGTACGGGTAATGCCGCATTGTTTCAATTCGGGTCCACCTCTATTCTGATTGACGCCGGAATCAGCGCCCGGCGGATTACCAATGGTCTTAAAGCCGTAGGCAGCGATGTCCAGGCCATTGACGCCATTCTACTCACCCACGAACACAGCGACCATATCAAAGGGGTGGAAGTCTTGGCTCGCCGTTACCATATCCCGGTTTATTCAAGGGCCAGGACCTGGGAACAATTGCCCTTCCGGGACAACATTCCCCAGGAATGCTGCCGCATTCTGGAGGATGCCATGACTTTCGGACGAGTAGAGGTGGAATGTTTTAGCATCTCTCACGATGCCGCTGATCCGGTGGGCTTCCAATTTTATTATCGCCAGCGAAAACTGGCTTTTGCAACTGATGTGGGGAAAGTCACCAAAACAGTCGTAAATGCGCTCTCCGAAGCAGATATCGCAGTGTTGGAAGCCAACCATGACCGACGTCTCTTGGCCGACGGGCCTTATCCGCGCTTTCTCAAGGAACGCATCAGCGGCGGGTGCGGTCATCTGTCCAATGACCACACCGCGCGTCTTTTGGCGCAACTCAAGCTAAAACAGGGTTTACGTGTCTTTCTAGCCCACCTCAGCCAGCACAACAACCGTCCCGAACTAGCTCATGCCACCATCGCCAACTATCTTCGCCAACAGGGGTGTGAGGTGGGAAGAGATATCATTCTGTTACAGACTCATCCCGGGCAGACGGTCGGCTGCCGTTTATAACTTTTGCATCCCGCGCCAATAGTTGGTATTTGCAGATGTGATTTCAATCCTCGGGAACCTTCCAATAGCTGGCTTCTTCCTGCCAATTCCACAACTGATAATACGCCTCAGGCGGCTTTAACACCGTGGCCTTACAGGAAGCCAGGCATTTTCCGCCCGGCAGGCAGATTTCCGCCGCCACCCGGGAGCGGGCGCTGCCTCCCTTGACTATCCAGCCGCTTACTGTCAGCGGTGTATTGGTAGGCACTGGATGACGATACTTTACCTCCAGGCTAGCGGTAACGAAAAGGCGTTCATTGTCTCCATCTATCATTATGGCCCGGCCCGCAGTCTCATCCAATATTGCGGCCACAATGCCCCCATGCACAAAACTGGGATAACCGTTGAAATGTTCGGGTATCTCTACTGTGGCTCGAACTTTCCCTTCTTCAGGATAATTGAGCCAGGTCATCTTCAAACCGATGTGATTTTCCCGTCCGCATACAAAACAGGTCCGGGAAACGGGTTGTTTACTCATTGCTGCCCTCCTGTGACAAGCCGGCTATAAGACGGGGAAAGGGCTGATGAGGTGCGCTCTAACAGCCCCTAACACCATAATTACATTTTTTCAACCGCTGGATACTCCACTCCGAATGTATCTACCTCGACTTTTTTGATACGCTGTTCGGTGAGGGGCTTATCCATGCGATCCCGCTTTTGGGATACAATCTGATCCACCGCATCCATACCAGCGGTCACTTTGCCAAAGGCGGCATATTGCCCGTCCAGGTGGGGAGCTTTTTCCACCATGATAAAAAACTGTGATCCGGCGCTGTCGGGGCTCATGCTGCGGGCCATAGACATAACCCCGCGGTCGTGTTTAAGGTCGTTTTTGAAACGGTTGGAACTGAATTCGCCGCGAATGGCGTATCCTGGACCGCCGGTGCCGGTTCCTTTAGGGCAGCCGCCTTGAATCATAAAACCGGGGATGACCCGGTGAAAGGTGAGCCCATCATAAAAGCCGCTTTTGACCAAAGAGACGAAATTGTTTACCGTATTGGGAGCCGCCTCTGGGTAAAGTTCTGCTTTAATCACGGCTCCATTATCCATTTCGATTGATACAACCGGGTTGGTACTCATAACATCTTCCTTTCAAGTTTGCTAGGGCTATTATACCAGATGTGCGGATAAATTCCATTTTTACTGATCAGCCGGTTCCGGCCAGACTATGTGCGGCGGATAATTGTCGATATAATAGAAATTGGCATCATTATATAATGAAAAGAGTGAGTAAAATGAATGACTCAAAATACTATATCCGGGCAGGTTTGGCCGGAACTGCCCTGCTCAGTGCCGTAGCCCTCGCCGTGCCGCTCCCTCAGGCTGTACAGGGGGCGCTGTTTTTAAGCTTGGGTTTGGTTTTAACGGTCTTGGCAGCGGCCTATTCGAAAAACCTCGATACTCTCAACCTGCAGGGCAGAATTATCGGCGGCATGGCAGAACTACATAAGCAAAATAATGCTGACCGGGCTGCACAGACAGTTGAAAAAACTCTGGAGCGCCTTTTCCCCCGAGCTGAACTGTTTTTGTATCCTCCCTCAGGAGACAATTCCGCCCCAGCCATGGGATGGGAGGCGGCTATGCGGTTTATCGGTCCCAGTATAACTGAAGATACGGTGGTAATGGCAAGCTGCTCACCGGGAAAGCAGCTTCTGCCCGAAGGGGTGAAGAATCTGGCGGTGCTGCCGCTGCAAGGCAATGTCCAGGCCATATTGCTGGTCAACCTGCCAACTCAAACCAGCCGCCGCAACCTGAAGCTGGTTTTGGATACCCTTCATTCCCATTTCAAAGTGGTGGCCAGCCGGCTGCAGCATCAGCAACAGCAACATGAGCTTGGGGAAGAAATTCTGCAGGCTGCGGTCGCCGCCCTGGAAAGCCCTGATCCGCTGTTCTGCGGGCACTCCGCCAGGGTAGCCCATATGAGCGGCCTTATCGGGAAGAAGCTGGGCTTATGCGAAGAGGATCTGCAGCAACTGGCCGGGGCTGCCTGGTTGCATGACATGGGGCGCTGGGTAACTGTTGCCGATTCCGACCAGCCCGAATTGGACCACGCCTCCCGGGGAGCCCGGTTCATGCCCGACACCCCATCCCTGGCCGCAGTAAAGTCAGCCGTGGGCCATCATCATGAACGCTATGACGGCAGCGGTTACCCTGATGGGCTGAAATACACCGATATTCCTATGGCGGCTCGTATCATTGCGGTGGCCGACATCTATGACGCACTTACCAAACTGGGCGCCGAGGGAGACAATTTGGAGCCCCAGGCGGCTCTTGGTGTGATAAAAAAGGCTGTCGGTACCCAGTTCGATCCCCTGGTGGTGGCGGCTTTCGAAGAGGCCGCCGCCGGTTTTGCGAACCAGAACGATTAAGGCCGGATACATAGGGATTTAGTTGCTCATTTTTTCAGCCAGTC
The DNA here is from genome assembly GCA_002402575.1 of Syntrophomonas sp. UBA4807. Classification (GTDB taxonomy): domain Bacteria; phylum Bacillota; class Syntrophomonadia; order Syntrophomonadales; family Syntrophomonadaceae; genus DTU019. Next base: position 26,647 of record DHGD01000147.1, read on the forward strand.
CAGACTTAAAGTAGGCTTCTGAAGTAACCGATATAACTAGGGAAGAGATTTACGACCTTGGGGTTTGATTGCTTAAGGAGGGGGACTATGAGACAAAACACCCCGGGCGCATTAATCCGGTTAAAGCACCTGACCTGGTTAATGATCGGTTTAGCGGCCCTAACCTGCTTCTGGTGCGGCCAACTGCAGCCGGCAGAGGCTTTTGACGCGCTGAATTATAAAATTGATTCAATCACTGTCTTCAAGGTTTATAACAGTGAACGGCAGTTGGAAGAACGCCGAGTGCTGATCACCGGCCAGTATTTGAAAGATGCCTCAGTGGGAATGATTACCAGCAGCGGCTATGAGGAACTGAAGCAGCGCTTAAATAATACCGACGGCCTGTTGCAGTTTGCCATTGACCAGGAGCAAACCGGAAATTATCTGGTCATAGAAGGCGTTTCTATTGCTATCCATGAAGGGGCTATGCCCGGCCTAACAGGAGTGGACCGCAGGGTGCGGGTGGGTGTGGACGACCTCTGTCTCAGCGGCACCAACCTCAACGCAGTCAGTCAGGTCCCTGGCGTAACGGCCGGTTATGAACATGATGGCGCCTACGTCCCATTGGATAATGACTATTTCAACGCCGAGACCCGGGTCTGCATACCCAAGCCCAGCGGAGTGCTGGGATGGCAAAATCTCATATTCGAAAAGACTGAAAACTCGTCATACGAACATCTCGGGATCACTCAGACTGTGGTCATAATTGTTAAACACACCTATAAGGAGCAATTTCGCTTCGTCCAGGATTTGCCGGTGGCAGGATTGGAGATGTACCCTAACCGTGGGCGGGCCGGATCCAAGCTGATATTTCAAGCTCCACACGCCCAGCTCAATACTTATGAGGTGTTCTTCCTCAAAAACATTGATGGCACCGATCCCTACACCGTCATTAACCAAGGCCAAAACCGTACTTTTCAGAGCAATGTTAATAATATGGATATACTCACCGTGGAAGTGCCTGATTTGCCGGTTGGGGAATATTATGTAGTTCTAACTAATCCGGTGGCTGCAGGATTTGATCCCATGGAACAGGTAGTGCAGGAAATGATTGTGGGAAGTCCGCAGTACCAGAAGTTCACCATTATCGATGCAGAGATTCAGGCTGTGATCCTTGGAGTTCAGCCAGCCTCTGGACCGGATACGGGCGCCTTAGTAACTATCAGCGGTCAATATCTGGGAACTCTGAATATCCCTGAATTTGTTCCTGACGAGAACGCTATTCTCTTTCCAGAGCCGGCAGTCCCAACCAGGGAACTGCTGCTTAACTACGGTTCCGGCAGCTACCGCGGGGCTGAAGTAATTCAGTCCCAGCGCCGCATTAAAGTAATTATCGGCGACCAGGCCAGCTTTGTCCCCAGAGGCGACAACTCGGCTTATGATCTCAGTTTAGACCCCGAACTGGACATAATCAAGGTCAGCACCGCCGCAGTGGCGGATGCCAGCACCAATCCCCGCAAGGATGTGGTGGTGGAGACGGAGACCACGCTTACCAGGGCTGACGGAAGCGCCATAGTATTTCGCGAGCGGGCTGAATTGAAGGCCGGCTACACCTATATACCCAGTAAAATCGCCCCGCAGATAAGCGCCATCACCCCGGACAAGATACAGGTTATCGCCAGTGGGGCGGAATGGCTGCTGCCGGAGCCGCGTCTGGCGGTCATCACCGGCAGCAATTTTGCGGTCACCCGCTTCACCAACAGTCAGGGACAGGAGATGGTGCGCTATCCCATCATCGAATTGGGAGCGGATGTGATCCTGGACAAGAATGCTGATCCGGGGTTGAATTTGCGGGTTTTTGACAAATTTGGCCGGGAGGTTGACGGTACCGCAGGCAATGAACTAGGGAGCAGGATCCGTTTCGTCATCCCGGCCTCTTCCAGCCCCAACAGCCTGGGCAAGACTTATTTGAAAGTGATCAATCCCATCAAGAACTCTGCAGTTCCGGGACTTTCCGCACAACGCAACGATTTCGTCAGCTTTGTCAATCCGGAGGTCACGCGCCAGCCCATTATCAGTGTGGTCAGTCCTGATGTGGTCACAGTGGACGGAGGAGAGAACGTCAGCATCGAAGGCAGCAACTTTATGGTGGGGGTAAAGGTCTTTATCGACGGCTTTGAGATCAATCCCCTCTCCCGCCAGGAAGATGGCAAGCGCATCACGCTCAAAGCCCCTCCGTGCCGTGAAGGCGAAACCCAGCTGCAGGTCATGAATCCTGAAGGAGCCATGGATACCGCGGTGTTTAACTATGTTCTCACCTACACCAATCCTAAAATAAGCAGCTTTTCGCCTCAAATAGGCAATACCGGCACCCTGGTCATGGTGAGGGGGGAAAATTTCCTGCAGCCGGAAGCGGTGCCGCCTGAAGTCAGCCCCTGGAAGCTGATCGGTACCCGCATCCTTTTGGAGGGACGGGAAATCAACCAGTATAACCGCAATGCCGAGAGCGGGCAGATAGAACTGCGGGATTACAGCAACCCGGCCCGCCCGCTGTTGGAAATCGTTAACCAGTCTGGCCTGTACCGCCTGCAACTGGCCGATTATTATACAGCTGTTGTGTTGCAGGACAGCTCGGCAAGTGGGACGCTGTTTACCCTGAATAAGGCTTATGACGGTAAAATTACTCTCAGCAATGGCTCTGATCTGAGCTTTCAGTTGGAATTGAACCCTCAGGGCGCTCTGAGCGCAGTCCGGGATGATGGCTCCAGATACCTTTGCTCTCTGTCCGCTGCGGGGCTGGAGATCTCCACCGAAACGCCGCTGCGCCTGACCATAAAGACCCCTTACCAGACAGATGGGGACAATAATATCAGTGGTCAACGGGTAAAAGTGGCGGACAGTTCGACCATATTGTTCTCTGTACCAATACTGGAGGCGGACGGCTACTATGACCTTACGGTGTTGAATCCAGACACCAAAAGAGACAGCCGCTTGGATGAACAGGGCTTCTATTATTTTAAAATGCCGTCTTCCAAACCGACCATCACCGCACTAAACCCCGCTCAAGGCTCGGTTCAGGGAGGCTATAACATCAACATCCTGGGCTCCGGCTTGGAGGACAATGGTGTTACCAAGGTCAGGGTGTTCATCAATGGCATCGAGGTAAGCGCGGCTGATACTCAGGTGAGCAGCCGCGGCGACGCCGTTAACGTAAAGGTCCCGGCGTATCCTGGGGATTTGCGCCGTGACAAGGGCACTGACCGCTTTGCGGCGCCGGTGGTAGTGGTAAACCCGGACGGGGCCAGCGCAGCGCGGGAAGAAGGTTTTACCTATGTGGTCCCTGCCAGCCATCCCCGCATTACCACCCTGACGCCTGTGCGCGGCAGCGGGGCCGGTTATGAGGTGGTGGAGATTAAAGGCACTGATTTCCGCTATTTCGAGCCCTATGACGATGCCAACCGCAATCAAATAAGAGACGCCAACGAAGCCTTCATCGACCTCAACCACAACCAGCGCTGGGACAGTGAGGCCGACTGGAGCGATCTCGCCACCGACTGGAGGGAGCCAGTGGAGATACAGCACGGTCAGTATACCCATTACTATGACTCGCCGGTATTGCCGCAGATATATTTCGGCCGGCAGAAGGCCTATGTGGTGGAACTGAGCTCAGGATACGCAAAGGTTCTAACCCCGCCTGCCAGCTCAGGGGCAGTCAAGGTCTACCTGCTCAACAATGATGCTGGTATAAGCAATACCATGAACTACACCTATGAGTCATTAAACCCGGTTATAACTAGTATCATTCCTGCGCTGGGCCCCAAACAGGGCCGCCAGTATGCTGAGATTCTGGGCCGGGGTTTTGCCGGCAGCAATATGACCGTACTGCGCCGCGACAGCCGGGAGACTATCAACAGGCCGGTGATACGCTTCGGCAGCATTGACAACCGCAGCATCCCTCGCGACCAGCCCAATTCCGGCAGAATAGACAATGGCATGGCCCGGGTGGAGGTGGAGGGGGGCCTGAGTGTGGAATACCAGGCTGGCGGCACTGTCCAACTGATGCTAAAAGAGCGCGAGCAGACCTTCACCGCCAGTTTTGCCTACGATGACACCCCGGTTTACATTCCGTTGGAGGAATTACGCTTAGAGGGCGATAGCGGCACCGCCTATGGGGGCTATGAATGGTGCCGGGTCAGTGTGGAGGAGCGCCGCCTCATTGTGGAACGCGGCTATTGCCCGCAAACTGAATTGCTGTCAGGCGGGCAGGTGGCAATAACAACTCCCGGCTACTATACCATAGGCCAGGTGCCGGTCAGGCTCTACAATCCGGATGGCAGCCAGGCGCAGACTCAGTATGAATATATGCATCCTGACAGCCAGCCGCAGATCGTCAACATTACCCGTGATGGCAGCGAGCCCCGCGAGGTCATCATTGAAGGCAATACCTGGCGCATATTGAAAATGGATGGCAACGCCCAGGCGGTAATCAGTGTTTTAGGAGAGGATTTCCGCGAAGGGGCTAAGATACAGATAGGAGAACTGTTCTCTATTGTCCCCGCTGATATACGTTACCAACTGCCCGGCAAGATGAGCTTCATCATGCCCCAGGCGCCGCCGCAGGCCATAGGCCGGTTATTACGGGTCGTGGTGATAAACCCGGACGGGGGCACGGCATCGTCAGACCAGATTCCCGGCCGGACAGGGATTTATATTCAATTCACCAGCGGAGAAAGCAATCCCGGGCTTAGCGGCATTATTCCCGCCCTGGGGCCTGCCGGCGGCGGGACGGCAGTACAACTGACAGGCAGCGATTTACGCGACAACATTGACGGCTACGACAGCTCCTTGAGAGTGTTTATGGGGGGGGTAGAAGTGCCGCCCCGCGATGTCACCTTCCTGGATTACAAAACCTGTCGCGTAATAACCCCGGCTCACAGTCCAGGCCAGGTGGACATAAAAATCGAAAATCCCGACGGGGTGCAGGCACGCCTGGAAGCAGGATATACCTTTATCAGCGAACCTCTCATAACGTCATTGTGGCTTAGCGAAAGTGCCGCGGGCGATACTCCCCTGACCGACATTTCGGTTCTGGGGGGCCAGAAAATCAAGATTAAAGGCAACGGGTTTATGCCTGGCGCAGCAGTGGTGTTTAATCCCATACTGAACGAGCAGCAACAGCCAGGCGGCGGGGAAACCGTTTACCGGACCGTTACTCGTGTGGCAGAGGGAGGCAGCTATCGGGAAAGCCAGCCGTGGGTACTGCAAGCGGGGCAGATTGCGGCTGCGGAGGTGATTGACGCCAACACTCTGCAGGTAACCACTCCGGCTAATACTCCGGGGAGTGCCGGGATTATGGTGAAAAACCCCGATGGGGGAGCCAGCGGCACCATGGAATTGACTTATTCCCTGCCGCATTTGCCTGCTCCTGACGGAGTGGTGGCAGAGATCATTCATGATGATTATGCCGATTGCGACCGTTATATAAGAGTGCATTGGACCCCGGTAGCTGGGGCAGTAAGCTACGAAACCTATGTGGTGGACGGCGATGAGACAGAATACATCGGGACTACGCCTCTGACCGCCTTTGTATATGAGAATTTAGAACCCAACCACAGCTATCGGTTCGTGGTCACAGCACTTGGAGATTTCGGCTCTTCGCCGCCGTCCCTGCACAGCAACCGGGTGCGCACCGGTTCCCAGGCCGGCTCCCCGGACACTGACGGCTCTCCGGGACAGAGCACCACAGTGCGGCGCAGCGGCGGCAAGGTGTTTTACAACATCGGCAGCCGCGACCGCAGCTCATCCTGGTCCTTGGACCTCACGCAGGATGAACTGGCCGGGGCCGGCGAGGTGGAGGTGTCTTTTCCTGCGGCAGTTATAAGCGGCAATGGCAATGCCAGCATGCGTATCCGCGGCAAAGACTTCGAGATCCTTATCAGCCCCGGGGTATTTAATAATCAACAGCTTGATAAGGGAACGGACGGGGTCTGTTTCAGAATAGCCCCGGCTCAGGTGCAACCCGGTTTGCTGCCCGCCAATTGCCTGTCTGCCGCCTATAGCTTGGAGGCTGAGGTTTATAAAGGCAACCAGCGCAGTGAGATTGGTCAGCTGGCCGCAAACGTATCCCTCTTCTTTTCTTATGACCACCTCAAAGCGCAGTTGCGCCAGCTGAAGCAGGTCCGGCCCTGCCGCCTGGATGAGCTTTCCGGCGCTTGGGAGCCGCTGCCGGGAGACAGCGCGGGAGGATGGAATTATGTTGACCAGTTGGGAATTTATTGTGTTATCGGGAACAGGGGGTAGAGATGATGATCAGAAATATTATGGCAGGGGCGCTGACCTTGCTGCTCTTGTGCGCCGGGGGAATATACTGCCCGGCCTGGGGTGCGGATCTGGGCGTGATTGAAGGCTGTCTCCTGGAAATGAAACCCCCGGCTGAAACTTCGCCAGCCAGCCTGGCTATTGAAGACTACCAAGGGCAAGTGCACCGCCTGTCAGTGCCGGAGACGGCTTCTTGCTTTATAGACGGCATACCGGTACCATGGTCTGACCTGCAGCCTGGGGTGGAAGTGGTGGCGTCCGTACGAGGAGGGCAACTGGCCAGCCTGGAAGCCTTCTCAACTCCGCATCCGGGCTATATAGCACCCGGCAGCCTGACCGTAAAGGGCCTGGTGACCGCCATCAACCAGGATGAGATAACCGTGCTGGGAGACAACGGGACAGAAGGCCATTATATCCTGGCCCCCTTCACGAGCGTCATCCGCGCAGGACTGGCGGTGCCGCCTGACAGTCTCTATACTGGGGACCAGGTGATACTGTACTTTGATGATATCGACAGTGGCTTGATAAGCCGCATGGAGATTCAGGGCGATTCTATCCTGGTAGGCAACCTGTATCGCGCCGCGCTGCAGCTGGTCAATCCCGTGCAGGGCAGTTTGAGCTGTTCGCAGGTGGAATTGTTTAAGAATGGGAGCTGGCAGGCCAGTGCTTCGGCTATGAGCTGCGCCTACGATGACCTCAAGATATATCTGGGCGGACGCCAGGTGCTGGCCAGTAATTTAAAATATTACCGAGGCAAAACCGTCTATCTATTAACCAGGCGGGTAATGGGCCGGGAGGTAGTGGACCGGCTCATCGTCAAAGGCCAGACCGAATACACCTGCCGGGGTTGTGCAGAAGGGGTTAACTTCCTGACCGGGCAGTTTGAGCTGAACCAGAAAAACTTCATAATGGATTCCGGCACCATAATAATTAAGGACGGACGCTTGCAGCCTCCCGGGGCATTAAGCGACGGCAGCAGTCTCCTGGTCATAGCAGACAACTGGCTGGGGCAGACGCGCAGCAATATCGTGTATATACTCGACCAGGGCCTGAATAATTCCAATCTGGGGCAGCAACGGCTCTATTATGGGCGTATCGACCTTATCACGGCTGACAGCCTGTGGCTTAAAAACCCGCAGCAATTGCAGAGTCACGTCTTTGCCGACGCCGGGGATGAAGTGCAGCTGTATTATGGCAGCGACAGCCGCATCTATGACAGCTCGGCGGACAAGTGGCTCGATATTACGGAAATAATGGCTGGATCGTATGCGGTGGATGAAGACAGTGAGTTCAGCGACAGCCGGGATTTAAAAGACTGGTACGGATATTTGTACTGTAAACAGGACCACATCATGGGCATGGTGGTGTGGCCTGAACGCAGCAATACCGATAAGCTGCGGGTGAGCACCGGTACGGTAGCCTCGGCTGCGCCGGATGTACTGTTAGGATGGAGTATAAACCTGGAAAACGGCTACGACTGGAGTCATCATAACAAGCAGTGGATGCCGAAAGGCGTGCCCCTTAAGCTGTCTTTGCATGACGCCCTGATCATCAAAAACGGGCAGGCGATTACGCCCGCACAGCTCAAGAGCGGAGACCGTCTCTACCTGCTGCGCGACGATATACATATTCGCTTCGCGGTGGTCAAGTAATTGAGACATTATGACGATACTCATTAAAATAAACTCCCTTAAAGGAGCGATAATAGCATGAAGAGATGGCTGGCGATTCTAGCCGCCGTAATTATCATCATTCCGGCCCGGCCGGCCTGGGGCGCGCCTCCTGATTACTGCGGCGGAGTCAACAATGAATATGAATATCAGGAAGTGGTTTTTCTCTCTGGAGAACCGGTGCTATTCAAAGGCAGCTTCAGCGCCATCGAAAAGAACAGTGAAAGCAAGGGCTCGGTCAGCTACAAATTCGATCTTAAGCCAGCCGACCCTTCCATAAAGGGCAGTCTGGACCGGCGCGTAAGCTATGAATCGGTCTACACCAACTTCAGCCCCCAAGGGCAGACAACCGCCTCCACCGAGGTCAAAAGCTACCGGGAAAGCGTAGTTATAGGGGACAAACGCTACAGCCTGGAAGATTATCAATTCTCCCGCTCGGATGTGATCGACAGGCGCCCGGCGGCCGACTTCTTTTCCGGCACCATAGCAGCCCGCAAAGTGTACCAGCTCAATAAAGATGAAGGCCTGGTAACGGTCGATATCAGCGGCGGAATAGTGGGGTACAGCAATTTCTGGGGCAAAACCGAGACCCAGGTACTGGATCACAGTGTGCACTGCCAGGGCTTAACCGGGGCGGATGAGGAAGCTGAAACAGCGTCCTGGTCTGGAACGGTTAGAATGATCGCTTCAGACAGCGTGCGCAAGTCCCTGTCCTACTCCCCCAACGAGGTAACTCTGTCCAGTTTCCCGGGCGGGCATATGACAGTGTCCAAAGAGGAGATGACTTCAAGCTGCCAGTTCGATCTGCCCGAGGTGGAGGAGGGTGTCGTGCTCGAAGCGGAGCGGGTCAATGGCTGCATAGAACTCAATCAGGCCATGCTCCCCGAAATCCAGCGCTTGATACTGCCCAAATTCAAAGATCTAGGCGGACACTGGGCTGAGGAGGATATAAAAAAGCTTTATTCACTCAATGTCTTTCAGGGTACTTCGGCCTTTTTCCTGCCTGATGCTCCCATGACCCGCAGGGATTTTGTGCGGGCGGTGATGCGCTCTTGCAATATCAAGATAGAGGAGTCTCAAAGCACTGGATTGGCGCGCGTCCGCAAGACAGCGCCCCAAACCTCTCTGCTCAGGGATGTGCTGACGACTGACCCCGATTATGCTTATGTGAAAGAGGCTATAACCCGGGGCTTGGCGCAAGGCAGCGGCGGTTATTTCCTGCCCGACGCCCCTTTGACCCGCGCCCAGGCAGTGACAATTCTGATACGGGGTCTGGGTTTCGAGTACAATGCGCCGGCGCCGGGGTTTTTTAGCTCCTTTAGGGATGATGCCGACATACCCGCCTGGAGCAAGGACAGCGTATATATGGCTCGTCAGATCGGACTTTTGAATGGCGACACGACCAACCGCTGTTATCCCAACCAGGTTATGAGCAGGGCCGAAGCTTCAACCATGCTGATCAGGTTCCTCAACTTCCTGGAGAGGGATTTGCAGCAGGATTACCGCGAAAATATCGTGCTTTATAAATAACCCCGGTATTATATGAAAGATATGCAGGCAGGCAGGATGAGATGAAACATAAAAAGATTTTAATCGTATCTATTATCGGACTGTGCTGTCTTTTGGGGGTGTATTGCCCGTGGCCGGCAGGAGTTCGTGCCGCCCTGACGGCAGGCCTCCCATCCGATCTGTGGAATCCCGGCAAGAACACGCTGACTACCGCCTATCCCTTCCCCCGGGCAGACCAGACCACCTATCAGATGGACTTGTATCTGGACGCCATAAACCGCATCGTATATGGGCAGTCCCAGATTAAAACCATCAATACTTCGGGACGGGTCCTGGGGGAATTGTGGCTCGCCATCTACCCGCAGGCCTTTCAAGATCCCGGCAGCAGCCCCGCTCCGAGTGCTGCATATGCGCAAGGCTTTTCCAGCGGCGGCATACAGATCAAGCAGGTCAAAGTGAACGGGGTGCCAAGCGAGTTTATAACCGAGGACATATGCATGAAGGTGATGCTGCCTAGCGATATGCTGCCTGAAGAGGAATTGACGGTGGACATCTCCTGGCAGGCGGAGGTGCCCCGGGTGGCCTATCGCTACGGCACTGCGGACGGAGTTTTCATGCTCGGGCACTTTTATCCTACCCTCAATGCCATGAGTGACAGCGGTTGGTGCCGACCGCTCAACAGCCCCTTCGGAGACCCCTTCTGCCTTAGTGCGGCTAGCTACCTGGTGCGCATCAACCTGCCTCAGGATTACAGGCTGATAACCAGCGGGGAATTGATAGCCTCGCTGGCACTTGATAACGGACGGGAAAACCATCTTATCAAGGCGGAATTGGTGCGCGACTTTTCCCTGACGGCCTGTTCACGTTATGAAAAATTAGAGCAAGCGGAAAAGAATATTACCCTTAAGTGTTTTCTGCCGCCGGATATGCAAGCTAAGGGCAGGGAGATTATTAAACAGGCCGGGCAGATCGTGCAGTATTACAACTGCCTGTGGGGAACTTACCCGTATGGCGAGTTGAGTGTGGTGGTCGTTCCCATGCAAGGCTTTTCGGGTATGGAATACGCTGGGGTGGTTTATATAAGTGAAGATCAGTTGGACCATCCGGGAGTGGTCACGCTGCTGGCCCACGAAATTGCCCATCAATGGTGGTATGGCCTGGTGGGCAATGATCAGTACGATGAGCCCTGGTTGGATGAGGGGCTGGCGGAATACAGCGCCACGCTCTATATAAACCATGTGCAGGGTCAGGACCAAGCGCAGCTTTCGCCCGGAATTGCTAAACGGGTCAACTTAGACCGGGCCTTGCCGGATTTCGTTAGCGACGAACAGTACCGGCAGGTGGCATATCAGGGCGGAGAAGATTTTTGGCTGGCTCTGGAACAGGAATTGGGCCGCGATAAAGTGCAAAAGATCCTGCGCAGCTATCTGGCCAATTACAAACACCAGCTGGTTACGAGTCAGGATCTGGAACGGGTTATCAACCAGGAAGCCCACCGCGATATGAGCGCTTTCTTTGCCGCCTGGTCATTGTAATCAGACCAGGGCGACGTAACTTTCAACATCCGGGCGCCTCCCAGGAGGACATAATGATGTGCGGCCCGCTTCATCCGGTCAGCTTCGGATATTTGCGGAAATAGGCCGGGATAGCCGCGTACCCTTCTCTAAATGCTAATTTTCCGGCTTCTCTTGGGAAAACAGATCTTTACTCAAAATTTGGCCATATCACGGGTTTATAGTTTGTCCCCATATAAGGTAGAATATATGTGGTAATAAAGCACTGAGGAGGACATTATGAACCCCATTGAGGAGATCAAATCCGCTTTACGAAGCGTAATCATAGCGGCCCTGGAAAAGGCTCGCGCCGAGCGAGCCCTGGTATTTGAGGAGATTCCCCCCTTCGTTATTGAAGTGCCTCGCGACAAAGGGCATGGAGACTTTGCCTGCAATGCGGCCATGTTGATGGCCAAATCAGCCCGCCGCGCCCCTCGCGATATCGCCCGGATCATAGTGGAACATCTGGACAGGGATAGTATGGCCCATATTCAAGAGGTGGATGTAGCCGGAGCGGGCTTTATCAACATATATTTGCGCCCCCAATGGCTGTATGACATCCCCGCGCTGGTATTGGAGATGAAAGAAGGCTATGGCTCGGCGCCCCGCAATGGCAGGCGGGTCATGGTGGAATTTGTCAGCGCTAACCCCACCGGGAACCTGCATATGGGCAACGCCCGCGGGGGGGCGATAGGTGATTCCCTGGCCAATGTGCTCAATTATGCTGGTTATGATGTGGAGCGGGAGTTCTATATAAATGATGCCGGCAATCAGATTGAGATCTTCGCGGAATCCCTGGAAGCCCGTTATCTGCAGTTGAGCGGCAAGCCGGTACCCTTTCCCGAAAACGGTTATGCGGGGCAAGATGTGGTGGAAACGGTCAAAGGAATTCTGGCTCGGGAAGGCGACCGTCTGTTGAACTTGGATTCAGCACAGCGGCGCAAGCTCCTGACTGAAATGGCTCTGGAGGAGAAATTGGCCTATATAGGCAAAACTCTGGAAAGTTTCGGCATTAATTATGATGTCTGGTATAGTGAGAAAACTTTGCATGAAAATGGCCTGGTCGATGCAGTCATCCAAGAGCTGCGGCAGAAGGGTTATATTTATGAGAAAGACGGGGCGCAATGGTTTGCGACCACCGCGTTTGGCGATGATAAGGACGAGGTGGTGATACGCGCCAATGGGATGCCCACCTATTTCGCCGCGGATATTGCCTATCACCAGGAAAAGTTCCGGCGGGGCTTCGACTGGGTAATAGATGTGTGGGGAGCTGACCATCACGGTCATGTGGGGCGTATGAAAGGAGCTATGACCGCCCTGGGGTTTGATCCTGAACGGCTGGATGTTATATTGATGCAACTGGTAAGGCTGTACCGGGGCGGACAGATCGTGCGCATGTCCAAACGTACCGGCACCACGGTTTCGTTAGACGAACTTATTGAAGAAGTGGGGCGTGACGCGGCGCGGTTTTTGTTTGTAATGCGCAACCCCGACAGCCATCTGGATTTTGACATGGAATTGGCCAAACAGCAGAGCCTGGAAAACCCGGTTTATTATGTGCAGTATGCCCATGCCCGCATCTGCAGCATTTTTCGCCAGGCCCAAGCCGCGGGTATAAAGTACCGATTGGGCGGTGATGTCGATATGTCAGTATTGACCGCTGCTGAGGAGATAGCTATACTCAGAAAGATTGCAGAATTTCCTACAGAGGTAGAGATTGCCGCCAAAACCCTGGCCCCGCACCGTATAGCGCGCTATGCCTTGGATGTGGCGGGTTTATTCCACAGTTACTACAATCATTTTCGGGTCTTGCAGGATGACCAGACTCTGCAGAATGCCCGGTTAAACTTGATGAAAGTAATACAGATCGTGATTGCCAATGCGCTGTCCATTGTTGGGGTCAGTGCTCCGCAACAGATGTAGGAGGTATGAAGATGCTGATACGTAAAAAGAGCGAAACAGATTGGGCCGTGGATATCCTCACCGTAAATGGGGAGCCGATGCATTATATGCAGCTCATCACCGAGATCGCCGAGAAGATGGGCAGAAATCCTGATTCTGGCACTTTGACATCCATCTACACCCGCCTGAATCTGGATAACCGTCTTATTTACCAGGGGGAAGGCTACTGGTTCTACCATATCAACCGGGCTACTCGGGGGGACTAAGCCATGATAATAAATTGGTTAGGGCATGCCTGCTTTGTATTTGAAACTACCGCAGGGAGGATTATCACCGATCCTTTTGATAGCAGCCTGGGTTATCAGCCATATCAAGAGCCGGTCGATGTCGCCACCGTGAGTCATCAACACTGGGATCACAACGCTGTACAAACCCTGCAGGGCGACCCCCAGGTGATATCTACAGCAGGCTGTTTCGAAATAGGACCGGTAAAGATAACCGGAGTGGAGAGCTGTCACGATTCCAAAGGGGGGCGGTTGAGAGGTCCCAATATTATTTATAAATTTGAGGTGGACGGCCTTAATGTAGTGCATCTGGGCGATCTGGGCCATATCTTAGAGCCTGCTCAGGTTGAAGCCATAGGTGCGGTGGACATTCTCCTGCTACCGGTGGGAGGTATTTACACCGTGGACGCCTTTCAGGCCAAAGTTGTGGCCGAACAGTTAAAGCCGGTGGTTATCATCCCCATGCATTACAAGACCAGGCACCTCAACATTGAGCTGGAGCCGCTGGAAAAATTCGCCGGCCAGTTCGACATAACCATAAAAAAACCCCGCCTGGATGTGACCTTCAGCGACCTGCGCAAATCTGCAGGCGTGGTTATATTGGACTATCCCGGTAGTTGACCGGTTTTGACTAAGAGGTGTACAATTCAAAAGAATGGGTAAATCGAACCACATCTGAGAAGGCGGGGAACTGGATAGTGACTAAATATATTTTCGTAACCGGGGGCGTTGTTTCTTCGCTGGGTAAAGGCATAACCGCCGCCTCACTGGGGAGGTTGCTGAAGAGCCGGGGCCTGAAAGTGGCTTTGCAGAAATTCGACCCCTATATCAACGTGGATCCTGGCACCATGAGCCCTTATCAGCACGGCGAAGTTTATGTCACCGAGGACGGGGCTGAAACCGACCTTGATGTGGGCCATTATGAACGCTTCGTAGACGAGAATCTCACCCGCCTCTCCAACTGTACCACCGGGCGCATCTATCAAGCCGTCATCGACAAAGAAAGACACGGGGATTATCTCGGGCAAACCGTGCAGGTTATCCCGCATATCACCAATGAGATTAAAGAGCGGGTTCTTCTGATTGAAAAAGCCGCATGCCCCGATGTAGTTATAACAGAAATCGGCGGCACTGTTGGCGACATTGAATCCCTGCCTTTCCTGGAAGCCATACGCCAATTGAAATTTGACCTGGGACGCGACCGGGTCTTATATATACATGTCACCTTGGTGCCGCATATCAAGGCAGCCGGAGAATTAAAGACCAAGCCCACACAGCACAGTGTCAAAGAACTGAGGAGCATCGGTATACAACCTGACATTCTGGTGTGCCGCACGGAAAAGGATCTTTCCATGGACCTCAAGGCCAAAGTGGCCCTGTTTTGCGACGTGGACCGGGAAGCGGTCATTCAGCTCACCGATGCGGCCTCTATTTACGAGGTTCCCTTAATGGTAGCCAAAGAAGGGCTGGACATTCAAGTCATCAAACGCCTCGGCCTGCAGTGCGGCGAGCTCGACCTGGCTGAGTGGGAAACCATGGTGGGGCAGATTCAGCATGTGGACAAGCAGGTGGTTATCGGTCTGGTAGGAAAGTATGTAGAACTGCCGGACGCTTACCTGAGCGTGGTGGAATCTTTAAAACACGCCGGTTTTCAGTTCAATTGCGAAGTGCGTATCAAATGGATTTACGCGGAGCAATTGGAAAAAGAGGGACCGGAGCCATTGCTATCCGATGTGGACGGCATACTTATCCCGGGAGGATTCGGCGAGAGGGGCATTGAGGGCAAGATTATGTCGGCTCAGTATGCCCGCGAAAGACAAACCCCATTCTTTGGCATATGTCTGGGCATGCAGTGCGCGGTGATTGAGTTCGCTCGCAACGTGTGCGGCTTAAAAGGCGCCAACAGTTCTGAGTTTGATATTAACAGCCCGCACCCGGTAGTTCACCTGATGCCTGATCAGGAACATATTGAAGCCAAAGGGGGAACTATGCGGCTGGGGGTATACCCCTGTCATATCACCGCCAATACAGTAACATCCCGCTATTATAAGCAGTCTCTCATTCAGGAACGGCATCGTCACCGCTACGAAATCAACAATGATTATCGGGACGAACTGGTCAAAGGCGGACTGACCATCAGCGGCCTTTCACCTGACGAACGTCTGGTGGAGATAATTGAAATCAGCGATCATATCTATTTTGTAGCCTGTCAATTCCACCCCGAATTCAAGTCCCGCCCCAACCGGCCCCACCCCTTGTTTACGGGGCTGATTGAGAACAGCATCAAGTATCATCAGGCGCGGCACAGTCGGTAAGGTGGCTTCGGGGCCGTTGAGCCGCGCGGATACCTGCCATTCAACAGGGCAAAATAGTAATGAGCATCTCTGAAGGGGACAAACATGTATACGAGCAGGATTATCGAGGCCAAGGACAAATCCGCCTACAATAGCTTTATTGCCCGTCATCCCAAAGGGCACTTTCTGCAGCTCTGGGAGTGGGGGCAGGTAAAAAATCTGACTGGCTGGAAGCCCATTGCTCTGGCTCTGGAGGAGGACGGCCAGATAAAGGCGGCGATGTTGATTTTAAAGCGCTCTTTGCCCATCCCGGGGGTGAAGCGCAGCATCTTCTACGCCCCGCGGGGCCCGGTAGCCGACCCAGACAATCTGCAGGAGCATCGCCGGTTATTTGAATTTGCCCGCAACATTGCCCGCCGCGAGGGGGCAATTTTCTTGAAGATAGATCCTGACGTGGCGGCGGACAACCAGGATTATGCTGGTATTCTTGGAGCCTGTGGCTTTAGGCGGCGTGAAGCGGGGCTCAATTTTGAGGGGGTTCAGCCCAATTTCGTGATGCGTCTGGACCTCACCCCTGATTATGAACAGCTCCTGGCCAATATGCACCACAAGTGGCGCTACAATATCAAGCTGGCCGCCAAAAAGGGAGTCACTGTCACCATTGCCCAAGACCTTGAGGATTTAAAAGTATTTTACGCCATACTGCAAGAAACCGCCCAGCGGGATCGGTTCCTTATCCGGGGATACGAATACTTTGCGTCCATCTGGGAACATATGATTACAAACGGCTATGCCCGGATATTTCTGGCCCATTACCAGGAAGAGGTGGTGGCTGCCACCTTGGCCTTCATCCTCGGGGATAAGGCCTGGTATCTTTATGGGGCTTCCAGCAACCGCCATCGCAACGTCATGCCCAACTACCTCTTGCAATGGGAAATGATAAGCTGGGCCAAAGAACAGGGATGCAAGTTGTATGATTTCCGGGGCGTATCCGGTGACATGGATGAAAATAATCCGCTGTACGGATTGTACCGTTTCAAGAAGGGTTTTAACGGAGTGTTGACCGAATTCGTGGGCGAGTGGGATTTCGTCTATCAGCCTGCTTGGTATTGGCTATGGACCAAAGCTGTGCCGGTATACTTGGGACGCAGGCGCAGCGGGGCGGGACAGGGAGGCGACTGAGCATTCATGCATGATAAATGGGTAGAGATAGATGATGACGCCATACTAGGTAATCTGGCCGGGGTGCAGTCGTTGTTGTCGGATGCCACCCGTCTCATAGCGGTAGTCAAAGCCGATGCCTATGGTCATGGCCTGGTGCCTACCGCCCTTCTGTTGGAAGCTAACGGGGTGGACCGGTTCGCGGTAACCTTTTTGGCGGAAGCCTTAAAACTTCGCCAGGCAGGGCTTAAAGCGGACATATTGCTGCTAAGTCCGCTGGTTGACGAAGAGGCTGTTATAGAAGCCATCAGGGCCGATTTGACGATTATGGTCTCCACACCGCAAGACGCTGCCCTGACTGATCAGGCCGGCCGTTCGTTGCAGCGACGGCTCAAGCTGCATCTTAAAATAGAAACCGGCCTGAACCGTTTTGGCCTGTCAGAAGAGGAAGCTCTGCTGGTTTGCAGGTCATTAAGTGAGAATCATTTCATATACATTGAAGGTATATATACGCATATGGCTCATGCCGGTGCCAGTGATCCAGCTTACACCCTGCGGCAGTTTGAAAGATTCAACCAGGTGGTCAACCGCCTGCACCAAGAGGGCTATGATATTCCCATCCGTCATTGTGCCAACAGCACGGTAACATTGCGCTTTCCTCATATGCATCTGGAGGCGGTGAGGGTCGGGACCTTGCTCTCGGGACAGTACCCCGTGGGCAAGATGCCCAGGCCGATTCAGCTCAGGGATCCGTTTCAGTTCAAGGCTCGGGTTATTGCTGTTAAGCATCTCCCGGCGGGGAGTTCGATCGGCTACTTCAGAACCTACCGCCTTAAAAAAGCAGCTCGTATCGCCGTAATCTCGGCGGGGTTCGCCGACGGGGTGGCAGTGGCGGTGACCAATCCCCCCGCGGGATGGGCGGACGCCCTCAAGCGGGCCTTAAAGATGCTCTTGGCCCGGCTGCGTATTTCCAGATTCATCATGCGGGTGTATATTCAAGGCCAACCATGTGCAGTGGCGGGGAAGGTCTTCATGCAATTCACCCTGGTGGAACTGCCTGATCAGCTCGAGGTGGCAGTAGGAAGCCAGGCCTCGCTGCCAGCCAATAAAACCTTGGTTTCCCCCGCAGTAATGCGGGTACACTGCCAGGGGCGCGGTATGGTCAAGGCCGAAGGCCATTAGAACAGGAGGTAAACCATGAAAAAGAGGATTGTTATTGGACTGATACTGGTGATTCTGCTTATTCTTCTTATTATGGCAGTGCAGAGTCTAAGCCAGCCCCAGGCCAGACCAGGCCTCAAAGGCGGTGACAAGATCGGGGTAATAGAGATTTCCGGCGTCATGGCTGGCACTGGCACTGCCAACCTGCTTTCCGGAAGCACCGCCAGCGCTCGTGATATTATGGCCATCGTCCGGCAGGCCGCTTCGCGACCAGATATCAAAGCGGTGGTTGTAAGGGTGGACAGCCCGGGCGGGACGTCTGTGGCCGCACAGGAAATCGGGGTTGAACTGGATAAGCTCAGGGCAAGCGGCAAGCCGGTAATCACTTCCATGGGGGACGTATGCGCTTCAGGGGGCTATTGGATCGCCTGCAGCACGGATCATATCATGGCCAACCCGGCCACCTTGACGGGCAGCATCGGGGTAATCATGGAAATGCAGAATATGCAAGGCTTATATGAAAAAATAGGTCTTAAAGAGGTGGTCATCAAGAGTGGCGAGCACAAAGATATCGGCTCGCCCTTCCGCGAACTGACCGCGGTGGAACAGCAGCTCTTGCAGGGTATCGTGCAGGATTCCTATCAGCAGTTCGTCGATCAGGTCTTAAAAGGCCGGGAGGGCAAGATAACCCGCGAGCAGCTCATGCCCCTGGCCGATGGGCGTATCTTTACCGGCGCCCAGGCCAAGGATTTGGGTTTAGTGGATAGCCTGGGGGATTATTATGACGCCATTGAGCAGGCCAAAATCATGGCCGGCATACCGGGGGAGGCCACAGTCGAGGTGCTGAACCAGGAAGACATGTGGAAGCGGCTGGTTTCCAGCCTGGAATCTGCCTTGCTGGGTAATCAGCTTAAGGCCAGGTTATATTATTAACTGGGGGGCTCGGTTTGTCCATATTGGATATTCTTTACGGATTGATTTTTCAACCGCAGACCGCTATGCGGGAATTGGCCCGCACGAGGCCGCTCTTGCCAGCTTTCCTGGTGTTTGTAACGGTATATGCTGCCAATTACTTGTTGCGGGAGGCGGGCCGCTCGATAACCCAGATTGAAACAGGTCTGATTCCGGCTTCCATGGCTGGGCTTATTGCAGCCTTGGGAGCAATCGCGGCGATAGCCGTCTGGTTTGTCAGCGCAGGATTGTTTTCCCTGCTGGCGGAGATTATATATGGCTACGGCAATGGCAGGGGAGTTCTTGCCTGTCTGGGATTTGCCTCTTTTCCCGGCATCTTTGGATCGGCCCTGTATTATCTGGCCATATTGCTGAACCTAAACAGCTGGGG